>JABEVB010000166.1 GCA_013044165.1 Phycisphaerales bacterium
ACGGAGCCACTTATCGGGAAGGCATGGATGCCGAAATCCCGATGTGGCACGGAGCCACTTATCGGGAAGGCATGGATGCCGAAATCCCGATGTGGCACGAAGCCACTTACCGGGAAGGCGTGGATGCCGAAATCCCGATGCTGGACGGACCAGCTGACCGGGATTCTTGTCACCCGGCGGGCAAAACCGGCCAGTCGTGGGCGGGGCAATCGTAACATCAGAACCGGCATTAGTTTACGAAACCGACCGCGCGATAACCCGCCTTGGCATTGGCAACGCAAATGGCTAAACTTGTAAAAGGTGAACCCGGCCCAACAGCCGCTCTTACTTCATGGTGTTTCGCGCAGGTGTCGTCGCTGATGCAGAAAGCTCCCTTCCATGTTATGACCAAGCCGATTGGCCCTATCTGCAACTTAGATTGCACCTACTGCTTCTACTTAAAAAAGGAGGCGCTGTTTCCGCAGCACGCCCGCGCGGCGGAGTTCCGCATGAGCGACGCCACTCTGGAATCATATATCCGCCAATATGCCGCATCTCAGCCGGGACCAGAAGTAAACTTTGCCTGGCAGGGTGGCGAACCAACGCTCCTCGGCCTGGATTATTTTGAGAAGATTGTGGCCCTGCAAAAACAGTTCTGTCCGCCCGGCAAACGCATTTCCAACGCCATTCAGACCAATGGCACGCTGCTTAATGACGCCTGGTGCGAGTTTTTGGCCCGCGAACACTTTTTGGTCGGCCTCTCCATTGATGGCCCCGCGGAGCTGCACAACCGGTACCGCGTGACGCGCGGCGGCAAGCCCACCTTTGAACAGGTGTACCGCGGGCTTACGCTGCTTAAAAAGCACAAGGTGGATTTCAACACGCTTACCGTGGTTAATAAGCAAGTCGCCGAAAATCCGCTGGAAGTGTACGAATTTTTACGCGAACATGGCAGCGGCTACATCCAGTTTATTCCGCTCGTGGAGCGTCTTGGCGGCGGCGACAATACCAATCAGTACGGTGGACGGCTGCGCATCTTGTCGGCCATGCCGGAGGTTGCCCCATGGTCGGTGGAACCGCTGCAATACGGAAAGTTCTTGTCGGAGATTTTTGACGCCTGGATCCAGCGCGACGTAGGCCGCATTTTCGTCCAGATTTTTGACGTTCAGCTTGGCATATGGGCCGGTTACGGCGCAACGCTTTGCGTGTTTGCCGAAACCTGCGGCTCCGCGCTGGCGCTGGAGCATACGGGCGACCTTTACGCCTGCGACCATTTTGTTTCTCCGGAGTATAAGCTCGGCAATATCAACACCCAGCGACTCGATAAAATGGCCAACTCTCCGGAGCAAAAAAAGTTTGGAACCGATAAGCGCGATCTCCTGCCCCAGTACTGCCGCTCCTGCGAAGTACGCTTTGCCTGTCAGGGCGAATGCCCTAAGAATCGCTTTGCCATCACGCCTGATGGCGAGCCGGGCCTGAACTACCTGTGCGCCGGCTACAAGCACTTTTTGAATCATGTCAGACCGCAGATGCTGATGATGGCCGAGTTGATCCGTCATGGCCGCCCCGCCGCAGACATTATGTCAATGCCCCAACCGGCCCAACATCCGCCATCGCCAGCCGCCGCCACAGCAATGCATAGCCCGCAATAAACACAAAGCAAATCAGCGGCACGGCAAAGCCGATGCGCATGGACGTCTCATCAGCCACCCATCCCATTACCAGCGGCATGACAGCGCCGCCCACAATCGCCATCACAATAAAGCTTGACGCAAACTTAGCGCGGGCGCCCAAACCTCTGATTCCCAGCGCAAAAATTGTTGGATACATGATGGACATAAAAAAGAAGCTCAGCATCAGCGCCATGACCGACACCCACCCCAGCTTCAGCATCACCAATGCCATCAGCCCTATATTAACTACCGCATAAGCGCCCAGCACCCGGTGCGCCTCCAAAAACTTAAGCAACACGCTGCCGCACAACCGCCCGAAAGTGAAAAGCCCAAACGCGGCCGAGAGCATCATGCTCGCGCCATATTCGGTGATAAACCACCCATGGCCCTGTGTGTAGCGCATGGCCGCGGGCACCCAATGCAGAGCCCACATTGGAATTGCAGGGGAACTGCCGGGGTCTTTCACATCGTTGATAAAAAAGCTGAAAATACCCGTCTGTGCCGCCACATAAAGCACCTGTGCCCCCACAGCACACATAAAGTGCCGCTCCTTAAAGAGTGGCTGCACCACAGACTCGCCCTGATTCTCGTGCTCGTCCGGAGCCTGAATGTCGGGCACGGGCGACACCATAAAAACCAGCATGAGCACGGCCACAATGACTGCCAAAACAAGATAGGGCAAATAGATGCGGCTGTTGCTGGTGTTGGCGGCGCCGGTTTTTGACATCACATACGAGCCCATCACGATAGGCCCAATCATCCACCCAACAGCATCGCAGGTTTGGGCGAGGTTAATTCTAAAAACAGCCGCCTCGGGCGAGCCTAATACCGTTGTATAAGGATTTGATATGGTCGCCAAAAACGTCATTCCGCAGCCCACAATAAATAGCGCCAGCAAAAATCCTGCAAACACCGCATCATGCGAGGCCCGCAGTCCTACCGCGGGTAAAAACATCAGGCAGCCAACCGCAGCCAATAAAAGCCCCACGACAATTCCGGTGCGGTAACCGCGCTTCGCCGCCAGCCAGCCAGCCGGCATGGCCAGCATGAAATACGAGCCATACCAGGCCGCCTGCACAAGGCCGGATTCCGCATGCGAAATTTTAAGCGACGCCTGAAAGTGCTTGTTAAGTACGTCAATCATCCCGCTGAACGCGCCGGAAAGACCAAACAGGCAGCAGATGAGTACAAACGTCAAAGCGCAATTTCTGCCATCGGGCGTGCGGAATATGGCCTGAAGTTTTCTCAACTGCGCTCCTGCTTATTTACATGCCGCCAAAGACAGAACATCACCAAGCCGCCGCTGCTGTCGCACAAGTTGGCCCAGCAGCTTTCGCCGCAGGCCCGCCTGCTTGGGGGCATAGGCTAAATTCGTGGTTTCCCAAGGGTCAGCCTGCAGATCAAATAACTGCACAACGCCGGATTGCGGATAGACAATCAGCTTATGCTCGCGCGTGCGCAGCGATCGTTGAAAGTGCCGATAAAATCCAAAAACTGCATCTTCACCCGCGGCCGCTTCGCTGCGCATCAAAGGCAGCAGGCTCCGGAACTCCAGCGTCGGGCCTGATGTCACGCCGGTTAATTCGCATACGGTTGCATATAAACTGTGCTGGTAAACCTGCGCCTCAACCGCGCAGCCGCGTGGCACACCAGGCCCGCGCATCATCAGCGGCACTCGCACGCTGCAGTCATACAAGTTTTGCTTGCCCATCAGACCATGCTCGCCGACCGCCAACCCATGATCTGACGTAACCACCACCAACGTGCGCTGAGCTTCACCAGTGGTCTCAAGCGCCGCAAGCAAGCGACCTATTTGCCGGTCGAGCATGGTCACAGCGGCATAATATTCCGCACGGTGCAGGCGCACCGCCTCCGGTGTCCGCGGAAACGGCGCCAGCAATTCGTCGCGAATGTCATAATCGCCCTGATCAAATGGATGGCAAGGCATATAATTGGGCGGCAAGGCGATTTTTTCCGGCGGGTAACTCGCAACAATTTCACGAGGCGACTGCCGCGGATCATGCGGCAAATGAAACCCCACATGCAAAAAGAAAGGCTCGTCGCATCCCGCGCGACGATTAATAAATTCAACCGCTTCATCCGTCCACAGTTCGGCCGAATGAATCACGCGATCCTTGGCGTCGGCTTTCCAGTCTTTCAGACGCAGCCAATGCCCCTTTTGCGAGGTGTCCCAAGGCTTCCAATCATTGCCGGGTGCCGGCCGATGATACGCAGCCCCATTGGGGTCTGTAGAGTCAAACATGCCACCGCACGACGTAAGCCCCAGCGTTTTAAAACCACGGCGCAAATTTCGCCGCGATAAATGCCACTTGCCTATGCTATGTGTATGATAGCCCGCCGCGGCCATGGCCGCAGGCCACAGCAATGCCGTCTCGGCCTGTTGCTGCGCCCTGAACGCCGACAGCCCCGTAAAGAGCATAGTGCGGCTGGCAATGCAAACCGCCGGAGTCCACGACCCCTGATGAAAGCAGTGCCGAAAGCTGCAACCCGCCGCCGCAAGCTTATCCAAATGCTCGGTGCGCACTTCCGCGTTGCCGAGCGACCTGACCGCATGTGCCGTCAGGTCGTCAGCTATGATGAACACCACATTCGGCCGTCGGCTTGCCGCAGAACGCGCGACCGCCGCCGGCCGTCTTTCGGCTTTGTTCGAATGTCGCAGCTTTTTATCTCGATGACTCATAAACACAAGCCTTGCACAGTCGCTTTGTTTGCAACGTTCGCTATGTTTACTGCCCGGCCACCTGCAACACCACCACCGACGCTATTTTGTCTGGCGCCTGCGCGGGCACATCAACAATCACCCCGCCCGATGAGGAGGCAAAGTGCAGTGGTTTCGACGGCTTAGTTAGCAGCCACGCCTTTGTTATGTGCCTCACCGGAGGCACCAGCAGTTTGCCGTCATGAGGCCATCTCGTTACCTCAAGGTAAATGAAGCCGGGCTTGCAGGTGGCGTAGCCAAACATCAGCGGCTCGCCAAACGGCGAACGATGCGTATTGTATATCGCATCGCCATTGGTCTTGAGCCAATGGCCGATGGCCCGCAGCCGCTGAACCTGCGGCTGCGGTATCACACCCTTGTCCGTGGGGCCTACATCCAGCAGAAAGTTACCCCCTCCGCTGGCGCACTCAATTAAATTCGTCAGCAGCGTTGCTACGGTTTTATAGTTATGGTCGCCACGTTTATAGCCCCACGTATCATTCATGGTCATGCATGTTTCCCACGCTCCGGGAAGGCCGCCCTTGGGTACATATCCCTCCGGGGTGCGGTAGTCGCCATACCCGCGGAACTTTGACCACTTATCCAACCGATCATTCATAATTACAGTCGGATCAAGCCTGCGCACAAAATCAAATATTGTTCGCGCATCATGTTCATTCCATCCATACAAGCCCCAACTGCTGTCATCAAACCAGATCAAAGATGGATGATACTGCGTGATAATTTCGTCCAGTTGAGTTTGCATGTATTGAAGATATTTGCCTTGCCCGCCTGGGGTAAACTTCATCGGCACATACGTCGGATGCCGCGGGTTGGCCACCACAGGCGTCTGGTAGGGCGTATGCCAGTCCATCACCGAATAATAGGCACAAAAGCGAAGGCCTTGTTGCCTGCATGCCTTGGCCAAAGCGGCGCATGGGTCCGTATGCCAGGGTGTGGCATCCACAACGTTGTAGTGCGTAGCCTTGGTCCTGAACATGCAAAAGCCACCGTGATGCTTGCAGGTGAAGACCAGGTACTTCATGCCCGCGGCTTTCGCGACCGACACCCATTGATGCGCGCTGAACTCAGTGGGATTAAACGACTTGGCCAGCTCGGCAAACTGCTTTTTGGGCACATGCGCCATGGATTCAATCATCGGCCCTTGGCCACCGATCGCCTTGCCATGCCAATATCCGGCCGCCTGGCTGTAAAGCCCCCAGTGTATAAACATGCCAAAACGAGCAGCGCGCCACCAGCCCATATCGGCCGTATGTTTGCGCGTGCCGGCCGCCGAGGCCTGCGAACCCGCCAACCCTGTACCCAGCGCCAGCAGCACAACCAACCAACCGATGTAATTTTTCCGCTTCGTCATGTGGACTCCAATTTAATGGCCTTCATAACTTTCCAAACTCCAACGGCTTAGCCGCCGATACGAAACATCACTTGCTGCCTTTGTCCCGCGCCACTTGCAACACCACCACCGTCGCAATGGCATCGGGCGCAGTCTTTGGCACATGAACAAGCACCTCGTTGCCAGACATACTCATTGGCAGCGCCTGGTTTGGTTGCACCAGTAGATGTGCGCCCGTGATATGCCCCGGTAAGCCGGCCGTTGGCACCGTTAACGTTCCATGGCGCGGCCATTGGGTAACTTCCAGGTATATGTTGTTTCTCTTGCGCGTGGCATAGCCAAAGGGCAGCGGCTGCCCAAATGGCGACCGGTGCGTGCCATAGATGGCCGCCCCATTTGTTTTGAGCCATCGGCCCATGGCCAGCAGGCGGCGCACCTCCCCTTTGGGAATTGTTCCGCTCCCCGTCGGGCCAACATTAAGGAGGTAATTCCCTCCACCGCTGGCGCAATGTATTAAGTTCATAAGCAATGTCCGCACAGACTTGTAGGTATGATCGCCGCGCTTGTAGCCCCATGTGTTATTGATGGTCATGCACGTTTCCCAGTACCCGGGTAGCCCGCCCGGAGGTATATGCTGCTCCGGCGTAATATAGTCCCCGGCTGGCTGGCGAACCTTCGGAAAAATACTTTCGTCGGCCCATTTTACGCCGCCGCAAAGGCGATCGTTGATAATCACCGTCGGGTCCAGTTTGCGAATGTAGTGGTACACCTGCATGGCCCGCGCGGGAGTCCAACCTCCAATCCATTCACCATCAAACCACAACAACCCCGGATGATACTGCGTGATAATTTCCCGAAGCTGCCGCTCAACATAGGCCGTATAGGCCGCCGCTCGACTTGCAATCAAATGTGTCGGGTTATACACCGGGCGCACCGCACTTGGGTGCCACGCCGCCTGATCGCGGCTGTGCCAATCCATAATCGAATAGTACGCGCAAAACCTAACACCCTGCTGACGGCATGCCTTCGCTAACAGCGCCAGCGGGTCCTTGTGCCACGGGGTTGCATCCACAATGTTGTAGCGTGTGGCTTTTGTGTGAAACATACAAAAGCCCTCGTGATGTTTGGCCGTAATAACGATGTATTTCATGCCGGCAGCCTTGGCAATGGCCACCCACTGCTGGGCGTTAAATTGCACCGGGTCGAACCGCTTGGCCAGTTGAGCGTAGCGCTGCCGCCCAATATGCGCGGCATTCATAATCCACTCGCCAAATCCTGGCACAGGTTTTTCGTCCCAATATCCAGCCGGAACACTATAAAGCCCCCACGTTATAAACATGCCAAAGCGAGCCTGCTGCCACCAACGCATATGGGCGGAGTGCCGCACCCTCGGAGCCGCCATCACCGGTACCGCTGCCCACAATACCACCGCAAGCAGTGCCAACTTAGAACAAAACGATTTCAACTGTTTCCACCTCATTTAGGCAACCGGACAAGTTATTTCACACGCCACAATGACCAAAAACCTATCATAAATCGCCATCATTTAATCAACCATTTGATTAAAGTTATTTTCTATAAAATTTGAAACAAAACGACACTATCATATTCCCGGCGTTTTTTATACTTGATAATGCAGTTGACGGCAAATTAAAAAATGATAAAATTATTGGAAAATCTTTGGAATCAAGCATTGAAGGAGCTTAAATCAATGGCCGAAAAGTCAACCATTCTGGATGTCGCTCGTGTGTCGGGCGTGGGTTTGGGTACCGTTTCACGCGTCATTAACCATCCGCAAACGGTTAAAGCCGACACTGTGGCACTCGTGCAGAGCACCATGGAGCAGTTAGGCTATGTACCGCCACCACCCGAAAAGCGACGTGGCCGCCGCGTCGGACAGTCTTATCCGCGGCGCCCCCTCTCGCAAATTCTATTAATTATCGTCGGCGACAAAGGCCTCAAATGGACCCTCAATATGGCGCCGGTGTTTGCCTCCGTGCTCGACGGTATTGAAAAGGCCTGCGTTGCCAACAATACCAACCTCATCATCAAGCAGGCAACCAACTGGGATGCTCTTAACCATAGCCTCGACAACAAC
>JABEVB010000026.1 GCA_013044165.1 Phycisphaerales bacterium
GAGGCATATTCGAAAATATGGCGAGGAGCGAGAACGCAGCAGACGGCCGCCCTGGGCCGCAAGACGATCCCGCCGGAGTTTTCAAACAGGCTCTAAGGGGTGACAATTCTACTCCGGTACAACAACGCGCCGCCCGGTGGCTTGCATACCGACCGCCTTACTCGTTAACCTTAAGGAGTAGCTTTTTGGAGGCCTTGTATGCCCATATATGAGTATCAATGTGAAAAGTGCGGCCACAGCTTTGAACACCTTGCCGCAAGCATGAAAACATCCGATGCCACCGTGCCCTGTCCCAAGTGCTCGCAAAAGTCGGCCAAACGCAAACTTTCAGTGTTTGCGGTGGCGGCAGCGCCAGCGGGCGGGGCGTCTAATGCAGCGCCCGGCGGCATGTGCGGCTGCGGTAAAATGTCCGGCAGTTGCGGCATGGGCAACTGATATTGCAGCCTCATAACCCGGGGCGTGGGCGGCGATTCGTGCGGCAAAAGGGCGACTTTTCGTAAAGCCAACCAGACGAAGGTGGTGGGGCTGCTGACGCTTTGTGCCCGCAATCCGTGCGATTTATGCTGCCTGCGGCCTGCCGTTGGCGGTAAGCCATCTGTGTAATCATGATTGATAAAGGTGCAGCGACGTGTCGAAAGCCATTTTAATGTTCGTGGACGACATCTACGAAGACCTTGAACTTTGGTACCCCAAATACAGGCTGCAAGAGGCCGGCTACAGTGTAACGCTTGCCGGGCCTAAGGCGGGTGCGAAATATACCGGTAAGCATGGCTATCCGGCGGTGGCGGACGCGGCCATTGCCGAGATGCGCGGCGAAGCCTTTGCGGGTGTGGTTATTGCCGGGGGCTTTTCACCCGATAAGCTGCGCCGCGACGACAAGGTAAAGCAGCTCGTACGACATTTTGCAGACGCCGGTAAACTCGTCGCGGCCATTTGCCACGGCGGCTGGATACCCATTTCGGCCGGCGTATACCGCGGCGTAAAAGTTACCGGCTCGCCGGGAATTAAGGACGACCTGATCAATGCGGGCGCCCACTTTACCGATGCTGAAGTAGTGGTAGACCGGCACTTTGTCAGCAGTCGCAAGCCCGATGACCTGCCCGCATTCATGCGTGCGGTGCTCCAGGTGCTTGAGGCATAGGCCGGCTGACGGCAGCGAGCCAAGTGCGCTTTGGAGCAGTCAGGCATGATAAAGCTGGCAATCATCGGCGCGGGCAGCGTGGTCTTCTCACGCAACCTCACCGGCGATTTGCTTTCGTATCCGGAGTTTCGCCAGGCAACGTTCTGTTATATGGATATAGATTCAGACCGCGCACAGGTTGCCGCGGGGCTTTGCCGCAGGCTGGCGCTGGCCGCGGACGCCAAGCCGGTCATTCAATGTACCACCAATCGCCGCTGTGCGCTGGAAGGAGCCGATGTCGTCATCAATGTCGTGCAGATCGGCGGGTTTGGCAGCACGCTGGTGGACTTCGAAATACCCCGTAAGTACGGCCTCAACTTTACCATTGCCGACACCACCGGCCCGGGCGGCATCATGCGGGCGTTGCGCACCTGGCCTATGCTGCAGGGGCTTTGCCGCGATATGAGCGAGCTTTGCCCCAACGCAACGCTTCTTAACTACAGCAACCCCATGAGCATGAACATGAAGGCCATTAACGCCTTGGGAATAACCAGGGCTGTGGGCCTGTGCCACAGCGTGCAATCCACTCTGCATGTATTGGCTCGTTACCTTGGCGAGCCGGCAGATGCCATTACTTACACCTGTGCTGGCATCAATCACATGGCATTTTTTTTAACGCTTGCCAGGGATGGGCAGGACCTGTATCCGAGGCTTTTTGCAGCGATGCACGACCCGCGCGTTTACAACACCAACAAGGTACGTTTTGAACTGCTTAAATTGCTTGGCTATTTTGTAACCGAATCCAGTGAACATAATGCCGAATATAATCCGTGGTTTATTCCCCGGGGTGCAAAGGCTATTGCCCGTCATAACATCCCCATTGACGAGTACCTGCGCCGCTGCGACGCAGCCACCCGCGAGTTCGAGCACATGCGAGAGCTTTCGGTTGCCACTCAACCGCTGGCTCATCGGCACAGCGGCGAATACTGTGCCCATATCGTCCGCGCACTGTTGGGCGGTGCACCGGCTCGCATTTATGGCAACATGCCCAATGGCCATGCCATCGCCAATTTGCCGGCCGATGCCATTGTCGAAGCGCCCACCCGGGTGGACGCCAGCGGTATTCATTTTGAGCCTGTAGGCCACTTGCCGCCGCAGCTTGTGGCGTACGTTCAGCCGCATGTCAGCCAGCAGGAACTATTTCTTCGGGCGGTGCTCGAGGGTCGCCGCGACTGCATTTATCAGGCCATGGCGTTTGATCCGCTGACGGCGGCCTCATTGTCGCTGGATAACATTGTGCAGTTATGCGATGAGCTTATTGCCGCACACGGAAAGCTTTTGCCGCCGCTGGTCAAGACCGCACGCTTTGGCTTTGCAAGCCACCCGTCATTACCCACCGTTGATGTGCAGCAATTACAGGCCAACCGCCGTGCCGAGCAAGAACGCATGCAGCGCGGCGCCGTAAAACAATGGCGCCTCATCGGGCCAATGTTTCCGACACATGGTTCTGAACTTTCGCTTGCCACACCCACGGCGATCGAACACAGCGGCTGGCTTACGCCCGACGGCTCGCCCGCAGATACGACCTTGTGGCGCCAAGCCGAGGCTGACCCACGAGGACTGGTTGATTTATCGCAGCATCTTGGCCGGCATGAATGGGCCATCGCCTACGGCTGGGCGTGCGTACCTGTCGCCTGCGCCTGCGAAACAACACTTCGCTGCGGCAGTGATGACGGCATCAAAATATGGGTTAATGGGTCGCTGGTGCATGAGCATGAAATTGGACGCGCATTTACGCCTTGCGAAGATGCGATACCAATCCAATTGCGAGCGGGGGACAATCACATTGTGGTTAAAATTGACAACTACACTGGCGACTGGGCCTTCGGCGTGTATTTAGATGCGCTCGCCGCAAACGCATAAGCTGCGGCGCCAAAGCCAAGGCGTCCGCAGTCACAGCGCCGGGCCGCGTAATGGCCCGTCGGCGTGGCCCAATTTATGGCTTACACAACGTAAACAGGCTGCATATAAAAAGCCGCGATTGATTTTGGCATCGGGTACGCAGCGGAGCGTATGCCATCCAAATATGATGGCGTTGTGAGCGGTGCAATACCGGTGACGCCTGACAACTGCGCAGCGTCTTGCGGCTATGAGGCCTTTACGGTCTTTTTAGATGCCGCTTTGGTTGGCGCCGCCTTTGGCGCCCGTTTGGCGGGCTTGGGAACTGCCGCGGCAGGTTCGGCGGCTGCGCTCTCGACCTTGGCTGCTTTGCCTCCGCCCTTGGCGCCGGCGGCTTTGGCCAGCACATCCGGCGTTGGCCACTGGCCTTTTTCTTTGGCTTCGAGGTATTCGGGCAGCTTATCTATCTGCAGGGTCATGCGGCACTTGGGGTAGCCCGAACAACTGATAAACTCGCCGCGTTTGCCACCGCGAACCACCAGTTCTTTTTTGCCGCAACGCGGACAGGTCAGCCCGGTAGGTTTGGGTGGGGGCTTCGGCGGCAGCGGCAGGCCGGTTTTGCGGTCGGCCTGTTGAATGGTTTTACATTCCGGATAACCCGAGCAGCCAAAAAACGGCCCAAAGCGTCCCGTGCGCTTAATCATGGGTTTGCCGCAGGTGGGGCACTTGTAGTCGGTAATTTCAAGTGGCTGCGGCTTGCCTTCGCGGTCAACGTTTGTGGCGCCGTCGCATTCGGGGTAGCGCGAGCACGATAAAAATCGCTTGCCCCGCTTGGAAAGCTTATACGCCATCATGGCGCCGCACTTGGGGCACTTGTATTCCGAGGGCGTTGCTTCGGCGCGGGCGTGGGTCATTCGTTCCTCGGCAGTGGCCAGGTCACGCGCCATCGGATCGTAAAATGAGCGAATGACTTCAATCCAGTCGCGGTGCTGCTCTTCAATTTGATCCAGTTCTGATTCGATTTTTCGCGTGAAGCCAAGGTCCATCAGGTCCGGAAAACCTTCGATGAGCTTTTCGGTAACTTTAATGCCCAGATCGGTGGCAAAAAAGCGGCGGTCACGAATTTCGACATATTGCCGCTTTTCGATGGTTTCAATAATGCTCGCATACGTGCTGGGGCGGCCAATGCCTTCCGTTTCCAGCGCTTTGACGAGGCTCGCTTCCGAAAAGCGCGGCGGCGGGGCGGTGAAGTGCTGGCTCGGCGAAATATCCAATGGCGCCAGCGGCTGCTTTTCTGAAAGGTTGGGCAAAATCTGATCATCAAAGCGGGCAAAGGTACCCGCCACGCGCGTAAAGCCGTCAAATTTCAGCGCACGGCCTGAGGCCTTAAACAGCGGCCACCTGGCGGGGTCGCCACCGGTCGTCGGGCGACACTCAATAATTGCATCTGTGACAAGCCACTGTGCAGGCGTCATCTGGCAGGCGACAAAACGCTTCCATACCAAATCGTAAAGCCGGAACTGCTCGTCGCTAAGTGCCCGTCGCACGCTGGCGGGCGTGAGCGTTACATCCGTGGGACGAATGGCTTCGTGAGCTTCTTGAGCGCCCTGGCGACTGGCATAAACGTTGGGCGTTTCGGGCAGGTAGGGCTTACCAAACGTTGTTTGAATGTATCCGCGGGCCATGGCAATCGCGTCGTTGCTCAGGTTCTGCGAGTCGGTACGCATGTAGGTAATAAGGCCCACAGCGCCCACATCAGGTAGTTCGACACCTTCGTAAAGTTGCTGGGCGACGCGCATGGTACGCTGGGCGCCAAAACCAAGCTGGTTGCTCGCCGCCTGCTGCAGCGTGCTGGTGCTGAATGGGCCCGGTGGCCGCGAGGTCGAGGGGCGGGTGTTTAGGCTGCGTACGGCAAATGTCGGGGCGTTTTTTCCAGTGGGGATATCGCCCATGAGTGTGGTTATTTTGGCCGCCGCTCCGCGATTGGGAATGCCGCGTGGCCCATTGGTACCATCGTTGTCCACCGTTTGCTCGCGCAGGTTAGCCAAGCCCAAGGCAACGGCGGCCCGGCGGGCGTCGGCGGCATTTTTGGGATCAAATTTTTTGCCGTCAAGCTCCACAAGCTGGGCCTTAAAGCCCGAATTTTCGGCAAGCCATGCGGTGCGTTCGGCGGCATTGGGGGCGGAGGCAACCGACGCGGAATCTGTGCCGTCATCGGCCGCATCGTCATCATCCTGCGGGCCGGCGATAAAGGCCTGCCATTGGGCGGCAAGGTCGGCGGCGGCTTTGATGTCGGTGGTAAATACGCCTGCAACCTTCCAGTACTCTTCAGGCATGAAGGCGGCGATTTCGCGCTCGCGATCTACAATAATTTTGAGCGCCACGCTTTGCACCCGGCCGGCCGAAAGCCCACGGGCGACTTTTTTCCACAGCAGCGGCGAAATTTTATAGCCCATGAGTCGGTCGAGTATTCGCCGGGCCTGCTGGGCGTTCACTTTGTCGAGGTTTATGGTATGAGGCCGTTCAAACGCTTTAAGGATGGCCGTCTTGGTTATTTCGTTGAAGACCACGCGCTTGGCCTGGCGTTCGGGCAGGTTCAGTGCGTGAGCGAGGTGCCAGGCGATGGCCTCTCCTTCGCGGTCCAAGTCGGTTGCGAGATATACTTCCCCGGCCCGGCGCGCAGCTGCGCGCAACTCACCGATAAGTTTCTGGCGACGGTCAAGTACCTCATAGGTGGGGGCAAAGTTATTTTCGACATCTACGCCGAGGCCCTTTTCGGGCAGGTCGCGTACATGGCCCATCGAGGCTCGCACTTCAAAGTTGGAGCCGAGGTACTTGTTGATGGTTTTGGCCTTAGCCGGCGATTCAACAATCACCAGGGCTGGACCAGAAGATTGAGCTGAGGTTTTAGCCACCTGCTTGCCATCCTTATATAAGGGCACTTTTGGTTAATCGAGCTTCTGGCCTGATACGCCTTGCCGGCTCGCTTTGCCTGGGCGGTATGAGTGCCGCCGCTTCGGTGCGGCTGGTGCTTCACTTGGTTATGTACCGTCGGCCCACTGCAACCATACTCGGCTATTATCGGGACAAAAGCAAAATATTCATCATAACGAACCATTCACAGGCTCGCGCCGCCCCGACCACAACTGCCAGATTGACCGCCAATTGCATGTTATAGGACGTAACACGTCGCTCATCGGGCCACGTTGACGTCCTGCTTTCCGCATTGATAGTCATTTGAAACAGGCTTGTCAAATGAAATTGTCACGGGGTGGCGACCTAAGCGGGCGGCGTTTTTGGCGTTTAAATGTTCTATAAGATATTATTTAACAATGCTTTATGCCATAAATCATGCTGCGGCATCGCTAAGTTTTATATGGCGATTGGCACGAAATTTGCCCTCTCATCCGGTAGAGCACAACCGAATTGTGCTCCAAAGTACGGGTTTGTCCGTATAGCTATATGGAGCCTCGTGCCGATGATGCTCTTATCGGAGCCACATTTGAATGTGTTCGCCTATTTGTTTTTGGCGAAATCATCGGCAAGCATCGAGCCTTTTCGAGGGGATTTGCAATGATCAGGATTTCCGGCCCAGCCATTCTCGACCTCAACACCCAAAATGACCTGTTTGCAAAACAGGGCGTTTACACGCTGCATAATTTTGCGGCAGTTGTGTCGGCTATAAGTGCTGTGTTTCAATGGGCCAACGCGAATGGCATTCCGGTGGTAAGCACCCGCCTGCATTCAGCTTCTATTGCCGACCGCGGAAAAACGCTGGTCGTGGGTACACCCGGCAGCGAAGGGCATAAAAAACTCCCCGGCACAATATTGCCGCGCTTTGTCGAGCTTCCGGTGGATTGTGGTACCGATATTCCGGTGCAAGGGTTTGCCGGCGCTCAGCAGTTCATATTTGATCTGACCGATACCGACCCGTTTGTTTCGCCGCGGCTCGATCGCCTGCTTTCCGAGGCCGAGGCCGATATCTGGCTGGTGATGGGCGGCCCATTAGAACTGTCGGTTCGCATGGCCGTCTTGGGACTGCTGCAGCGGCGGCAGAAGGTAGCACTCATAAAAGATGGCTTTGCCGAGCGCGATGCCTACGAGGGCGAAATGGCGCTGCGGCAAATAGAAAGCAAAAATATCGAATGGCTTGATGCCGCCGAAGTGCCTGACCGCTTCGCACCCAAGCGTCGCGTGCTCGACCCAGCCCGTAAGCTGCGCCTTGGCCGTGGCGGTATGCCTGTGTTGGTGCATCGGCCCATGCGCGGCAGCACCAAATACCGTATGCCACGCTGACGGGGCAATATTTACCGAGCGTCGCGTTTACATAAAGCCGGGGCACGGCAAAGGAGGGTGCCGCGCCTTAGCTGCAGCTTGCCTTGCAACCCATGGCCTCTCGGTCTGATAGCTGGCGGTAAATGGCTCGTTTTTTACCCGAACCAACTGAGGTTGAAAGCTCCAAGCCCCCCAAGCCCTCACGCAGGCATACGCCACGAAGTGGCCTTCGGCCCGGCTGAGGTCGAGCCAATGGCCCCCGGCTGTTCAACGTTGAACGTACCATGCTTGAGCGGCATGTCGGGGAACTCTTGGGCCGAGGTTTGTATGCCAAGCGATGCCGCCGCCTTGCGAAACAGGTTGGCCTGCACGCTTCGGCGGGCCACGTTAATGGCGTCAAAGCCGGCGGGAATTTGGCCCCAGCGCATCATTTGAGCCAGCATCCACACCACATGTGTAGCCGAGGGAAAGCACCCTTGCGGACTAAAACTGCGAAATTGCCATTCGCCTCCGCGGGCAGCCGCCAGCAACTCACAGCCCACGCTTTGGGGCCCGATACACAAACTCTCCAAAATAAGTTCCGCCGGTTGATTCAGATACTGCTCGCTTGAGAGCCAGGCGGCAATTTGCGGATAGTTGGCCGGCTCGCCACAGAACTGACACGCGCGCAGCACTGCACGCATCGTTCGGATCACCTCATCTTCATGCTGGTCTACAAATGCGGTACGGCCAACAAGCAGTTTTTCGGGATGATCGGGCACAACATCCACCGAGCACGCGGCAATGCGGCCGATTCCCTGCTGCTGCGCCAGCAGGCCCCATGGCTCCGGCGCGCAAAACAAATCGAGATAACCCTTGGCCAAATGCTCAACCATTCGACTTGGCGACAGCGACATACACTCGGCGTCTGTGCCGGCCTTGAGGTTGCCTTGGGCCAGCCAATCACGCAGCACAAAATACTCGGCCGACAGGCTTGCGGGATGACCGCACGAAAGCAGCCCCCGCTGCGACACGCGCCGCACCGCTGCGCTAAGCGACGCGGGAGTAAACGCATCCAGCGCGGCGAGTTGGCTTGAGACAACAATGCAACTTCCGCCGCGGGCCAAGGTCATCAGGGTCTGCACCGACTCGGCGTAGCCGTCGCGACCCACCTGACTCATCGCACTTGTGCCCAAAAGCGCGTGCGACAGGTCCAGCCAGCCAGCGCTTAGGCCATCGCGAATGGCTCGCCATCCAAGTTGGCGGACGAGCTGAACCTGCACTCTTTCTTCCTCAAAAAGCCCACGCTCCCGGGCAACCATAAGCGGCGCGGCATCTACTAATCCGACGAAGCCAATTCGCACAATCCGCACCTCTTGCGGCCGATTGCCGCCGCACCTAACTTTTGCGGCAACCACGCGCAGCCGCTGCACGCAGCACTTTCAAAGCAAAAGCTGTGCCGAAGTTGGCGATGCCGGCCATTTACCACCGTGGCGCCAGGCGCTGGGCGCCGCTCCGCAGCGCACGGCGATTGCGACACCATGACAACATGAGTGATCTTATTGATGCAGCGGGGGTGCTTGCGCGCGGCGCCAGAGGCGGCCAGCTTTTGCGCGATTGGGTATGGCGTAGGAACACTACCGTGCGCCTGGAGCACAAAACACACGGCATCGGGCAGGAAGCATGGCGTCCAATAATACTGCCGCTGAGCGAGCGTCAATAAAGGTCTCAAAAACGCCTTACAGAGGGTGGTGGCGTATCGCCGAAAGATCATTTGGCCCCAGCGCCCTTTGCGACGGTGGAGCGATGCGGCCTGCGGTTGGCGATGTTGGCTGCGCCGGCATCCACCGCCTTGTTCTTTTGGAGTTAGCCATGCTGCTCGCTCAACGCACACTGTCGTTTAACGCCCCATTAGAAGCTCCGGCCACCTCGCTGCTGGATTTGATTGTCGGCCTCTCCACCGGACTGGACCTTGCAGTCGGGGCGCCAACCGGCCACAGCATACGCTGCGCCTGGATTGCCTCAAAAATAGCCGCCCAGCTCAACCTGCCCGAACATGAGTCAACCCTTATGCTCTATTCGGTCCTGCTCAAAGATGCCGGCGTGCCTTTTACGGCCAGCCGCATTCATGAGCTTTTCGGCTGCGATGACCTTGCATTCCGCAAAGCGCTCGTGCGGGTAAATTTGCGTTCGCGGCGGCAGGCGATTGCGTTCTCGTTGGATCAGGCCTCAAAGAATCGGCATGTCGGTGGCTGGCCATTGCACACGCTGAGGCTGATGCTTCACAACAATATGATTTGGACCAACTTGGCAGCGCTTCGCGCTGAAAAAGGGGCCGAAATCGTCCGCGAGATGGGCTTTGGCGACAGCGTCGCCGGCGCGGTGCGTGGCCTGCATGAGCATTTTGACGGCGGCGGCTGGCCCCGAAAAATCGCCGGCAAGCATATACCCATCGCCAGCCGCATAGCGCTGGTGGCACGCAACCTGGACCTGGCCCTGCATTTACATGGTTCCATTCGCGCCATGGGCGAAATTGAATCGCTCTCGGGCGTGCAGTACGACCCCGACGTTGTCCACGCGCTTGACGCGGCCACACAGGATGGCGCCTTCTGGCTGAGTCTCAAAGCCGGCGACCTGCGCCGCGAGCTTCTTCAACTTACAGCCGACGATGTTGTAGCCACCGAGGAGCGAGTTGACCTGGTGTGCGGCGCTTTTGGCCGACTTGTGGATGGCAAATCGGCATTCTCTTTTGGACACAGCACGCGGGTGGCGCGCCTGGCGGAACGCATCGGTCGGCAAATGGGCCTTATGCAGCAGCAACGGCGCACCCTGGTGCGAGCGGCAATGCTGCACAACATCGGCAATTTGGGCATCAGCAACCTGATTTTGGAAAAGCCCGGCAAACTGGCGCTGCCCGAGGTTGCCGCCATGCGCGAGCATGCCCGTATGACCAGCCACATTCTTCAGGGGATTGCCGGCTTCGAGCAGATTGCCGCCATTGCCGGCGCCCACCACGAAAGGCCCGACGGCCAGGGGTACCCCGTAGGCGTTGCGGGTGAAGCTATTCCGCAGGAGAGCAAAATCATCAGCGTGGCCGGTGTGTTCGACGCGCTGACGGCCGAGCGACCCCATCGCGCGGCCATGTGCGACCACGAGGCCATCGCACTGATGGAAAAAGACCGCGGCAGCGGCTTCGATCCCGATTGCCTCGATGCCTTGATGATCATCCTGCCCGACGAGCATTAACCCTGCGGCCGCAGCAAACGTATTAAAAATCTCTGCGGCCTGTATTTGGTGATGCTCGCTGATAGTAACAGCAAATTGCCCAGCCCGGCTCAACCATACACCAAACCTTGTAGCCACGCAGCTAATTGCAATCACATTTTGGCGCTTAACTGGACAGAATCGTTGGACCCGGACAAATCGAAGTTGTTGGAGCCGGTGGCGTTGTGGAAATATTTCTGGCGGTCGCAAATCACAAGCAGTTTAGGCAGGCTGTTATGGATGCTATGCCAGCGTGATTAGGCTCAGCCTCCCGCATGGAGGCAGGTACAATTACAGCCTCGGATCCACCGGCTCGCGCATGCGTAGCGGTAACGACCGAACAATGCTATGGGGGCCAATCAGTGTCGGGCTGGCCAGCCCTTATCAAAAATTGTCGCGTTGAAAAACGGTTCCCTATAAAGAACCGGTTCGCCATGGGTGTTTGTGAAACCAGTCGCGGCGTTTATGATGAAAGCCGAAGTAAGCGAGGCTGCCAACCATGGATTGCATGCGGCTGTTCCGCCACGGGCGCGTTGCATCAAGTTTAGAATCCTGCTTGGCGGAACATGGCCCGTTTGGAACCTGCATTTACAAACCGCCGATATCTGTGAGCGCTAACTTATTTTGCGACGGATTCGATACGGGAGAAGAGAGAACTACCCCGGCCTAAAAGGAGCATTGGTGATGTCTAACAAGGTGGTTGGCAGAACGTGCCTGTTGTTGGTGCTTATATTGTCTGCAGAGTCGGCAACACTCGGAGCCCAACAGCAGCCATCCAAGGGACTTATCACACTCCACTTAACAAACGCTCCTGCCAGCAAGGCGGTTGAGAAGATTATGACCCAAGCTGGCCTTAAGTATACCCTCGCGCCGGGCAGCAACCCCTTTGCTCCGGAAGAAAGGGGCATGATGGGTAGTATGATCCTGGTACCGCCAACTGGCAGTCATCAGGTTGCGCAGAAAGCCCCGACGGTAACCATGAACCTTGTTCGCGTACCATTCTGGACCGCTATGCATCAACTTGCGGTTCAGGCGGACATTTCCATCTGGAATCCTGATGATTCATATACAACGGGTTTGCAGATAACAAATACCAACAACCTGATCGGTCCTCATACACCTGTATCCATAGATGGAGATTTTCTGACCGAAATATACGGTATCAATCTGTCACGTGGCGTTAGCTTTCTGGATCGAACTCCCGCGATCCAACAGCGATTCACCTTGTCCCTGATCTTTGCAATAAGGCCCCCTCTGAGGATTCTTGAAGTACTACCAAACCAACCCCATGTTACTGTGGCCAACGACAACCGCGGCCATACGTTGATTTACCCGGGCGAGACTTTCGGCACGCAGGGATCAGACATATCAGCACCCACGACACAATGGTGGGCTGATCTCTGGATGCCGTTACGGCGTCCAGCAGGCATTGGAAATCGAATCAAATTGTTTAAGGGAACTATCAAGGCAATCGTGGCTACGGGGTTAAAAAAACTCCGTTATTCATTCGCCCCGGGTAGACCTCATTCTTTTAAAGCTATGGGCTTGAAAATCACCGTGCAGGACATAAAGAAAGTGCATGGCTATTATCAGGTCGGCTATTCCGTCGTCATTCCTGCGAGACTTTCGTCCAAAGCAAGGTCGGTTGATACTGAGACCAAAATAAAAGAGGCAGAAAATCCACTGAACTTCGCGCTGGAAGACGCACGCGGCAGAAAATTCCTATGGCTGCCATGGGATCAGAGCTTTCGGCACTTCACCCTTCACTTCGGCACAAATTTTCCCCTCGATTATCCCAAGGCTGCCAAACCTGTCGGGCCGCCAACCACTCTGGTCATTACCTTGCCCGCAAATGCGCGACTGGTTACGGTGCCGTTCAGTTTTAGGAATGTCCTCTTGCCATGATGATCAGCATCCAGTGTGTGGCCGTGTGGTGATTTCCAGTCCAGGCTGTTTCTAAATCCGCTGCCGAGCCGCACCCACAACACCGAACGTCTTTAAACTCTCTGCTGCGAGTGCTTGGTAACGCCCGCTGATAGTAACAGCGCCCTGCCCAACCAACCTCAACAATGCCGCGTAGCCACGCGGCTGATTGCCATTACATTAGGCAATATTAGGGACAGTCCCGAATGCCATTAACTTAAGCTCCAATATCACCTGCATCCGATGTTCTCCCCGCGTGCGATCATCTCTTTGAGTTCAGCTCTTGGCCTCATCATATA
>JABEVB010000167.1 GCA_013044165.1 Phycisphaerales bacterium
CGTTTTCCAGCACAATTTCTCAAAAATCCGTTTCTTCCCGTTATCTCCGCGTCTCCGCGCCTCCGCGTGACATTTTGGTTGCGGCGGAGCCGCGCTGGGGACTCTGCGTCTCTGCGCGCGACCGTCGTCGTCTTTGTGTCTTTGCGCCTTTATGGTTAAAAAACTCTGTGACCCTCGGTCTTGAGCCAAGGAAGGCGAAATCCCGATAAGGTAGGAACCCACCATCGGGATGTGGCTAAAATCAACTTCGATTTTGTGGCTCTGCAGCGCGGCCTGCGGTGAAAAACGAGCGGCAATAAACCCGCTGCGGCGGGTGCGAGCGGCTCGGCGGCGTTGAAGCGCGTGGGGGCCGTTGTGTCCTTGGGCAGTTGTGGTTACAACATGGTGGTACACGCATGGCCTGTGGCTATTGCGTAGAAGAGATGCTCCCGGGGATATACGTACGCCGCACAATCTTTTACAACTTCTGCCACATAAGCCCCCCATGGTGCTGCTTGACGATGCGGCTTTTGAGGCCGATGGCGTTTGCCGCGGCTATCGGCAGGTGCGGCCGGGCGAAGCGTTTGTTTCGGCTGGCGGGCTGGAACCTGCGGCCCTGATCGAAATGCTTTGCCAGACAGTGGCGTGCCGTGCGGCCGCGGTGGCGCACGAAGGCGGCCGCCAGCTTGAAGGCCGGCTCGCGGCAATACAGGATTTCGCCTTTTACGACCGGGCGCTGCCGGGCGAGCAGATTGAACTGATGGCTCGCCCCGCCGGGCGATTTGGTTCGTTGGCCAAGTTTTACGGCGAAGCGCGGGTTGGCCCGCGACTCGTAGCGGCGGGGCATGTTACATTGATGTCGCTGTCGGCAGATGCCGGCAGCCCGGAGAATAAAGCGTGACGGCAACCGAAGAAAAACTGATAGAGCTTCTGCTGGCAAACCTGCGGCCGGTGCGCCGCAGCCCAGCGCCCGTAACCGAACAAACCGCGATCTTTGGCCGCGATGGCCTTGGTCTCGATTCGGTGGATGTGCTGGAAGTGGCGGTTCTGCTGGACAAGCACTTTGGCGTGGTACTCGAACCTGAAGACCCCGCCGTACGCCCCGCGCTAACCAACATAAGCGCTCTGGCGGCGTACATAGATGCCCACAACGGCGCATCGCCTTCAGAACCCAAAACGCCGTAAGCCGCAGGTGCGCGGAGGGTAGCGCGCAGAGCGAGCGGAGCCGACGGCGGGGTTGATTTATCACCAGGGCACTAAGAGCGTTTGGGGCGCTGCGCGACGGGTTTAGCCACAGAGTTCTCAGAGATACACAGAGTGATATATATTAATGTTAAGATGGTTTGACGCTGCGGCGATGGGGCTAACCGCGGGGTATGCAGGGTAACGCAGGGTTTTTTATATTTGTCTTCGGGGCGCTGCGCGACGGGTTTCACCGCAGAGGCGCAGAGCACGCGGAGGACGACCGATGGCGATTTACCACAAAGAAACAAAGGCACGAAGAGTTTAAGGGGCGCTGCGCGACGGGTTAGCCACAGAGTTCTCAGATAGACACAGAGAAATATATTGTTGGTGAGATATATTGTCTCTGCGCGCGACCGTCGTCGTCTTTGTGTCTTTGCGCCTTTGTGGTAAAAAAAACTCTGTGGCCATGCGGTGGCCGGAGGATTGAAAATCGTCGGCTGCGCCCGTAACCTCAGGCCTGTTGGGGTGCGGGGCTGTTGTGGTTTGTGCTGCCGTTTAACTGCGGCGTTTGTTTTGTTTATGCCAACCGCCGTCAATGTCGTTTAATGGCGTGAGCACACGGAGCTGATTATGGGCATGCTTGACCTCGCCGCCGCGTGTGATTTACGGGTTGTTGCGTCTAAAAGTGTGCCGCGCGGTGTGCATTCGATTGAGGCGACGGCCTGTTTGAGTCGCGATTTTATTGGCTTTGCGGGGCACTTTCCCGGGCAGCCCATTGTGCCGGGCTTTGTGTTTGTCATGCTTGCTGAGCAAGTTTTTCGGCAAGCGGGCCGGGTGCTGCGGGTGGCCGCGGTGCGTAAGGCTCGCTTTTATCAACCGCTACTGCCGCTGCAGCCGGTGCGCATTATTATGCGGTTTGAGTTGGCCGGTGAGGCCCGCGTAACATTTACGCATCAGGCTGCGCCTCAGGACGATCGCTCGGCGCTTGTGTGCGAGTTGGTGCTGGCGCTCGTTGAGCCGGTTGCGGGGTCGGCGGGTTCTGTGGCCCAAAAATCATAAAAGTTGGCCCATTGGCGGGGGTACTGCCGCACCAGCGCTTCAAGCTGCGTAGCGTACTGCTGGGCCAACGATGCGGCCTTGGCGGCTGGGGTTTCGCCGGGTGAAAGAGTGAGCGGGGCCACCACGCATCGGTAGTGGCGGTACTTCAGACGAATGGCGTAAAGCGTTACCGGCTCGGCGTCGGCGGCAACGGCGGCGATAAATGGCCCGGCGGGCAGGTAAACGGTCTGATTAAAAAAAGAGACGGCAACGGTGCGGCCGGTAAGCGAGCGGTCCGCCCGAATGGCGACAACCTCATGGCGCCGCAGGGCGGCAATCACCTTCAGGCCCGCAGCCATGGGGTCGGTGGTGCTGATGAGATTGACATGGCTAAGGGCGGTGCGGTGCCTCTGATGAAATTGCTCGGTCGCGTCGCTGAGGTCCTGAAACATTACCACATTTATTTTTCGGCCGAGGTTGAGGTTATTAAGCAGCGGGGCGGTGATTTCGGCACAGCCAAAATGGGCGGTAAAAATAACAATGCCTCGCGGCGAAGGCGCCAGCGCCCGCAGATGTTCCATGCCGCTGCGCTCGAAGTTAAAACGTTCGCCATTGCCGGCGAGGGCGACGGCGCGGTCGAGCAGCAGGGTTCCAAAGCGGTAGATGTGCCCCAGCGAAAAGCATGTTTGTCGCCAGGGCGAGGCATCGGGATAGAGTTTGCGGCAAAAGGCTCGGCTGGCCCGTCGCACCTTGCCATCGAGCGCGAAAAATGGCACGGTCAGCGCAACGACAAAATATCCGAGCGGCAAAAACGTAACGCCCAGCCACAGCATGATTCGGTTGGCGCGGTAGCCGGCATGATGGCGGCCCCAGCGACGGCGAGCCGACGACGCGGCCGCCGGCGCTGGCGAACCTGCTGCCTGCCCGGCTGCTGCTTCAGTCCGGTGCGCGGCATTTTTTGCCGATTCAGCGGCGGCTAGCTCTGCGCCGGCGTTTGCATGATTTCGGGCGAACATGAAAGGTCTCCCTTCGCCGGGCGATAGCGGGCAAGCAGCATGCGAGAGGCGATTACTGTTGCCGTGCCCGCGGCGATGCCAACGATGAGGCTGCCCAGTGCCAGCGGGGCTATAAACTCGCGTGCCGTCGTCCATGGGTGCGCCCGCCACACGGCGGGGTGCCAAGGCACCAAAGCGCCGTGCAGCAGCAGGTAGCCGACCTGCGTATTCACAAGCAGCCAAAATGGCATCAGCGGCGGCAGGGCTACCTGGGTGCCGAGCACGCATACCGGCGAGTTCAAGTGTAACTTCTCGGCTACATAAATGGCCAGCAGCGTTTGCAGGCCGTAAAGCGGAATCACACCAATAAGTACGCCAATGCCCAGCGCGGCGGCAATTTCGGCGTTGTGGGTGCCCTCATGCAGCAGGTGCTGCCACAAAGCATGCAGCCCGCGACGGCTCCACCAGCGAAGTTTTGCCGTCGGTGAATTGGCAATGTTTGGCGGTGGGGCGGCGTGCTTGAGCTTATGCGGGGTCCAGGGCACAACAATGCGGCTGGTGGTGAGCATGACGTTTAACCGCACGCCGCGCAGGGTGTCGCGCACCGGCCTGAAATGCGTGACCCGCGTTTCCGGCGGGAAGTAAATGCAGGTAATGGGCGTTGAGCGAATAGTCAGGCCTGCCCAGGCGTGCCGCACCAGTGTTTCGGTTTCAAAGTCGAAGCGCTTAAAGCGATGCCGCAACCGCGTGGTGTATTGCAGCGGATACACGCGCAGCCCGCATTGGCTGTCGGGCACATCCTGGCCCGTCTGCAGCCACAGCCAGAAGCGCGACATGTCGCGGCCCCGGCGGCTGCGCGCGGGCACATGGGCCTGGTCCATCTGCCGATCGCCGATGATGAGGTCTTCCGGATGTTCGGCCGCCACGGCCAGGAGGTTCATCATGTCGGTGACCAGGTGCTGGCCGTCGGCATCTATGGTGACGGCGTGCGAGCAGCCCGCGGCCAAGGCGGCGGCAAAGCCGGTTTCGAGCGCGGCGCCTTTTCCGCGGTTGACCGCGTGCCGCACCACCTTAAGCCGATCGCCGCCGGGTTGTTTACCGGTTTGCTGCGCGAGTTGATCCAGCACCTGGCCGGTGGCGTCGCGGCTGCCGTCGTCTACGGCGATGATCAGGCCGACGGGCACTGCGGCGAGAATATCCTCAAGGACTTTGCCGACGGATGCGCCATGGTTGTACACGGGCATAACAATGGCGAAGCGCAGCGGAGCCTGCCCGCCGGCGGCCGCGTGGGCCGGCGCTACGGTGTTTTTGTCTGAAGCCTCTGTAGCACAAGGCTGCTGCATGAACGTTTAAGCCCCCAGTGTGTTTTGCCGCCGGTAAGCCTCCATCGCGGTGGCGGTGCTGCGGTTTTTCAGCGACTGCTGATGGCCGTTGCCGGCAACCCATTCTCTAACCGGCGCTGCCTCGCGAAATGCTCGGCATGATGGGAATATTTTGTCTTGATTCAGCCGGGTCGTAAACGCTGCCGGTGGAATATTTAACCGGTACGCCATCTTTGGTGTGCAGCAGGTAATGCCCGCCACGATCCACGAGTTCTTCCCAAGGGCCGATGACGCATTTGCCCATGGGCGTGGGCACTGTAAGCAGCGGCACGCGCGTGCCGGGAGCCGAGGCCAATTTTCGCAGAATCTGCTGGCTTTCAAGGAGCGTGAGCCGGTGCTGCGGCAGCGTGCCATCGGGGAATGGGTGAATAAGGTAGTAGGGCTTCATGACCACGGGGCCGCTGTCAAGCCGGTCGTACATTTCGGTAATGATGGCTGCATCGTCGCTGATGCCCTTAAAGAGCGGGTGCTGGCACATCATCAGGGGAGGTCGCTCGACGGCGTTTGTCACCAGCGCGTGCATGGCCTGAAGCAACTCGGGCGTTACTTCACGCGGGTGCACCACGTGCAGCACATAAGACGACGGTGCGAGTTTGGCGAGTGCCGGCAGCAGGTGCCCGCGCTCAATAACAGAATCAGGGTTCCAGACCGGTTCGCGTGTGTGAATGCTGACGGTGATGCGCCGCTGAACCATTTTGTTCAGGCGTTGGACGCGATCGGCAAGGTGTTCAATAACCGCCGCCGGTGCGGCCAGCGGGTCGCCTCCACTGAAAATAAGCTCACGCAGACGGTGGCGGTGCGGCGAGGCTTCGGCTTGGGTGAACATGTCGTCTATTTCGTGGTGGCTGATGCAGCCGGGCGTTACGTCGCGATTTTTAAGATAGCAGTAGCGACACAGGCCGCTGCAGTAATCGGTAATTCGCAGCAGAGCCTCATAGCGGTATTTTTGAACCCAGCGGGGGTGCTCCACGGCCTTTTCGGGCAGTTGAAAGGCGTCCCAACGTTCGGTGCCGGGGTCGCCAAGCTCGGCGGCGCCGGGCAGGGCAAGCTCCCACAGCGGGTCGGCCGGGTCGTTGGTGAGCACATGCGTAAGGTAAAAACGCGGAATGCGAAACGTGTAGCGGTCGGCCACCTGCTGCATCATGGAGGCCTGCCCGTCGGAAATAGCCCCAAAGATTTCGCGCAGCTGCGAAATCGAGGTCACAAGCGGCGTGTCGCGTAAAGGCTGTACGATTGGCGATTCAAGCATCTATATAGTGTATCGCAATCTTGTGCGGCTGGGTACTGGCAGGGGCGGTGTTTTAGCAGCGGATGTTAGAGGATATCGGGTGCCCAAAGCCGCGATCGCCCAAGTTTTGGCGGGCCATCAGCCGTTACCGCGTTGCAGGCGTATTTTTCGGGCGCTTGTCAGCGGACGTTATTAGAATATAATTCCCCGCACTCGGTAAACGGGTGAGAAAAATGCCGGGTTTTTTAACAAGGAGAAGCGATGAAAACATTGGTGGGAAAACACAGGAAAGCAAGCTGGAGCCGCACGGTGGCTGCCGCGGTAATGGCCGCAGGGACTCTGGCGGTTGGAGCGGCAGGGCAAGTGTCGCGGGCCGACACGATTACACTCAGCAATGGCGACCGGCTCAGCGGCTCGATTGATCGCATCACGCCTACGCTGGTTATTCTCGACACCAACTACGGCGGAGTTATAACGCTGGAGCGCTCGGCGGTGGCCGCGATGGTGAGTGTCAAGCCGGTGCAAATTGTGGATGCCAACGGGACCTCGCATGAGGCATTTGTTGCCCCAACAGCCAATCATAAGGGTTGGGTCGAAACTCAGGTGGCCCCGCCGGCCGATGCGCTGGTGCTGCCAGCCGGGGCGCCGGCAGCGCCGCCGCCGCCGGTGAAGGCTCCCGCCCCGGCCCAGCCCATCTCGCTGTTCGGCCCCTACTGGGACAATTCGCTTACGCTGGGCTTGACCAATCTCACCGGCAACACCGAACAAACCGAATTTGCCGGCAATGTAAACTTTCACTACAAGCACGCGCTCAATGAGCTTGGCATCAACTTTGCGGGTGCGTACGGCACCACCAACGGCGTACAGGATAACGGCATGTTCGCCGGCAACGCCATTTATCGCCGCGAGTTGCCGAGCTGGTGGCCAAAAAATCACTGGTACGCCTTTGTCGAAAGCAACAACCTCTACGATGCCATCAAGGGCATATCGTACCGCACACAAGATATGGGCGGTTTGGGGTATTACCTGATCTCCACCAAAAAGCTTGAAGTTGATCTACGGGCCGGCCCCGGCGTGCTTTATGAGCGGTTTTTCCATGGCGGTGATATTACCGCGGCCATTGCCGCTGAAGGCTTGCGGGCTGTCTATAAGCTCGACAGCCGCGTAACACTCAGCGAAAACATCCTGGCAACGCAGTCACTTGAATATCCTTCGCGCGATTATCAGTTTACTTCCATCACGGCGGCGAATTTGGCCATGCCGGAGGTGATGCGCGGCCTGAGCCTCACCGCTTCGTTTGAGGATGATTACGACAACTCGGCGCTTTCAACAGGCAAGAAGCCCAACGACACCCGTACACTAATCGGACTCACGCTCGCATTTTAATGTTTCGAGCAAAGACCTGTCCGTGGCCGGACTTGTCATAGAATAACAGCCCCGTTTGGCACGCGACGCCACCGGGGCTTTTTTTTGCGCCCGGGCTGGAGTTGTGACCATCGCCCCTCCGGCTGGTGCTGGACTTTTTACCGCTTGGCAGAGCATACTAGCGAGAATAGATGGCGCACGGAGACCTTGGCGGGCGGGCGCAGCAGAATATTTTCAAGGATGGTAGCATGAATAACACAACGGATGTGCTGATCATTGGCGGCGGAATCATGGGGCTTACCAGCGCATGGCGATTGGCTCAGGCCGGCGTCAAAGTAACCCTGTTTGAAAGCCGCAGTTGTGGCAGCGGCGCCAGCAGTGCGGCGCTGGGCGCCCTGTGGCCCGCCAGCTCGCTGGTGAATGCCCCGCTACAAAACCTGCATCGCAAAAGCCTTTGGGAGTTTGAGGCGTTTACCAAAGAATTGGCCGATTTTAGCGGCAAGCCGGTGCCCTTTATGCGGCGCGGCCGGGTGGAATTGCTTAATTCCGACAAGGCTAAAGCGCATGGCGAGCAGGAAGCGGCTGCGGCCTGCGCCAACTGGCCGCAGCTTTCGGCCGGCCCGGCGATGGAAGTGCTTTCAGCCGAGGAATTGCGCCGGCAGTTTCCGGAGATTAACGTTTCGCCCTTCGGCGGACAGGTATGCCATCGCTCGGCGCAAGTTGCGGTGGATGGCCTTTTGGCGGCGCTTATTGAAGCGTGCCGCAAAGCGGGCGTGGTGCTTAAGGAAAACTGCGCCGTTCAGCAGTTGCAGGGCGACGGGGGGAGCATCACCGGCGCGATGGCGGGCGGTGAGGTTTATGCGGCGGGAGCCGTGCTGGTGGCGGCGGGCGTGCACAGCAACCATCTGGGGTTTGAATTGCGCCAGCGGGCGCCTATTAAACCGGTCAAAGGCCAGGCGCTTCTGCTTAAAACAGCCGAACCGTTGATTCATAAAATTGTTAAAAATGGCTTGATCTTTTTGGTTCCATGGCCGGATGGCCGCGTGCTGGTAGGCTCGACCACCGAGCCGGACGCCGGCTTTGACAGTTCCAACACGGTGGAAGGCGTAAGCTTTTTACTCAATGGCGCGGTGCAAACATGCCCGGGGCTGGCTTCGGCCCGGCTCGAGCGCACCTGGGCGGGCCTGCGGCCAACCGGGCCGAACAAGAAACCTGTGCTGGGCCCGATGCCCAACAAGCGCGGCCTGTATGTGGCCGGAGGGCACTTTAAGGTGGGCATTGGCATGGCTCCCATGACGGGTAAGCTCATGGCGCAAATGATTACCACCGGCAAGGTGCCCGGCGAGGCAATGCCGTTTGTGCCCGCAGCCGCCGAGGCAGCGCTTTTGGCATAAGCCAATCGTAATGGCCCGACGCAACCGTTGGGCCTGTGACCGGTTCTGCCAAATGCCAAGGACGGGAAAATATTCAGGAAACGGTATCAGGGCCTTGGGCGTAATAGCACCACTTTGTGGCCGC
>JABEVB010000168.1 GCA_013044165.1 Phycisphaerales bacterium
ATCGCCTTGCCGACGATAAACGGCTGAACCATCGCGCTCAAATAGTGGGGCCAATGCCTGATGCGGCGAGCGCAGAGCTTCTGCGGGAGTTTTTTTCCCTGCGGCGTGCAGCCAGGAAGCACAGTCCGAAAAAGCAGAGTGGTCGGTAACAGGCCTGCATGCGTATGCATACGCCGGGCCAAAGCCGCGCAACACGGTGGTACACTACCCAACCGCATACCGGACAATTCTTAAATGGCTGCAATATCCAGCAAAATGGTGAGTTGTCACTTCCACATGCAGGGAGTGGGCGACTGGCCGTGCTCAGTTACAAGGCTGGCTTAAGGCCTTAGGCGCGCGCCACAAAACACGATTAAAACCCAGCAGAGGGTGGCATTAGTACCTGGTTAATGCCGTAAATCGTGCCGTTGTCGGCAATCATCGGAGGCGAGACGACGGTGGCGGGTCCGATGGCATTGATCTTGCCGTGGTCGGCGGCTATTACAAAATGTGACTGATCGGCCATGCTGATGGTTGGCTGTGCGGCAAGTTCAGCCGGCGTAAGGGTGTAGAGCACCATGTGTGCGAAGAGCAGGTTGCGGAGTTTTTCGCGGTTGGGCTTCTTTTTGAGCATTTTAAGAGTGGCGGCGGGTATTTTAGCGAAAGCCGCATTGGTGGGTGCAAAGATGGTGTAGGCGGTGCCACGGGATCGCAGGGTGTTTTCCAAGCCAGCAGCATCAATCAGGCTCACGAAGGTTGAAAACTGAGGCTCAGCTTTAAGCACCAGATAGGTGGGCGAATCAGACATTGCCACCGGATTGGTGCGAATCTGTTTGGCCGAGTAGTTATAATATGGCCACGATTCGCAGCCGGCCAAAGCCAGCAGAGAGGCGCACAAGGCTGCAGCGAGAGTTTTTTGAAAGTTTAAACGCATAATCCGATTCCCCTTTAGTAGTGATCGCATCGGCAGGATTATATGCCAACTGCGCCAAGTTTGTATACCTTTATCGGCCAGTTTACCAATCGGCCTTTGGCTTATGACGATGGATTTTATGGGCCGCTGGTCTGGTGGCAGTAGCCATAAGCCTTTATGATGCTATAGGCTTGGGGCTGTGGTATGTCTGCGGGTCGCACGATGGTGACTTGGAGGGCAGTGCGGAGAAGTTGAGGTTTTGAGGCATGCTGGCCGCAGCCAATGTTGTGATCTTAGCCAGCGGTGTTTGACGAGGAACGCATGCGCCTGGGCATAAGGCGAAAATTGATCGGCACCTTGGTGCTGGTAGGCGTGTTGCCGCTGGGGCTTAGTCTATTGACTATCATGGCGCTGGGTGCGCGCTGGGCGACGCAAACGCTGCAGCTTTCGTGTGAAATCGCCGCCCATGCCTGTGCCTCGCAGCTAAGCATTCATATAGCCGGCAAGTTGGATCGCCTGGCTCTATTTGCCAAATTACCCGGCGTGGAAGCCTATTTACGGCAAGTCAATGGCTTGGCGGTTGGCCCGGGCGTGCTGGTTCAGCCGCAATCGCATCAAAGGCTTACACGCACTGAATGGAACCGTCTAACGCTGCAATCGCCCTTGATGCGTTCGATCCTTAATAACGAACTGACCAATCGCATGGCACTGCTGACGGTGGACTCCAAACAGCGATACCATTTTTTGGTGACCGACAGGTTTGGCAATGTGGTAGCGGCCGATGCCAAGCCGCGGGAGTTCGATCACTCGCAGGAGCCTTGGTGGCGCGCGGCGTATGCCGATGGCCATGGCCACGTGGTGGTTCGTGCTGTGCAGCGAGGCGGTGGTGCTGGCCTGGGGTATTCCCTGCTCATGGCCGTGCCTGTTCGCGATCCGGTCAGTCATAGCGTTCTGGGCATTGTGGCTGAGTGGTTTAACGCTGCCTGGGTGGAGTCGCGCCTTGCGGCAGCAGGGGCGCCAAAAGAAGCGGTTACGCAGGTGTATGACCCGGCAGCGCGGAAGGCGGTGTTTGGCAGCGCTCCGGCGGCCGAGTTGGCCCCGGCCGAGGAATTGTTTGCCACCAACAGCATTGAAGGTCGCAATCATTGGATCTCGGCGCTGTTTTCAGGGTCGCTGGTGGGTGTACGGTTGTTGCATTTTTACATGCCAATGGAGCCTGTCGTGGATACTCCCCATTGGTATATGATCGTAAGCGAGCCGGCGGCCGAGGCTATCGAGCCGTTGTCTCGCCTTGCGCGAACGGTGGGCGTTTTTGGCCTGTTGTTGATTGTGATGCTGTTCCTGTTGGGGTATGTCATCAGCCAGCGAGAAATCGTGGGGCCACTGGAGATTTTGCGCGAAACCGTCAATGCAGTTGGTCGTGGCGAACTTAATGTTCGGGCGGTTTCGACCCAAGAGGGGCGGCACACGTTCAGGCCGGACGAATTTGGTGATCTCGCCGCCGCCCTTGATACCATGACGCAGAGGCTGCAGCGCAATATCCATCAGTTGGAGCGGACCAATCAGGCGAAGAAGCGATTTTTGGAGCTTGCCAGCCACGAACTCAAAACGCCCATTACCTCGCTGCTGCTGACCTGTGACCTGATGAAGCGTAAGCTGCAGCCGCGGCCTGTTGGCGGGTTCGGCCCCGGAGATTTGGCTCGGCTCCGCGAAGGCGTAATGGCGATCGAAACCCGTGGCTACCGCATGAAAAAAATTATTGAAGACCTGTTAAAACTTGCTGAGACCAACCGATTTACAACGCCACTGACTCGCCAACCTCTGAACATTCGCGAGCTGCTGCTGCAGGTAGCCGCCGATCAAGCGGCCTTCATGACCGAGCGCCAGCAGAAACTCACCTGCGATATTCCGGAAAACCTGCCTCTGCGCTCAGGCGACCACGATAAGCTGGCCGATGTGTTTACCAATGTGTTGTCCAATGCCATCCGCTTTTCACCGGATGGTTCGGAGATCAAAATTGCGGCCCATAAGACATTTCAGGATAACATCGAAATAGACATTGAAGACACCGGCCCGGGTATTTCCAGCGAATCGTTGGGTGAAATATTCGAGCCATTCGCCGGCATTGACGATACGCTGCACCATCACAGCGGCACGATGGAATACGGCAGCAAAGGGCCGGGCTTGGGCTTGGCAATTGTGCGGCGGTTTGTGGAACTGCACGGCGGCAGCGTTAAAATGGAATCTACGCCGCATGGGACCAAAGTACGAATTGTTCTGCCCCTGCGGATTGATGTTCAAGTGCCGGCATCGGTGAAGTCATAAGCCGCCGCAAGTCCATTTTCTGCCGGCAATAGTGGTGAGACAACCATGATTCAGGTGCTGTATCCGATGTGGTTTGCGCTGCCTGCGGCCATTGCATGCATTGGCGCGGTGCTCCTGTGGCGAACTGCGGGCCGCCCGATTGAAACGGCAACACTGCGATTCTGGCCGGCTGCGGCAGGAAGCCAAGGTGTGGCGTGGCGGCGGCGAATAGAACCTTGGAGCATTCTGGTTTTATTGGGAGCCATTCTATCGGCCCTCGCATTGCCTCGGATGGACTTTGTGCAAATGTTGCCAGCGAAACCGCCCGCGCCGGTGCTGAAGATGCTGGCTGCCGGACGCAGCACTGGCAGGGGACATCCGGTGCAGATTTATTTGCGAGCGATCAAGGGTATTCGGCCGCAATCGCAGTATGTAATGCAGGTTGCTTCAGGCACGGCGCGCAAGGAGTTGCACTTCTCCGGCAATGCGCTGCTAAATGGCGTTATTCTGCACGGCTTGTCGCCCCGCAGCCCGTTGCCAATACATTTGATCGCCGCGGGCCACACGGTTTGGTCGGGCTTGCTGGTGCGCCATGTGTCGGCAAATATCACCATACGATACGTTGGCCCACCGCCCCCAGCGATTGTGCGCTTTGCCAAGGTGGCCGACATCAATCCCAGCCAATCTGGCGGTGGGTCGGTGCTGTGGGTTATAAGTCGGATGACGCACCAGCCTGTTCCCCTGCAACCGGGCGATGTTGTTTTACTTCTGGGGCCGGCCATTGGCTTGCTGCACCGGGACATGCGTATGACTCGGTTGTCGGTTGCTCCGCAAACTCGACCGTTGATGGTGACGCCTGGACGCGTGCTGCACGCGATCAGCCAAAAATCGCTCGGAGCGGTGCATGTAATGGCCTTTTGGTACGCGCCGATGGGTAGTCAGTGGCAAACATTGCTGGAGACAGCTGGCAAGCCTTGGCTGATGGAACGTGAAGACATGGCACGCGAGGTTGAATGGTTTGCTCTGGCGTCGCCGCTTAGCAAGTCTTATACCGATTGGCCGCAACACAGTTCCTTTGTGATATTTATGGCCAACATCTTACGTGACATGCGTCGTGGGCCGGTGGGGGCCATGGCTCCACGAAATTGGAAGCTTCAAGAGAGCGTTCATCCAACGCGGCCGCCGCGACGGATTTATCGCTATGCGTTTAACCCCTGGCTGGAGTTTGCCGCAATATTGGCATTCGTTGCCGCCGCAGTGGCCGGGGGTTGGCGCATCATTCGATGAGCATGTTGTCTATGAGCCTTGTACTGCCATTTTTAGCAGCCACCAGCAGCACACATGACGGGCGAACCGGGCCGTGCAATTCCGCCAGAGAAATGCAGTCGGCGGCCAGGGCATATTGTGTTTCCAGGCCGGCGCCATTGATGCGCTGGCGCATGGCCGCGGATAGTTGTGCAAAATCGCCGCGTGCATTGCGAACCTCTGTCGCTGCCCATGCGAGCGTCTGATAGATGATCGGGGCGGCCGCCCGCTGTGGTTCGGTGAGGTAGCGATTGCGACTGCTCATAGCCAGGCCATCAGCTTCGCGCACGGTCGGTGCCACCACAACGCCTACGGGCAAATTAAAATCACGCACCATACCCCGCAAAATGGCTTGCTGCTGATAATCTTTCTGCCCCAGAATCAGATGCGTGGGCTGCACAATGGCGAGAAGTTTAAGCACGACTGTGCACACGCCGGAAAAGTGTCCCGGGCGAATGGCTCCTTCAAGAATATCGCCCATGTTGCCCGGGTTTACCGAAAGGTTACTTGGACCCGCTGGATACATTTCTGTTGCCGCGGGAGCAAAGATAAAATCGCACCCGCAGCGCTCACAAAGGGCAACATCATCGGTCAGGGTACGCGGGTAACGGGCAAAATCTTCCTGTGGGCCAAATTGTGTTGGATTTACAAATATGGATACCACGACATGCCCGTGATCGCCGGCAAGTTGTCGGGCGTGCGTGACCAATGACCCATGCCCGGCATGTAAAGCGCCCATGGTCGGTACGAATACCAGCGGGCCTCGTGCCGACAACCCGGCCGCAAAAGATCGCCAATTTGCAATGGTGTTAAAAATTTGCATAAAAACCCCGGTTACCGCAGGTTCATCGGTGCTCGCCAGGTACCTTGCGAGCAGGTTAATTAATGCATCTTCCCCGGCGGCAGGTTGGCGAGCAAGCATTCGATTGTCTGATGCAGCTCGGGATGCAGCATTTGAGGTGCCAACTCCGCCAGCGGTGCCAGTGCAAATGCCCGCTCGTGCAAATGTGGATGTGGAATTCGCAGGCCCGGTTCATTCACAATTGCACTGCCATAAAGCAGTATGTCCAAGTCTATTATGCGTGGACCATGGCGGAGTTCGCGGCTGCGATCGCGGCCCAAAGCGTGCTCTATAGCAAGCAGGGCGCTTAGCAGTCCGCGGGCATCGAGCGAGGTATCAAGCAGGGCGGCTGCATTGAGAAAGTAGGGCTGTCCAACAGGCCCGCCAACGGGGGCCGTTGTGTGATACTGCGATACTTTTAATACGGTAATACCGGGCGTGCGGCCAATATGAACCAGAGCGCCGTCTATGTTGGCCCGACGGTCCTGCAGGTTACTTCCCAGCCCAATACAGGCAATAGCGCTCATAGATGCTTCTCAGGCGACAAGACCGACGCTGCCGGCTGTTTCATAACCGATTCATCGCCGGGGTCGCCGCCCAACCCATCACAAAAAATGACCAGTAGCAGCAGCAGTGTTGCCCACAGCGATACGCCGATGGTCAGGAGCCAGCGGTGGCCATCGCGGCCGAATATCTTTCCTACATCCGTAGTCATAAACATTAAAAGGCCTGATACGCTCAGTGCCCCAGTCGCCCACTTTCGCCGTGGCATTGCCGTGGCGACGTTAAACGCGATCGCGCTAACCGCGGTAAGCGTAAAAATAAGTGTTACATAATGCGGCACCCAGGTGCGGGGCGAGGCAAGCACCATGAACGCGGCGATGGCGCCAACATCCAGGAGATAGCGCCGCGATTGAAGGTTATTCAACGGTCGGCGCATCCACCACAACCCTATCAGCCCCAGGGCCACCAGCAGCACTCGAATAATCCAGTCACTGAGTCGGCCGGGCAGGGTAACGATATTTACGTATACCGGGTATGGATGGGCCGTATGCTTATGCGACACAAACGCGGGGACATGCCGCAGCAGCCGCGACAAAAATGCCGATACAGACTGGCCAACGTAATAATCAAGCTTGGCATGAACAACAAAGGGAACAATCATGATGTGATACCACTGGCCAAACCATGTCAGGTTCTGCTGCCAGCCGAAAAACAGTGCTGGTGCGCACAAAAGCCAAAGCATCAGGCCGAGCAGTATTGCCAGAGACAAAAGCCAGCGGCGACGAAACAAAAAATAGATCAAAAAAATGATGGGTGTAACCTTTACGCACACCGCCAGTGCCACCAGAATTCCCGCGCATATCTGCCACCCACGCGAAGGATGTTGCGCGGCCCATAACCCGGCCGCCAATGGCAAAAGCATCAATAGGTTTGTCTGGCCTTCCTGCATGTCACCAAGCACCGGCCACAGCCACGTTGCGAGCATGAGTCCTACGGCCGCCGGTCCCAGCACCGTGCCGCTGTTGCGGGCAATATTTATGGCGCAAACCAGCGCGGCGGCGGCGAAGATGAACTTGCAGAACACCCATAAAAATTGTGCCGTTGGGGGGCTTACCCATGTGAAGGGCTTAAACACCGCAAGTACGATTGGCGGGTTTGGGAAGGAGTCACCCTTGTAGTTGGCCTGATGATATACAAATTGGGGCGTCATGGTGAGCCAACGGTCAAAATCATTGACTTCGGCGGTTTGTCGCAACTCGTCTTTTTTGCTTTGGCGATGGGCTGCCTGAGTGCCCGCGACGACGGTCATGATAAGCCCCGCCAGCGCTATGGCGATAAAGATGACGCGATCTGCCTTGTTCATGCAAGCTCGTTTCGATGAGTATGTCGTCCGAGTCCGCCCGCTTTTTGGGCGGAGTTGGCGTTTTTAAGGTTGCAACAAGCGAAACCGGCCAGGGGCCACCATGCTCGCCCTCAACTTACCGTTGGGAATCTTGCTGCAACCAACGCCGTGTCTTTAAATGCTGGTGAGTATGGCCCGATACCATATTCATTGTTGGTCCCGCTGGCTCCACGGTCGGCCGTTCGCGGTATTCTACAGCTTGATTCTTCCGATACGATCTACGGCTTCACAGATTCGCTTTTCATCTACGGTAAGTGCCATGCGTAAATACCCCTCGCCCGCGGGTCCAAACCCGCCGCCCGGCACGGTTACAACATGGGCCTCATCTATAAGCCGTGCGCACAAATCCATTGATGGCACGCCGGCGGGTGTATTCACCCAGCAGAAGAAGCCGGCGGCAGGCTTGCGAAACTTCCATCCAAGGCCTGCAAGACCGTTGTAGAGTGCATCGCGTCGCTTGCGGTAAATATCCATCTGATGCTTAACATCCGGATGATCGTAATGCTCCAAGGCAATCTTGCCCGCCACCTGAATGGCGTTAAATTGCCCGCTGTCCACATTGCCTTTCACCTGCCCCAACGCGGCGACAATCGCCGGGTTTCCTGTGGCCCAACCGATGCGCCAGCCCGTCATGTTAAAACTCTTGGAGAGCGAGTGGAACTCGATGGCGACATCCACGGCACCGGGGATTTCCAGAATGCTATGCGGAGCTTCTTCAAAATAAACTTCACCATAGGCTAAGTCGTTGGCAATAACCCAGTTGTACTCTTTGGCCATGGCGACCGCTTTTTGATAAAAGCTCAGTGGGGCTGTCGCGGCGGTTGGATTGTTGGGGTAATTGAGCCAAAGCAGCTTGGCTTGGCGGCGAATATCTTCGGGTATAGCATCCAAGTCCGGCAAAAAATCGTGGCTCTCGCGGAGCGGCATGGTGTAAACCCGCCCGCCGGCAAAACCGGCTCCCGTGGCATATACCGGATAGCCCGGCTGCGGGACGAGCACAACGTCGCCCGGATTGACCACGGCCAGCGGCAAGTGGGCGATGCCGTCTTTGGAGCCGATAGTGGTAAGTACCTGTTTGTCGCAGTCTACCGTCACGCCAAACCGCTTGTGCATGAAGGCGCCTGCCGCCTGACGGAAGGCCGGCACGCCTTCATCGAAGGGATATCGGTGATTTTTGGGGTCATAGATGGCCTTGGCCATTTCATCAATAATAAACTTGTGCGTGGGCAGGTCGGGATCGCCTACGCCAAGGTTGATGACATCTTTTCCGGCAGCGAGGAGTGCCCGCTTTTTTTTATCAATTTCGATAAATAAATACGGGGGCAGCGCCGCCAGACGCTGCGATTTTACAAAACTCACTTGGCAAGCTCCTGATGTGCCGCCGCCACGCCAGCTCCAAAATTAAACGTGTGGCCCTGTTGCCGCAGCACAATTTCCAATGCGCTGATGACGCCCAGGGTGTCTATGGCATCCACATAGCCCATATGGCTGATGCGGAAAATTTTCCCCTCCATGGAGCCTTGCCCGGCCGCAATGTGGATATTAAAGTCCTTTCGCAAAGCGCCCCGGAAAGTTTTGTCGTCAAAGCCTGCAGGATAGTTAATGCCCGTGACCGAATCAGCTGGATTGTTCGAGAACACCTTCAACCCCATGGCGACCGCTGCGGCGCGGGTGGCCCGGGCCAGTTTGCTGGTGCGTTTCCACACGTTCTCAATGCCTTCCTGCGTGATTATTTCCAGTGCCTTGTGCAGGCCGCGCACCAGCGTAACCGCCGGCGTCCAAGGGACGTCGTTGGCCGCGAGGCTCTTGAGATAGTGCGGGAGGCTCAAGTACAAGTTTGGCTGGTTGACGGTTTCCACTTTCTTGCGGGCCTTTTCAGACACGCTTAAAAAGCCCAATCCCGGTGGCAGCATCAGGGCCTTCTGCGATCCGGTCACCAGAATATCCACGCCCCATGCATCGGGTTTTACTGGTATGGCTCCGACGCTGGTAATACCATCCACTATCAAAATGGCGTCGGTTTTACGAACATGACCGGCGATTTTTTCCAGGTCGTTGACGGTGCAGGCGCTGGTTTCGCTGTGGCACAGTGTAACGGCATCATAGCTTTTTCCATTGAGCGCTTCGGCCACCTGCTCGGGCGGCACAGCATTGCCGTACTCAGCCTTAAGGATGGTTACGTCGCACTTATTGCGTTGGGCAATGGTAACCCATCGCTCGGCAAACTTGCCGTTGGAAAGGGCCAGCACCTTGCCGCCCTGCGGAATGGTATTGATCATCGCGCATTCGTAGGCAGCCGTGCCGCTGCCCGCAATGGTTACCACCGGATTTTTTGTTTGCAATACCTCGGGCAACAACTTGTTGACGGCTGAAAAAAGATCTTTGTAGGCCTGCGTGCGGTGATGAAACACCGGTCTGGCCATTTCAATAAGCACATCTTCAGGTACGCTGGTGGGGCCGGGGGTAAACAGTCGCATACGATTAGGCATAAAGGACTCCGTTAAAAATTTCACAGGCGGAAGGACAGACCTATTCAATCGGTCCTGCCGCAAACAACAGCGAGCCAATATAAACGAATTTTGCTGAATCGAAAACCTATGCAGGGGCGGGTTGCTTTTTAAGGGGCATGCGACAGTTTCTGCCAAAAGCCGAGGGGGGGGACATTCAGAAACCAAGCCACACGAAGGGCTGTGGGCGTAATAGCACCGGAACAACCAGCCCCTCGATAACTCGCGGGGATTTCGCACCTTTGTGGTGCAGGCTTCCAGCCTGCGGTTCATGATGGACCAACCGCGTCAGCGGCAATGATATTGCCCGTAGTCGAGGCCACTCCCGCAAACTGGGTTTTCAACGCCCGACCCGCAAAAAACTCAGATTGCACGCGGAGAAGGCAATCACCGTCTGCCGCGCGGCGCGAAATATCTCCACTCCCCGCGCGGACCGATGGCGGCATTGAAACGCCCACGCCCTCGCTGCGCGCCTCAGGAACGCGTTTAGTCCACGGCACGCGCCAGAAAGAAGAATTTGTTCCATCTATCACCATAAATCCAGTTTATCCGATAAGTTGGCAGCTTCTCAATTTTCCGTTATCACGAATATCAATCGGCTCGCAATTCGCTGGGCCGTTACACTCCTATCAGTCACGTGGCCACTATATAATCACTCGCTACCATCAAATTTAGTTCCTTCACAATTAGTTGGGCCGGTTCGGCCGCCCGCCGCGGAAGCTTCCGGGGTCCCGATGTTCCCCGACGGCGCGTACCGCGTGGCAGCGATGAATGCGTGCGGTGTGCCCGTGCTCAATCCGAGGGCCGTGGTAAGCCCAGCGCCGGACCCACGCCCGCCGCTGTCGGGCCTCGTTACCCGTATGCATGGTTGGCTCTCACTCCCACAGGCCTCCGCCTCATATCCGGCGTTCCGCAGTGCGTTCACCACGTGGCGCACGGCCTTCTTACACCTACGATCGTCGGAATCGGTTCCGTCGGTGGCGAGTGTCAATAGCCCCGTCCCGCCCTGCACCGCCCCTTCAAGGACAAACTCCAACGACGAGCCTTCCTCGACGTAGCGGACCCTATTGTCTGCGGCCGCCTCGACAACGAGGGAGCGAAACGGGGACGCATCTAGTATTCTCATTTCAGGTACCTGTTGTTGGCTCTCGCTGGCCGCCTTTCCCGGCGCGCCGGGATATGCTCCAAACCTAATTCTACCGCCGTCTGGCCCATCCATGGTTCCCCGCCGAATGGCTGATTTCGCTTTTCACTTACCTTCAACCGGCTCAATTCCCTCTTCTTCTGGGCAGTGTTCGCTGACTCCGTCCACTGCTTCAGGTTCGGCCAGCGGCCGCCGGCCCCGCCGACATCATCCGCCTTCGCCGCCAAATTAGTTTTTCATCAACCGCAACCAAGCGATTATCTCATAACTTAACCACCGCAATATACCCCTTACCCAACCACCACGCCATAAATAGTTTTTAACTTCACAACAGCCGCATCCACCATCGCCGACCTCTCAAAAACGTCGCCCATAGCCTCTTACGGCAGGAAACCAAATGATCGGGACACCCGCGGCGCAGCCGCCAATGCTCCACTGATCGCCTGTTCAACTACTCTGCTGCTCTCGCGGCGCAGCCGCGTGGCGAAGGTCAAAAGCCTGCATAAGCGGTCACAGGCCTCTTTTGAAGCAACCCAGGCGTTAAAAAGCGGAGTTCTATTACATTTTTTTTCAGCGGTAGGTTGCCTATCCTTCGATGGCTATGACCTGCGTTATTTCCGGCACAGCGTCGCGAATTTTTCGCTCAACGCCAAGCTTAAGCGTCGCCTCGGAGCTTGGGCAGCCGATGCATGCGCCAAGCAGGCGGATGGACACCACCCCTTGCGGCGAGATATCAACCAGTTGAATATCGCCGCCATCCCATTGAATGCTGGGTCGCAGGGTGGCCAACACCTGCTGAACCCGCTCGTTAACGGTGAGGGCGGGGAGTTGCTCCAGAGGAGTAGCCGCACTAGGTTTATCGGGCATAGTCATACAATCTCGCATACCAACCTTCGAGTATAGACGCCCGGATTCTGCGATTCAAACCACCCGACTTGTTAATCCAAAGTTCCTTCTATAGAAAATGCACTTCAGCCGCATAGGCATTGCGATTTGTTCAAAAATCAGCTTCCCCGTACTGGACACACTTCCACAAGGTCCAAGGCCCGACGCTGCAATGCGGTTGGCTCGGCATACTTGATGAACTTGGCCACCACCGCGCCTTTGTCGTTACGCAACTCACAATGGTTTCGCGTAAGCGTCGCCATGGCTTTGAGCAGGGTCTGAAAACCCTGTACCCCAAAGCTGCGGTATTCTTATGTGGAGCTATTGTCAAATCTTGTGGTCAGGAGAAAAAAGGCGGCGTAACCTAAACGCGAATATTCAACGTTCAACTTTTTAGGAGTACGCCACCCATGAGTAAGATTATGACTGAAACTTTGAAA
>JABEVB010000169.1 GCA_013044165.1 Phycisphaerales bacterium
GTTTTGAGGGTATGAACATTGTCTACGGACTTGGCATTAATGCGCAAAATAATGTCGCCGGATTCAACGCCTGCAGTATCAGCCGGCGAACCGGTTCGCACGCCCGTTACCAAGACGCCGCTTATAAGCGGCAGACGTCTGGCCCGTAGATATGGGGCGGTCAGCCGCCGCACAGAAATACCCAAGGCTACAATGGCATGCTCGGGCGCGACGGCGCTTTCCAGCCGGGTGGTTTTGAGCGCCAGCACACGGTATGGCTGGCCGGTTGAACCAGGGCGATCAATAACCAGCGTAAGCGTTGAACTAACGGGTTGATCCGCTATGTAGCGGCGAATGGGGGCTAACTCTTCGGGAAAGCGGCAATTGGTTGGGTGGCCATTAACGCTCAGGAGGATGTCCTGCGGCTCCAAGCCTGCCTGCGAGGCAGGCGACTCGGGATCCACCGAACTGATCAATACGCCGTGGTTCTCGGCGATCTTATAGAATTTGGCCAAGCCACGCAGGGGCTGCAAATGCAGGCCGAGGTAGCTGCGCACAACTCGTCGGTGCTTGAGCAATTGCGGAATGACGCGCCGCGCAACATTAATTGGGATGGCGAAGCCAAGGTTGTTGGCGTCGGGGTCGCCACGGGTGTTGATGCCAATGACTTCTCCGCGCAGGTTGATGAGTGGGCCGCCGGAGTTTCCGGGATTGATGGCCGCGTCGGTTTGAATCCAGTTGTTAAACCAGCCGGTCTCGTAACCGTCAATGGTAGTGGCGCTGAAGTAGCGGTCAGTGTTGCTTATGATACCGCGGGTTACAGTTCGCGAGAGTCCGTAGGGGGTGCCAATAGCCAGGACGGGCTGGCCGAGTTGCACGCGCCGAGAGTTGCCCAGCTTAGCCCAGCGGAACTTTATATGCTTGCGGGCAACTTCCTGCAGGTTCATTTGCAGCAGGGCCAGGTCGGTCCAGTGATCGGCGCCAACTCGCACGGCATGGACATGTTCTTTGTCGGCCAGGGTTACCTCAATGTGTCGTGCGCGGCCGGCCACATGAAAGTTGGTCAGTACGTGCCCTTGTGGGTCAATGATGACGCCGCTGCCAATGGCCCGAAAGGTTTCCGGCGTACCATTGCCAAAGCTGCGCATGACCACATCAATACGCACCACCGCGGGTGAAACATGGGCTAGGGCGTACTGTACGCGTGAGGACGGTCCCGGATTGATCCACCAGGCGGTTTGCGTGCATCCGCCCAGCATGCCGCAAAATAACAAGGCTAGTAATGCAAATGCTGCTGTGCCGGTCCTGCGAGTCTGTCCCATTAAGAGTTGAGTGGTGCTACACAGTTCAGGCATACGGACTCCAGCACGGTGGTTGGCGAACAACACTTTACTTCCCGGGGGATAATAATACCTTGTTGCCATGCTCGCGTATAGTTTTCAGTTTTGTGGAGCAGTCGCCAAGCTGGCAAGACCAATATGCCGCGGCAAAAAGGCTCATAAGTATTGTGGCTGGTCGTCGGCTGGCACACAGGCTGCTGCGAAGCAGGCCGCCGCGTTTCATTACTCGCCACTGCTGTGAAGTTTGAACTGCTGCACGACTGCGTTGGCGCTGTCAAGCACCAGTACTTCGGCGGCATGGCGGGCGGCTTCTTCGGGAGTCAGCAGCGCAAAAGCCATGATGATGAGTTTGTCTCCCGGCTTAACCAGATGAGCTGCTGCGCCATTAATGCCAATAATTCCAGATTTGGCAGGTCCGGTGATGATATATGTTTCAAAGCGTACGCCATTGTGAATATCGGCCACCAGTACTTTTTCACCGGCAAGCAACCCACTCTTTTTGAGCAATTCTTTGTCAATGGTGATGCTGCCGACATAGTCTCGATTGGCTTGTGTAACGATAGCGCCGTGAATTTTGGCTCGTAAAAGTGTCAGAAGCATACGAATACAATTCCAGTCGTCAACCCTCGCCTTCAGGCGAGTGTATTAGTGTACCGCTTTGCTGCGGCGAGTCCAGCGGGTCAAATCCGAGCCAACCATGGAACTTGCTTGGAGGGGGCGCAACTGCAGATTTAAGGGCAAACCATGCGGTTTGCGATCATCAGCCAGCCAGACCTAGCTCAATCTTACCAAGCCCTGCGTATTGTGAGGTGTTTACAAAGGCGTATTACTTCGCGCGGGTGGGGGGGCGAAAGCTTATGGCTTTTATGTTGATTGAGGCGTCTGAGGCTGTTGGCTGAGGTAAGTCGAGACGTAACTGAACCATGGCTCCGCGGTAGCGAGGCGCGGCGGCCAGGTTGATTCTGTACCATCGGTAGTGGCCATCCGGATTGACGGCGTATGGCCGCAACTCCAAGGGGGAAAAGGCGGCGTCGGCAAATCGGCGAAAGTAAACATACCCCGTTGTGCCAACGTGACTGAACGAGGCCTGTACATACAAAACCGGGCAATGTGTGGCCTGCCAATACCATACAGGCCCCAAGAGGAATGATCCCCTGGTCTCAGGATGAACATGCAGGCAGCCGCGAATAGGAAAGCCGGAATCTGTTGTGCTGTGATACGTCCAGTCTTGTCGCGAGTTTTGGAACCGCCAACAGGGTTGTGCAGCGGGGTGAGCGTGAGCATAAACATAGTTGCGCACCTGCACGGGTGAGCCAATAATTAATGTATAGTGATATTTGAACACAATATTATAATCAAGAATTTCATTGCGGTTGGGCGCGATGTAGGCTGTGTTGCTGTCCTTGGGGCCGCCGATACCGGGGTGCCCAAAGAAAAAGGAACTCCATAGATAAGATCGCGGGGCCCAGATGCCGAAGCCATGGCCTTTTATGTTGGCAAACGCAGCCCAATTCTCGGGCAGGAGTTGCCGGGGCATCCAGTGAAATGCGTGCGAAAGAGGTTCGGTTCCGGTGGGATCTCGTCGGGCAAGTGCCAGCAAGGCTCTGGTGTCAAAGCAGGTGATAGGTGCGTTGGTGAAAGGCTTATCTCCGGTATAACCATAGAAAAAGTAGTAGGGGCCGTTGGCATAAAGGGCGGGCAATTCCTGCGGGCGAGCGGGATATTGTTTATGGTCGTTGCGGTTATTGATCATGATGTTGTCCACCTGCACGGCCGGCCCTTTGAGGTCGAGCCGGGTGGTGAAAGTGCAATGCGCGGGGTAGTTTTTCAAAGGCCATTGCATGGGCCGGCAAGTCACGGAAAGCCAAGTGTGTCCGTGTGCGAAGTGCAAAATACGTGAAGCGTGTTGAAATGCATCGCCTGCCTGTACCGGGTTCCAACCCAGGCCGCGCCACGCCGGGGCAACCTGCGCACCCGGCGGAATGTAAGGAACCGGGCCGGAATAATCGGACATCTGAATTTCGCGGCCCCAGTCCGCGTGGTTGACCATGTTGGGATGATTACCATCGCGTGAGAGCCAGGTTATGGCACCGCCTTTGGACAAATCTATTCCTACACGTATGACGCCATTGTGCAGGTAAAACCCTCCGTGTTGCGGCGGTTGGGCCTTTAAACTGCGGACCAGCTGCATGCTTAGTAACAATACGGCGGCAAGTGCCAAAGCGCCGCAATTGCATCGGTGAAGAAGAAAAGAACGAGCGTTGTGCATGGCGGTAAAAAGCTTTCTGCGGGACAATATTGCATCAAGCGGGCGCTGCAATGGCCTGCCTGATTTTTAGACAGCGGCCGAGCAGCGGCTCAAGTTCGGCCAGCGGTAGTATGGTAGCTGCATCGGAGGGACTCTTATCCGGCTCGGGATGCACCTCTATGAACAGGCCATTGCAGCCTGCGGCGGTGGCCGCCTGGGCTAAAAGCCCTGCGTATTGTCGTTGTCCTCCCGTGGCAGCCCCCAGGCCGCCCGGCAGTTGCGTAGAGTGCGTGGCATCAAAAAGCACTGGAGACCCCAGCGACTGCATTTGCGGAATGCCCGTCATGTCATTAACCAGGCGATTGTAGCCAAAAAATGTTCCGCGTTCGGTAAGAAGTACATGTGGATTGCCGGCAGAGCGGACTTTTTCGACGGCGTTTGTCATTTCCCAGGGAGACATAAACTGTCCCTTTTTGATATTGACGGGCTTGCCAGTCTGGGCGCAGGCCACGAGCAGGTCTGTCTGGCGGCATAAAAAAGCGGGAATTTGCAGAACATCAACAGCGCAGGCGACCTGGGACGCCTGGGCGCTTTCGTGAACGTCTGTGGTGACGGGCACCCCGAGTTTTCGCCCAACCTGCGCAAGAATATCCAGACCGTGATCCATGCCATGGCCGCGGTATGACTGGTTGCTGGACCGATTGGCTTTGTCAAAGCTGGCCTTAAAAACGTACGGAACGCCAAGGCGCTTTGCCACGTCGCGTGCAATCTCGCCAATATGGAGGCACAAGTCGAGGCTTTCAATGATGCAGGGGCCGGCGATGAGTAGAAAATCGCGTTGCGGATCATAGAGCGTGTTGGCCATCGGAATATGTTCAAATTTACTCATGGTTACCTTATACAAACGTCAGCCATTGTCATGATTAAACCGCATATTACCCAGTTCTACCAGTGCAGCATGGGAATTTGGTGGGATGCGCGCATCCAGCGGCCGTCTGCCAAGGGCTTAAGGTGTTGGTGCTCATAAGAGCACTATAAAAAACAAACCCGGAGCAATTGGCCGCTCCAGGTTTGCGAGAGAGAAAGCTGCATGAGTATTGACAGACCGGCTATTGCGGTGCCGGCGAATAGATCCTCGGATGGCGGGCGCTGCCCCAGCCCGAGCCGATGCTGACAAAGCAGGGAGCCCGCCACGAAACGTTACGGCTGACGATGTAGTGAATCGGCTTGTGGAAACCATCTTTAACTGCTACCAGACCTCGCATTTGCTGCCCGTCGGGCATGCGTATAGAGCCGAACTCGGTGGCATCCGTGCGTAGCGATCGCAGAACGTGAAGGTTGTTGTGCCAGCGACCATCAAATGTCTTGTACGCAAACGCGCGTTGATACTCGGTAAGAAAACAAAGGATAGACGACTTGCCGTGGGTGATAACTGGCGCGGTTCCGGCAACCGTTTCGTACTCTGCCAGAGCCTGCTGCAGGGTGGCCAAAGTAAAGTGGGTCTCGGCAGTGGCTTGCGCGGTAGTGCTGCGATAATGCAGCCACCCCACGATGCCGATAAAAAATATGCCCGCTGCAATAAGAAGCGGCCAATCGCCTGACTTTCTGGATGGTAGCTCGAACTTCATGATTTCTCCTCTCTCTCTTAAACCCCCGGGTCGCACCTGCGGGCTGACTTACTTAGGTCCTATGCAGTTAATTGTACGCATGTTCAGCAAAAGTCAAAGAAGAAAGTTGTGATTTTTTAAAGTTGAATGAAGGAATTGGATGAAAAAGTTATCGGCTGTAGGGTTCGCAACGGTGCGGGTGTGTAGAAATGGGTCGCAATTATTTTGATTTTGGCCTGTCGGTGGCACAAGAGGGAAGGCAGAGGCGACGATTGCCGAACACAACGCATACATAGCCGACGGCTGTATCATCACCAGGGGTGATTGTTATGAGCTGATGGCCGCCGCCAAGGCTTGGAGCGCGGTAGATGACGCAGCCTCGATGAGTCATGGAATCGGCCGATTGGCGTGCTCGCTGAGGGAGCGGGCACATGTGTGGTAAGTTCTGGTAGGCCGGGAGCGCGACATGAGCCGGCATCAGCGAGTTGACGCTGCAGCCTCCTACCGATTAGTGTAGAGCGTATGAAAAGAACCCTGGGGAGGGGTGTCGGCTTTACGTAAGGCGGACCTCAAGCTGGGAGTGTTCAGGAGCTACGATTGTGATTATCACAGTAACCGGTCGTCATATGGCAGTAACGCCCGCCATTAAACAGCATGCCGACGAAAAAGCTTCCAAACTGCTTAAATATTATGATCTGATCAAGGAGATCGAAGTAATTCTCGACGGCAGCTCCGGAAACAGCAAGAAAGTTGAGATGATTGTGAATGCTGAACATCGCAACATGTTTGTCGCAACGGTGGAGGGCGATGACTTATACGGGTGTATTGATCAGGCGGCGCACAAGCTGGAGCGCCAACTCACAGAACATAAAGATAAACACCGAAACCGCAAGCACCCCGGATGATCGGGGCCGGCGACCGCGGTAAAACTGTTTGCCAGAGAGGTTTTATGAAATTCTCGGATTTCATCTGTAAAGAGGCGACTGTCGCAAATCTTAAAGCTACCCAGCGCGATGCGGTGATTCGCGAATTGCTGGAATCACTCGTGGCGGCGAAGGCGCTTAGTCAAGCGGATGTTGACACACTCGCCAAAGCCATTGTGGATCGTGAAAGGCACGGAAGCACGGGCTTTGGCAAGGGTGTGGCGGTGCCGCATGTGAAGCATCCTTGCATTAAACGACGTCTTGGTGTGATCGGTCGAAGTGCCACTGGAATTGATTTTTCGGCTTTAGATCAGGCTCCGGTATACAGCGTGGTGCTGCTTTTATCGCCACCGGATAGTCCGGATGGTCACCTTCAGGCAATGGAAAGCATCTTCCGTCACCTCCAACAGGATAATTTTCGCCGCTTTTTAAAGCAGGCGCAAAGTCAGCGTGAAATAGTTGACCTGATCGAGGAAGCGGACCAGGCTGGGATCGCGCACTGATGCGTTTAAAGGTCCCGCCCCAGCCAGTAACGTGCGTGGCGATTGGGGCGGCGGCACGGTCAATCGTGTCGGTGGCCGCTTATTTCCGGCCGAAACTGCACCGATATTTTTCTTGGCGAGTCCATGGATCGTCAGATAACAATTTGCAATAAGCTCGGATTGCACGCTCGTCCTGCCATGCAATTCGTGGATGTCGCCAATCGCTTTCGCAGCAATATTCGCGTGTGGAAGGGAGACCAATGCGTTGACGGCAAAAGCATCATGCACATGATGATGCTCGCGGCGACGGAGGGGACTGGGCTTAAAGTTGAGGCTGATGGGGATGATGCCGTCAGCGCTCTTGACGCTTTGGAGCAACTCGTGCGAGCTCGCTTTGGTGAGGAATAACCTTCTGGGCTTGCATGTTCTGTAGTGGCGGGGTGCTGCGGTTCTTTGGAGATGGTGGGCCTATGGGCGTTGGGTTCACTGCAACCGATTCGGTTCCTAACACTGCAGCGCGGCGGGTATGTTTGACCGGTGCCACGGGGTATGTTGGCGGCCGGTTGGGCGCTCGCCTGCTGGACGCAGGCTTCCAGGTATGTTGCATCAGTCGCAGCGCGCGTAAACTACAAAGTCGGCACTGGGCTCAAAGCCCGCATGTTGAAATTGTCGAAGCGGATCTTTCAGACGCCGATGCAATTGCGCCCAAATTGGCCGGTTGCGAGGCGGCATATTATCTTGTGCATTCCATGGAGGCGGTCGGGGCTGACTACGCCCGGCGTGATCGTGAAATAGCTATCGCGTTTGCGCGTGCTTGCGCGCAGGCCGGTGTAGGTCGAATTATTTATCTGGGCGGACTGGGCGAAACCGGTGACGTGTTAAGCGAGCACCTGGCCTCGCGGCGCGAAGTCGAGGGATGCCTTGCGGCCAGCGGTGTTCCGGTGACGGTGCTGCGAGCGGCAATGATTGTAGGGTCCGGGTCAGCGTCTTACGAAATATTGCGATATTTGACCGAGCGGCTGCCGGTGATGATAACGCCGCGATGGGTAAAAACCCAATGCCAACCAATAGCCATCCGTGATGTCTTGCGGTATTTGGTGCAATGCCTGAACGTGCCGGAGACCATTGGTCAGACGTTGGATATTGGCGGCCCGGAAATTGTTACTTATAAGCAACTGATTAATCTGATGGCCAAGACACAATCGCTGCGACGGCGAATCATTGTGCCGGTTCCGTTGCTTACTCCGCGCTTAAGCTCGCTTTGGATTCATCTGGTGACGCCGCTGAGCTATCGAGTCGCTCGGCCGCTGGCCGATGGTCGCGGAATCGCGTGGTTTGCCGCGATGGAAGGTACACAGAACTGATGCCGGGGCCACTGCTGACTCCGGGCGAAGCCATCGCTTTGGCTGCGGGTAAGGTTGGCAGCGACGATGTCGAAACATCCTGGAGTGACGCGGGCGTTATCCCCGGCGATCCGGACTGGGCCGGGGGTCACATATTTAAGGACGTTCGCACGGTAGAGGTGGCGGCCACGGCGACGGCAACTTTTCAGGCGGCCTGCAAGGTAGGTGGCGGGCATGGTTACTATGCTGCGGACTGGTTATGGCACATTCGAGGTTGGATGGATCGTTTGGTGGGCGGGCCAGGATTGAGACGCAAACGGCGAAGCTCAAGTCAGCTTGGCTACGGCGACGCGCTTGATTTTTGGCGTGTGACTGAAATACGCGAGAATGAAAGATTGCGGCTTCGTGCAGAAATGAAACTTCCGGGAGAGGCACAGTTGGAGTTTGAGGTAAAACCCGCATTGGACATGACGAACAAATGTATGCTGGTTCAAACAGCTCGTTTTCGCCCCAGCGGTCTTTTGGGCCTTGCGTACTGGTATGCGGTGCTGCCGCTCCACGGTTATGTATTTCGTGGAATGCTTGGCGGCATTCGGCGTGAAGCAGAAAAGCAGGGTCGCATAAAATCACCATAGCACTGGGGCAAAGATGGAATGGCGGTACGAGCAACAGTTGTGGCTGTTGCGAGGCCTGAATGTCGCTGGCCGCGCCGTTGAGCGACTGGTGAGTCTACTGGTAATAATTAATTCCAACGCGGGTCATCCGGAATGGCCTGCGGCTTTAGCTGTGGGGCAATGCGCTGCTGTGCAATCAGGCGGTGCAGAGACAACCAGGGGTCGGCAGCAGGGCTGAAAATATTCTCAGATGTTGCTGGCAGGGTAAGCCATGCGGCGGCACGGAGTTCGGCCTCGAGTTGTCCTGGAGACCATCCGCTGCTTCCTGCAAAGAATAGCAAAGGCGCGGTGTGCTCATCAACAAGTTTATAAACGCTCTCGGCGGTTGTACTGAAATACACCTGGGAGAGCACTTTTCCCTGCGAGGCATCCGGCCGTTGATGCAGCACTATCAGCGCGCCTTCACAAGGGCCACCACAATAAAGAGGAACGTCATTGAGATGCGGCGCTTCGCCGACCTGCTTCCAGATTTGATCCATGGTGGCTTTAAGTGGCCGATTTAAGACCAGGCCCAGAGCACCATCTTCATCGTGCTGCAAGATGAGTACGATCGAATGATAAAAGTTTGGATCGGTCAATCGCGGGCTTGCCACCAGCAACTGTCCTTGAAGCGACTTACTCATGACGCCCCCAAAAAAATGCGGTGATACAAGTTACTACGTACCGCTTGAGGCTTGGGTCGCGCTTACGGCTATAAAACGGGCAGCACCCTAAATGTCTGGCCTCTTTGGTCGCCGTGATTCACTGGTTTGATTTATACTTCAGGGAAAAGTATATCGCGGCACCAATGAGGGGAAAAACTAGGATTACAAGAATCCAGATAACCTTTTCGAGTGTTTCAAAAGGCTTTTTGACGATATCCAGAATCATCCAGAGCCAACACGAGGATTCCCAAAAGTCCATATGGCATGGTTCGCACTCCTTCGCATCTCAAAGACCCTGATAGGGCGGGTTACCGCATTACCCACCGCGTGCCGAGCAGAATAATGGTAGGCTTGGCATTGATGGCCTCGCCGGGGGTTGAATAGTGCAATTCCATTGTTTTATGGAGGATAACATGGCCTCCGGTGAGTGGGTCGGTCTGCACAGCGGTTTCTCCGCTTAACCCTGATACATAAATCCTAAAGCCGCGGTCCTTGCTATTGAGTCCGGCAAATACCGCAACGCCATCTTTGACATTATCAGCGCCTTGGAGCAGTCGGCCGGTGATAAGCATGGGGTTAATAATAAAAGGATTTCCAGTGAAACTCCGAATTTTGGCGAGCATGGCGGGCGTTGTGGTTACGGAGGCTGGAATGATACGACCGGTATCGGTGACGAGGTCAAACCGTGGGTTAAAGTAAATGTCCTTGCCGGTATTGTTGGCAACGCTGTAGGTAAAGAGCCAATACGTCATCAATTGCGGCTGGCCATGCTTTTTGCATACCACGGTCATGCGCATCGGCACCCCATGGCCAAAAGTGATCTGCCAGCTTTTTGAGGCAAGGGATGGCTGAGGAGCCAATGATTTTCGGGCACGGGCGGCTGAAGTGCCGACAATCATGCCGGCAATGAGCAGCGCCGCGGCAACGGTGGTTGCCACCAAACGTGCGGTCGAGAAGTGTCGGGTTGTGTTGTGCATACGGCAATCTCCTGCATCCATGGCCTATCCATTGCGGCTAAGGGGCAATTATACCCCGCCCGCTACGCATGCAATAGGCTAACTCTTCGGAGCCGGTTGGGCAAGGAAAAAATGACCATGGTGGGAGCCATGGTTTCGGCTGACTCGCGGGGGGGGGCGGCCAGGAAAAGTGACAAAGACCGACCAGCAGAGAGCAGGAGGCTTTTGAGTTGGTCTCGAGACATTTGCGGTTAGCTTAGCCATGTAATCGGCGTTAAAATTGCTGTTGCAAAATGGGAGCTGGCGGCCATGGCACAAGACTCAATTGCCTTCGAGTTGGTGCGGCCATCATCAATGGTGATGGCCCAGCGTGGTATTGCCTGCCTGATGGCCGGGCCGGAAGCTCCGGGACGATCGTTGGCGGATGCGGTGGCCGCTCGGATGCAGGGCTTTTTGGAGTACTGTCAACACGCACAGGTAGACCTGATGCGTCAGGCCATGGTGTTTCAGGATGGCACGCTGTTGGCAAGCTGCCTATGGGTTTTGTCCAAAGGTCGAACCGGTGCCATGTACATACCTGATCTGATGGATTTTCCGCAGGCGGCGCGGGCGGCCGGTGAGGCGCTTAAAATGGCCTCCGAGGATGCGAAGCAGGCAGAGGCTTCGATGGCACAGGTTATGCTTGCCGCGAGCGATGTTGTTGCACCCAATACTCTAAAGGTGGCGGGGTATGACTTTTTAGCACGCTTGGCTTATTTGGAGCGAGGCAGGCACAGGTTTGGCTGGTCACGGCGGGGGGCTTCGGCTGCCTTACCGTCGGGCTTTGACTGGCAAACTTGGACAACGGAGAGAAAATCACTTTTTGAAGATATAATTACAAAAACATATATTGATACAGCGGATTGTCCGAAGCTTGCGGGCGTGCGTCGCATTGCGGATGTGCTGGCGGGGCATCAGGCGGTGGGTCAGTTTGATCCCGGCTTATGGCTGGTGCTGCGGCAAAGCGGTTCGCCGGTTGGCGCTTTGTTGATGGCCCGCGTGCCAGAGCGGTCCGCATTGGAGATTGTTTACCTTGGCGTAGCGCCGGAGTGGCGAGGCCGTGGATGCGGTCGGCTGCTCCTTAATAAGGCGGTGTCCGAGCACGCTAAGAGCGGCCTTAATCACCTGTCGCTCGCGGTTGATGAGGCGAATCGGCGGGCGGTGCAGCTTTATGAGTCCGCCGGCTTTGAAAACGTCGGCGAACGACAGGTATTTTTCAGGCGATTGGCGTGTACAAGCCAACCGGTTAAATGCGATCATGGCCTGTAAATCATTTAAAAATAATGTCTTAACTCAGTGTGGCCTGGTTGGGGCAAATAGTTATGCACAAATTTATGCACAGTGGTGTTTCTGATTGTGCACAAGCCGTGAATTAAAAAAAATATTTGTTCGTAAGTTGTTGCATTCGCCTGGGCTTATGTACCGTGCAGAAAATTCCGTACCTGGGGGCATTGTGTCGCGGTGCTGGCGGTGTTAAAAGTTCTTTCGCGTGTGGGACATGCTGCTGTTGCGATTTGTTTGGCGATCGCATGTATCGGGCGGTACTGGCTCATGCCGTTGGATAGTTTAGCCTTTCGCGCGGATTGGCCACGGATCGGGCCGCTCCATTTCATGCCAAGGATGGCTGTGTTGTAAACGTTGTTGGCCTGTGGGCCACCACAACATGCCTCGTTGGGAAAGGAGTCGCCTGTGTCTGCTCTTGCATTGGTCATGGAAGAACCAACCGTCATTGCCGCGCCGTGCGCGGTGGAAGCGTCTGTAACCAGCGAACTGGTGGTCCGAATGGAGTCGTTGCTTCGCGGGCGCATTGGCGAGGGCCGTTTTGAGCAATGGTTTGACCGTAAGGTGAGTTGGGGCCTGGCGGGTGGCACGCTCCGGCTTGCCGCCACCAATGAATTTGCCGCTGCCTGGATTCGCAATAAATTTTTACCGATTCTGCTGCAAACAGCTCGCGAGATAATAGGCGAACAAGTGGCGGTTGTGGTTGAATGCTCGCGTGAGGCTGGCGGCAAAACTCTCGTGAATCTGACTGGTTGCGATCCGTGCGTGCGGCGGATTGAGCCAATGGCCTTACCGCAAACGCCTCCACGGGCCGTGCATGCTCCGATGGCTCAACTCAATGCAAAGTATGCGCTAGAGGATTTTATTGTCGGCGCCGGCAATCAGTTGGCGTATCAGGCGGCGGTGCGGGTGGCGGAGCATCCCGGCGCTGATTACAATCCGCTGTTCATTCATGGCATGTGCGGCTTGGGCAAGACGCATCTGCTACAGGGCATTTGTCGTCGCTTCAATCAGATGAATCCGCACGGAAAGTGGCGCTATCTTACGGGCGAGCAGTTCACCAATGAATTTCTTGAGGCGCTGCGCGGCGGCAAGATGGAGGATTTCAGACGCAGGTTGCGCCGCGTTGATCTGCTGGTGATTGACGATGTGCATTTCTTTGGCGGCAAGAAGGCGACACAGGAAGAGTTTCTGCATACTTTTAATCAGGTGGATTCACAGGGGCGGCAAATTGTTTTAGCGTCCGATTGCGCGCCCCGTGAGATTATGACATTGGCTGAGTCATTGGCGAGCCGCTTTGTCAGCGGCATGGTGGCGCGGATTGATCCGCCGGATGTACCCACCCGCTTGGAAATATTGAGGCGACGGGCATTGCGGATGGGTTGGCAACCGGGCGAAGCCGTGCTGATGCGCATTGCCAACAGCGATGCCGCCAGCGTGCGCGAATTGGAAGGGTTGCTGCTGCAGGTAATGGCCGGCGGGCAGTTACGTTACGGCTCGGCGCTAACGGGTGCTGAGGTTTCCGAGGAAATCCGCCGACGAACGCAGGTGATGTTGCCCGTTGCCCCGGAGCGGATTTTAGACGAAGTCGCGAGTATGTTTGGTATTGCCAAGGCCTCGCTTTTGGGGCAGTCGCGACAGCGCCTGGCGGCCGGTGCACGCAGCATTGCGATGCATCTGATGCGCCGCCATGCCAATATGAGTTTTCCGGAAATAGGTCGGGCTTTTGGGCATCGCAATCACTCAACTGTAATCGCTGCCTGTAATCGGGTGGAAGCGCAGATTGCCTCCGGTAACCTGATCGCTTGGAAAGCCGCAGATGGAGATCGGCGCGAGTCGGTGGCGGCAGTGGTGCAGCGTCTGGTGGCGCAACTGCGGCAGCCAGCGGCCGGCAGCCGGTCGTACTGACTTGAAGGCTTTGCTAGGCTCAAGACATATTAGCGACGAGTTGCGGGCGATTATTCAGGGGAATGTGTGAAGAGCTTTACCGAGTATTTATGGTTTAACCATCCTGAACGGGTGGCTTTTATCAATATTACATCGCAGGTTGAGACTGCGGTTGAGCGGAGCGGGGTGCGAGAGGGATTGTTGTTGTGCAATGCGATGCACATTTCGGCAAGCGTCTTTATCAACGACAATGAGGCCGGCCTGCACGAAGATTACAAACGCTGGCTTGAGCGGCTTGCGCCGCATGCGCCGATAAGCCAGTATCAGCATAACAACACCGGTGAAGACAATGCGGACGCCCACCTGAAGCGGCAAATCATGGGTCGCGAGGTTGTGGTGGCCATTACGGCGGGGCGGCTGGATTTTGGGCCATGGGAGCAGATTTTTTACGGCGAGTTTGACGGCCGGCGACGCAAGCGCGTGCTTATAAAAATAATCGGTGAGTAGTCGCAGGGCTTATCCGCCGCCAGGCCCCAAATACCTCCGAACCAGACCAGCCCATCGCGGCGACTGGGTAAACTCCAAAAGTGCCATATTGATCTGTGAGCGAAACGGGCTGTCCAAAGGAATCGCCACGGCATAAAACTGCCGTTGCAGCAACAGGGGCAACACGCGTTCCTGACCGGCAAAGTGCCGGCGAATGGCGTAATTTAGTAAAGGTTCATCATAAACGACGGCATCGAGTTTGCCGCTTTTAAGGGCTGCCAAAGCGGGTTGTACGCCAATAAATAGTTTGGGCCTTATGCCTCGATTGGCCAGGTATGCCTGGCTTGTAGAACCGGCGATGGTACCCACGCGCACATGTTGCAGGTCGTTGGCGGTTTTGACAGGGCCCTGCAGTTGGTTGATGGTTAGCGCTGTGGTTAATGAAGCGGTAAACCCAGAGGTTGTTACGACGCCCAGAAGCATCCATAAAATCGCAAGCAGCCGTCCGGCAGTTGTCCGCGGGATGACATCTCCGTAGCCTACGGAGGTCATTGTTTGAGCAGACCACCAAATTCCCTTGCCGATGCCGTTGGCTTCGTCTCCGCCAAACGTGGTGCGGTTATGGCGTCGCTCTATAAGCCACATCAGCGTTCCGACGGCTGTGAGCAACACCAAAGCCCCAAACAGCAGGTCTAATACGTGCCACGAGATTGCCGCTGCAAGCACGGCCTTCCAGTCGGCCTCCCGTTTGGCTGGTACGGCAATAGCCAAACCCGTAACGAAAAAAGGTTCGCTGAAATCCATTCGAGTAGCCCGGTCGGCCGAGACCGTAATGGAAGAGATGGCGGCATCCACTTGTTTGGCGGAAACAGCCGCCAGCAGCGGTCGAAACGGATAGAGTTTGAAATGGGTTTGATAACCCAGCTCTTTGGCAATATGGCGCCACAATGAGATGCTCAGGCCTGAGAGTCGGCCATCGCTGGAAGCGATCACGAAGGGTGGAGAAATTGTGGTGCCAACGGTAAGGACTCTGGGATGCTGTTGCGGGTTAAGCGGTATGGAGGCGCGAGTTGCCGTCGAGGGCACAGACCGCGTGAGGACCTCCTCTGTGGCAGGTGCCGCGAGCGCGAGGCCTGTCGAAAGGATCATAATCAACATGCTGACGCGTAACATCATGGCCATCATCATCGTCCGGCAAGAGTGATGCGTGCGTCAAGGTGCGGTCTGTCGTTAATACGCGCAGCTTAAACTTGCGCTCGGCAAACCTCTACCCGGACAGGCTCCCAGGCAACTCGGCATCTTGCAGCCGCCGCCGCCTTGCGCGGGCATTGGCGGCCCGAGGGCTGGGCGGCCCTCACTTGGCACCAGGAAATATTTGTGAATTAGCCGGCACATTCTGCCCGCCTCCACCTTGAGAGTGCGAAGCGGATGGATTTGCCGACGTGGCGGACGCTGGTGTCCCCGCATTGCCAAGCGACTCGGTGTAGGAACCTGATTGACCCATGGGAGTCAGGCCCGGCTTGAGGAACAGATAGTACAGCCGGCCCTTGTTAAGCTCGTAATCAGCCTGAACCGCGGCCACCGGCCCAATGCCCATATAGATGTCGGCGCGGCCGGCGGCGCGAATGGCTCCGCCGGTGTCTTGATCGAGCATAAATTGCTGGAAGGGTCCAATGGTGCCACTGGTAGTTGGGGCGATGGTGCTGACAAAGGTAACGGCCGCGCGTGGGAAAATGCTCTGATAGGGGGGGGCTGTGATGTGTTTATCGGTGGCGAGACTGCGATGTGCAGTGACCTTGACACCCAGTGAACCCAGCGGCCAATGGGAAGGATTATACTTCTTTAAAAACGCCATAAAATTGTTGTCCAGAATGTACTGATGCACCGTATTGGGGTGCTGCCTGGCGTACGAAATAATGGCTGGAAGAGATAATTGCCGCCGACGAATCTTTCCCGCGTTCACCAGCGCTTCGCCGAGGCCGGAATAGGTTCTTCCGTTATCGCCGGCATATCCGATGGTTATTTCCTCACCAGATGGAAGCTGTACTTTTGCGGAACCTTGTACCTCGGCAATGTAAGCGTCAAGCTCGCTCTTAAACCAGACGAGTTCGTCGCCCTGCAGGAGGTGCCCTTGCATTAGCTGTTTTCGCGTCGGGTACTTCTGGAATTGACCGTTGGGAAGTTTTTGGCCCAGTACGGCACCGGTGATGGGGTTGCTGACCAGGTCGGCGGGGCGTTTATACACGGGGTAATGAAACTCGGATGTTTCAGTAAGGCTACCCTTGAGGATTGGTGTGTAATACCCCGTAAACCAAACGCTGCCTTTGTTGTCGTAACCCCTCGCTGTGTAAACGTCATACCGCTTAACAATCATCTGCTGGAATTGCTGCGGAGAACTGACCGTTTGCACCATGTAACGGAAATCAAGAAGCGAGTTAAGCATCTGTTGATGCGTAATTGGCCCATCTGGGAAAAATTTTTCGCTCGATGGCGAGCTGATAAACTTCAAAGACCGATCAATCGCTCTGATCAGGCCCTGCTTGTTCATGAAGGCTGCCTCCATGTTGGGGTACTCGCTGGGCGAGAGCTTGCGCAGACCCCATTCGCCCAAGGGCAGGGCATGATCTACATTATAATGCGGGGCACCGATGATGGTATTGTTGTGCGTGCTGCATGCACCGAGCGTTGCGATTACGCAGGCTGCGAGCAATCCGCCGACCATACGAACAAATCTGCCGAGGTGAGTGCATTTGGTCATGGTGTATTTCCTTTTTGAACCGGCCGGCGGCGTTTGAACCGTGCAATCGCCGCCGGGCGAACGCGCCGCTTTTCGAGGCAGCTAACTTGTCAAGAGTATAGTGTCCCGGGCGGCGGTAGGCGAGAGCGCCGCACGGGGCGTGTTGTACCGGAAGAGTACATGGCGGTAGTAGAGAGTAGAAATCGCCGCGTGCGTGTGCCTGATCGCGGAAGCAGGCACACGCACGCGAACCCCCTGCCGGGGCCGGTTCCCTGAAGGGAACCTCGTATTGAAGCGCCAACTTTTGATCAGGACTTGACAAATAGGTGACTATCCCGAATGCCATTAACTTAAGCTCCAATATCACCTGCATCCGATGTTCTCCCCGCGTGCGATCATCTCTTTGAGTTCAGCTCTTGGCCTCATCATATA
>JABEVB010000027.1 GCA_013044165.1 Phycisphaerales bacterium
CAACTGCTTGCCGCGGCCGAAAAAGATAAAGCCTCGCAGGTGCAGCTCTACGAAATTGAATTAGACCGCAAAAGCGTACACCTTACACACGAAGGCATTCAAAAAGCCCAGGAATTTGCCGGCGTCGGTTCGTTTTATATCGGCAGCAACATGGACTGGCCCCACCTGCTTGAGCAGAGCCTGCGAGCGCATGTGGTTTACGAGCGCGACAAAGATTATGTTGTCCAAAATGGCGAAGTGGTGATTGTTGACGAGTTTACCGGTCGGCTCATGGTGGGTCGCCAATGGAGCGACGGCCTCCATCAGGCCGTTGAAGCCAAAGAACGCGTTACCGTCAAGCCCGAAACGCAAACCATGGCCACCATCACCATTCAGAACTTTTTCAAGCTATATAAACGCATCGCCGGCATGACCGGCACCGCCATGACCGAAGCCGAGGAGTTCACCAAAATATACAACCTGGAAGTTGTAAACATTCCCACCAATCGTCCGGTTGTGCGCCAGGATGACGACGACAAAATCTTCATGACGGAGCGCGGCAAATGGAACGCCATCGTCGAAACCATCAAAGAAGTCAGCGACCGTGGCCAGCCGGTGCTCGTCGGCACCACCAGCGTCGAAAAATCAGAGCGGCTCTCTGAAATGCTTAAAGCGCGTCACGGCATCGAGCATGAAGTCCTCAACGCCAAAAACCATGAACGCGAAGCCGACATCGTCGGCAAAGCCGGGCGGCAGTATGTCAACAAACACGGGCAAACCGTCGGAGCTGTAACCATCGCCACCAACATGGCCGGTCGCGGAACCGACATCAAGCTTGGCACCGGCGTGGTGGAAGCCGGTGGGCTTTTTGTGCTTGGCACCGAGCGACACGAATCCCGGCGTATAGACAACCAGTTGCGCGGTCGGTCGGGCCGGCAGGGCGACCCGGGCGCGTCACGCTTCTTCGTAAGTCTTGAGGACGATCTCATGAAGCTCTTTGCCGGCGAAATGCACCTGCGGGCGTTGCAGCGTCTTGGGATGAAGGAAGACGACTGGATTGAGCATAAGTGGCTCTCCAAATCGGTGGAGCGTGCCCAGCGCAAGGTTGAGGAACGCAACTTCGGCATCCGCAAAAACCTCCTGGAATATGACGAGGTCCGCAATTATCAGCGCAAGTATTTCTACACAAACCGGCAGACTATTTTGGAAGGCCGCAACCTCCAGACGCTTATTTTCGAAATAATCGGCGAGGCGGTGGATGATGCGGTCAATTTGTATTTAGATCGCGACTATGTGCCATCGGTGGTGTCTGAATGGGTAAAACCCAACTTCAACACCGTCATCGAGCCACCCGACCTGCGCGACACTGAACTGGCCGTTTTGGAAATGACCATTCGCGACAAAGCGCGTGAAGAAGCCCGTACCAATATCCATACGTCGCTTTCGGAGTTCATGGACCCCGATGCCGACCCGCTCGACTGGGACTACGCCGGACTATCGGCATGGGCAGGCACCGCGTTTGGCGTCAAGATCACGGCGTCGCAGCTTAAAACGCTCGATCGTGAACACATAGCTGAAACCCTCGTGGATAGAGCGCTTGACCAGATTGACCATAAAGATTGCTCGCCGCTGGCGAAGTATCTCGTGAAAGACTATGCCCAGCAGCAGCTTGCCCAATGGGCCAACAGTAAGTTCGATTGCAACATCGGCAAGGACGAGCTTGTCGGCAAATCTGCTGACCAAGCTGTGGAAATCATTCTCGTCAAGGCAAGGGCAGCTTACCAGGCTCGCGAAATCGCCCATCCCGTGGAGTATGCGTTGGAAGCAACCATCGGTGGCGGTGGTATTGCCAATGTGTACGCGTCCGAGCAACTTGCCACCTGGGTAAAGGCCAAGTACGCCGCCTCGCTTACCGGCGAAGAAATTCGTACGCTGCCGTTGGCCACGCTTCATGAAAAGCTCATCGCCATTTCGTGGCAGGCAAATGCCGATCTGGATGCCGTCATCACCCAGAAGGTGGATACGCTCACGGACTCCAACGACCTTGCGGCATGGGTGGCCGAACGGTTTGTAACCCCGGTTGCCCCTGATGAGTTTGAAGGCGAGCCACGTGAAGAAAAGCTTGCTCGCCTGCTGGAACTGGGCCATGCGTTTCTGCGGCGCGAGCTTACTGAGCTGGAACGCAACGCTCTGCTGCAGATATTTGACGTATCCTGGAAAGACCACCTGTATGCCATGGACCAGTTACGCGACTCGATTGGCCTGCGCAGCATTGCGCAACGTGACCCGGTCACCGAGTACAAGCGCGAAGGCTCCAAGCTCTTCACGCAATTCCAACAGGTGCTGCGCGACCGTGTAACCGACGTGATCTTCCATGTGCGGGTTGCTTCCAGCGAAGAAATGCGCAATGTGTATGCCCAACAACAGGAAGTTTTTGACACACACGTTTCCTATGGCGTTGACCAAAGCGCCGCGGCGGAAAGCGCCGCGGATAGCGCTTCTGCCGGCGAGGAGCAAGAGCAGCCGGTGGCTCCAATCGTCAATGCTGTGCCCAAAGTCGGACGCAACAGCCCCTGCCCGTGCGGCAGCGGTAAAAAATACAAGCAATGCTGCGGTCAGAGCGTCTGAGCTCGCCCGTCGGCCATCATTAGGAAAGACATCATATGCCCATTTGCAGCGTTGCCATTGTCGGCCGACCCAACGTCGGAAAGTCGAGCCTGCTGAACTTTTTGGCCAGCCGCCGAATCTCTATTGTAGACCCCACCGCCGGCGTTACGCGCGACCGCATTGCCGCCCTGATCGAGCACAGTGGACGCCGGTTTGAACTGGTGGATACCGGCGGTTTCGGCGTAACCGACAGCGACAATTTATCGCGTCAGGTTGAGGAGCAAATTCAACTCGCCATGGAGTCGGCGTCGCTTCTGCTATTTGTTGTGGACATCCGAACCGGACTTACCCCCGCCGACAAGCAGGCGGCCCTGATGGTGCGCAGCAGCAACAGGCCTGTGCTGCTGGTCGTCAACAAGGCTGACAGCAGTGCCATGGAACGGGCTGCCGCCGACTTTTATGCCATGGGCTTTGCGGCGCCAATCATGGTTTCTTGCCGCGAAAACCGTGGTCGTGTGCAACTGCTCGACGCCATTGTCGAGCATCTTCCTGCGGCCCCTGACACCGAGCTCGCCACCGGCGAGCCTGAAATCAAGCTCGCCATCGTCGGTAAGCGCAATGCGGGCAAGAGCAGTCTGGTAAACGCCTTGGCCGGTCAACCGAGGGTTATCGTTTCTGAAATTCCGGGCACCACCCGCGACAGCGTGGATGTCCGAATAGAATCGGGGGGGCGTTCACTAATCGTTATTGACACGGCGGGCGTGCGTAAGAAATCCCGCATGACCGCAAGTGATCTGGAGTTTTATGCGTTTCATAGAGCCCAGCGTTCAATTCGCCGCGCCGATGTTGTTTTGCTCATGATTGACGCGACCGTGAGCGTTGGCGATGTAGATAAAAAGCTTACCGCTTATATCACGCAGGAACATAAGCCGCTGATCCTGGGCTTTAACAAATGGGACCTCGTGCAGGGCCGTGCATCGCCGGAGGAATTTGTCTCCTACATTGGAAAGCTTCTGCCCCAGGCGGAGTATGCCCCGGTCGTATGCCTAAGCGCCAAAGACAACGACAATCTGGATCAAACCGTCCAACTTGCCTTTACACTCCATGCGCAGGCGGGCATCAGGCTTTCAACCGGGCAGCTTAATCAGGCAGTGGAGGACATCCTCAGACAGCGCGGCCCCAGCAGCCCAACTTCGCAGGTTGTCAAGGTGTATTACGCCACTCAAACCGGTACATGCCCACCGGAAATTGTGCTTTTTGTTAATAATCCCCAGCTCATCACCGAAGAGTACCGTCGCTATTTTGTACGCCAACTCCGACAGCGAACATCACTTACCGAGGTGCCGATAAAGCTGATCGTACGTAGCCATCATCGTCGGGCACCCACCTTAGAAAAAGCCTGAAGTGGCCGCAGCGCCGTTCTCGGGCGGAGCGGCATTTATGGACTTGCGCCGACCACTGGCCCAAATCGGCTGGTTTAGCGTATAGTACTTGACTGTTTTGTCGCGGACGCCCTGCTGCCGCTGCGAACCGGACCAGCCCGCTTAAAAAGCCGTTGGCCGGGCATGCACGAGTGGTGGTCGGCGCTTTCGCCTGGATTTCTTCTAAAGGATTCACATGCACCAATACGCTCGACGGGCTATCTCTCGCGCAGGCTTTTTAGTGGCGTGCTCCTGCGGCTTTGCTTTCCTCGCCAACGTCGGTTGTGTCTCAGCAGCGGCACAGGCTACCTCAAGCACGGCCCAAGCCATCAGCGATCCCGATTCCTATGCTGAGAAAATAAGCCTTCTGGTGCGGCAGCAGGATATACATGCTCTCGCTGCGATGCCGGCTCAGGCCAATCAACCCAAAGAAAAAACACTTAACCAATGGCGGCAGGCGTATGTTGCCACCATGCAAAAAGCCGCCGCACAGAGTAAAAAAGAGTACCTTAAAGAAACCAAGCTAGCCCACCAGGCCATAGCCAAAAATAAACTCATTACCGCCATGGGTTACTCACTCGCCGCTTATGCCGTTGCGCCTGACCGCGCAAAATTTCGCCACCTGCCGTGGGTTATCACTCTGACCAATCAGGTTGCGGCTCGTGCAAAGGCCGACGATCAAAAAGGTAAGTGGCTTGAGTCGCTGCAACTCTACAGCGCTTTGAACTCGCTGTATAAAATTTCAATGCGTTTTAACAGCGACCTGCAACGGGTCATTCGCCGAACCACCCTGCTGGCCATTTATACACCCAAGCAGTTTTACCAGATGCAGGAAGCACTCCTCAAGCAGCGGCAGGCCGCAGCGGCGGCAACATTGCCGGCCACGGCTCCGAAGGCTACGGTCAAGGTTCCACCGCCTACCTTTTCCCGCTGGCAGACGGCCGTCAAGGGCATAGATGAAGACATGCTCCTTGAAGCCATGGAAGAAGCCGAGCATCGCTGGGTCAAACCTGTAGACTATCAGCGGCTGATTCTTGGGGGCATCAGCGCCCTCGAATTGTTCCCAAAAACACCAGAACTACAGCGCCCATTTCCCGGTTTGACCAAGGCGGAAAACCGCACCGCATTTTTGGCCGACATGCAGCAAATTGCCCAGACGGTGCAATCCGCCAGGCACATGAACTCGCAGGATATGATCAACACGTGGGAGACCATTCGCCAGGATGACAAGCAGACGGTCAATCTTCCAAAAGCCGTGCTCATTAAAGAGTTTACGGATGGCGCCTTTGGAACGCTTGATCCATTCTCCATGGTATTCTGGCCCAGCGAGGTAGCCGATTTCAAAAAAGAAATGAGCGGAACTTTTGGCGGCGTGGGCATCGAAATCACCACCGACAATGGCATGCTCAAGGTAATCAGCCCTCTTGTGGGAACTCCGGCTTTTCGCGCCGGCATTGAGGCAGGTGACATCATCGCCACCGTCAATGGCCGCAGCACCGCAGGCATGAGCATCAACCAGGCCATCCGACAGATCATGGGCCAACCCAACACCTATGTAACGCTCGGCATTCAGCGGCTGGGCCACAAGGGGCTTATTCAGTTTCGGCTCAAGCGCGTAAACATTGAGGTGCATTCCATCAAAGGTTGCAAGCGCAATGCGGCCAGCGACCAATGGCAGTACATGATTGATCCAACCAACCGCATTGGCTACATTCGTGTTACGCAATTTCAGCAGGACACCGCCCAGCAGTTACAGCATGTGCTGCAGCACCTCCTGCGTCGCCATGTACGCGGGCTTATTATTGACCTGCGATTTAACCCCGGCGGTTATCTCGAAACCGCGCTTAGCATGGTCAACATGTTTGTGAACCAGGGGACGATTTTGTCTATTCGAGGCAGGTCCACCACGCCCCATTCCTGGTCCGCTCAGGGCGATCCGCTGGTGCCGCTGAATATTCCGTTAATCGTCCTTATTAACCAGGATAGCGCCAGCGCCTCCGAGATTTTCTCGGGCGCCATGCGCGACTTGCATCGCGGCCTTATTGTTGGCCATCGCAGCTACGGCAAGGGGAGCGTCCAAAACGTCATTCCCATCGGTCAGGAGGCCAACGCTCTGCTTAAACTCACCATGAATTATTATTATCTGCCCAACGGCGAATGCATTCAGCGGCAGGACCACGCCCATGTATGGGGCGTGCAGCCTGACGTAAATGTGCCGTTTTCGCCACAACAACTTATGGCGTTGCAGATGGCTTGGCAAAATGATGATATTATTCCCGCCAAAGGCGATAAATCGCCGATAACGAAGGTGTTGCCGTTGCACCCGCTTAAACAACAGGAAGCATTCGACACGCAGCTCGACACGGCGATGCTGCTTATGCGGCTGCAGTTGGCACAATCACAATAATTGCGGAGTTGGACTACCCATGCCCTCCCGACGTGACATAATATGCCAGGTGGTAAGCCTCACCGGAGCGGCACTCTGCGCTCTGACAACGCTTTACCTAAGCATACGCTACCTTGCAGCCCCTCACGATATACTCGATTGGGCGGTCCAGATTTGCGCGGCTATGGTGGTCGCGATCATCATTTATTTTCTCGTTTGGGGGCATTTTCAGCAGCCCAGCACCAGCTCCAAATCCACCATGAATACCACCTCTATGCACACCACCGAAAGCAAAGCCTGATATTGCCCTCTTGGCATCACCCCAACAGAGTACTCTGCGTGATTTTTCGAAAAAAAATTATTCCTCAAGCTGCGGCTCAGCCATAATAGAGTCGTGCCCAAAAAGCGATAAAACACCAACAATTCATGGGATAAATGCCTAGTTATTAAGCATATTTTTTATAATTAGCACCCACGGAACCCGAGCCACTGCAACATTTTTGACGTACCTGACTCACCGCCGTATCTTCAGGTCGAATTATTATGTAAGCTATTATAAAATAATATCTTGTGTCAATTATACAATCATGACTATCTCACCATAATCCACAAAAATAAGCAAGAATCTGCGCGAATTACAAGCAAGTTGCACGATCTTTGCTATATTAAACAGCATAGGTGCCATAAAACGAGATGGCACCTGCACCGTTAACTGGAATGGCCCGTGGCCAAGATTTGGATGGAAGCGCCGTCTATTCCAGCACGGATTGGGCGAACCGGCCACTGCGGAGAAGCATCCATGCTGGACCGAGCAGAACTAGAGCTTTTGGTTTTAACGGAAATCAGCCGTGTGCTGTCCTCCGGACTCGATTTGCATGCCGTTTTCGACCAGACCATGCATGTTCTGGGCGAAAAACTCCACATGCAGCGCGGCTCGATGGTCCTTATGGATGACGCCTCGGCCAAATTACAAATTGAAGCCGCGATCGGCCTCACCCCCGAGGAGATACAGCGCGGCCGCTACGAAGTAGGCGAGGGCATCACCGGACAGGTGGTTGCCACCGGCACTCCCCGGGTCGTTGCCGACATAAGCAAAGATGACCGCTTTTTAAACCGCACCAAAGCGCGCTCGCCGGGCGCCAATGAAGTTATCAGCTTTATATGCGTACCCATTCTGGTGGATGGACGCGTTGTCGGAGCTTTGTCGGTTGATAAGCACTTTGTGGACATCGCCACCCTGGAGAGCGATCAGCGGCTACTGGAAATCATTGCCGCCTTCATCGCCCAGGCACTTAAAATTAATCGAATCGTCGCACAAGAGCGCGAAGAATGGCTTGAAGAGCGACGCCAGCTCCGCAGCACGCTGGAAAGCAAATACAAGTTTGACAACATTATCGGTTCCGCACCGGCAATGCTTGAAGTGTTCGATACCGTTGCGCAAGTTGCCACCAGCCGCGCTACGGTTCTGCTGCTGGGCGAAACCGGCACAGGCAAGGAACTCATTGCCAAAGCAATTCATTTTAATTCCACTCGCGCGGACAAGCCTTTTATTCGCGTCAACTGCGGCGCTCTTAGCGGCACCCTTCTGGAGTCGGAGCTTTTCGGGCACGTTAAAGGAAGCTTTACGGGGGCCATCCGCGACAAAATGGGCCGGTTTGAAGCAGCCAATTCCGGCACGCTCTTTCTCGACGAAATCGGCACCATAGACACCAGCCTGCAGGTGAAGCTTCTGCGCGTGCTGCAGGAGCGCGAGTTCGAACGCGTCGGCGACAATCAAACCGTACGGGTGGATGTGCGCATTATTGCGGCGACCAATCTTAACCTGCAGGACGAGGTGGCCAAAGGACGCTTCCGCGAAGACTTGTTCTACCGCCTTAACGTGGTCACCATTAACTTGCCGGCCCTGCGCGGTCGCCGTGAAGATATCCCCAGGCTCATTGATTTTTTTCGCGACAAGTTTAACGCCGAAAACGGCAAGAATCTCAACAAAATCAGCCGCGACATGCTTAATGTGCTTGTCCGGTATCCTTGGCCCGGCAACGTACGCGAATTAGAAAACGCCATTGAGCGAGCCGTGGTGCTTTGCCGCGGAGACACGCTTACCGAGGAACTGCTCCCCACGGCCATACGTGCGTTTGCCCAGCAGGGAAAAAATGCCGCCACCAGCGAAGATATTGATGGCCTGACCCTGCGTCTGGCAACGCAGTCTCTTGCCGAATACGCCAGCCGGGAGGGGCAAATCTATGACTTGGTGGTACGACAAGTTGAAAAATCGCTGATCGAACAGGCGATGGCCCACTGCCATGGCGTTAAACTGCGTGCCGCGGACTTTTTAGGCATCAACCGCAACACCTTGAATAAAAAGGTCAAGGAATTGGGCATAACCGCCAACGACGATTCACCGGCCGAGGCTGAAACCTGACGCCGCCAAGACAACCCTGCTCCGACCGGTTACATTCATGCCATGCAAAGACCCATTGGCGTCATAACTCTGCCACAAACGCAGGCGTACAGTACCATCAGCCAACATACCGGTGCCTCCAACGCTCGCAGGCCGTGGCGCCGGGCGATGCGTTGCATGTTGGCAGCCCTTGTAATGCCGGCCCTGCCCTCCCCCGCAAAGCCACAACCTACACTGGCGCAACTGCAACGTGAGATTAACGCCCTGCAGCATGATGTAGTCGCGCTGCAGCAGGCACAGAGCGATCGGCAATTCGACGCCTGGCAAGCCGAGCGCATCCGGTCAATAGCGGCAGCCGTCGTTGCTGCAACGCTGCGCCACCCACCGCCCATAACCACGGGATATCATGCCGACGGCTTTTTTATTCGATCAGCCAATCAAGGGTTTGAACTCAACATCAACGCGGTCCTGCAGGTGCGATACACCTTCTCCGCCAACGAGGCAACCGGCTATCAAAACCTGCATTTTGATGGCACGCCAGCCGGTCCCCCTTCCGCCGGTGACGCAAGCGGTTTTGAGCTGCGCCGCGCGCGGCTTATCTTATCCGGGTATCTGCAGCATTCCATTATTTATTCGTTTGCCGGCGATTTTGCGGGCTTCAGCAGCAACGCCGGCAGTTTTCAAATTCAAGACACATGGCTTGGCTGGCGCTTCGCCCACTGGCTAACACTGCGGGCAGGAGCCATGCTGGTGCCCTTCACACGTTATGAGTACGTTGCCTCAGGCACCGAGTTGCCAGAGTACCCCATCATTGCCGAGCCGTTTGACGCCATCAGTTCTCTCGGTGTAGATGCCATGGGCCTGCTTAGCCACAACCACATCAGCTACAATGTGCAAATGAACAATGGTTCGCGTGCCAAATTTGGCAATTCCCTCACACTCGATAATCGCCTGGGGTTTTATGGACGGGTTCAGGTGGCTGGCGCTGGAACCGTTGCTGATTTCCACGATTCGCCGGACCTGCAAAACCACCAACATCTGGTCTGGATGATTGCCGCCGCCGCCGGTTTTGAATCGCAGAACTCATCGGCTACAGCCTATCCAGCCCCGCAACGAACTCTCCAAATTCCAGGGCTATCCACTCCCACCGGCGCGGGTTTTTATCCACCCTACGTTGCCAACGGAAACCTGTACCGCGCTGCGAGCGACCTGCACGCCAAGTACCGGGGCTTGGCGTTTAACGGAGCCGTCTATCTACAGCAGATCAACGACGCGTTGCCCGCCGGCCAAACCACCGATCTGTTCCGCCAAGCGTTTGGACGCTCGAGCCTGTGGCAACTTGGCTACTCGGCCGAACTGGGCCAGTTTATCGTACCCCACCGCTGGGAAGTTGTCGGACGATTTGATCAACTGCTTAATCAAGGCGGCGACAAAACGTGCCAAGAATACAGCGTCGGGCTTAATTATTACCTCTATGGTGAAAACGCCAAGGTACAATCAGCGGTTACATATATCCCAAATGGGGCGGCCCTCACCGATGCTTTTGCCGGCACCAACGCCAACACGCAAGACATTATCGGTGAAATACAGGTGCAGTTGAAGTTTTAATTCAGGCCTGTACGCTTGCCGATGTTGCAACTCCACCCGTAGATTGCGCCCAAGTGCCTGCTGCCCACCCATCCTTGCGGTGATACGTGTTTTCTGACCGAATGCTTTTGCTGGTGGTATAACAGCCGGTATCAACCGCTGCAATGCGAGGGTATAATTTAGCCGCCGTGGGCGGCGGCACAGGCGCTTCGCCGATTAACCCCGGGGCAACCATAAACCCATGTAGGAAAACCATCCTTGACAAACCAAATACAACTCAACCTCACAGGTCCTCAACCTCGCTCCATCAATTGGCTGGCCGTACTCGCGGCTGCGTGTGTGCTGGGCCAGGTGATTCTACTGGCCGCCCAACCTCGTCTGCCAGGCCAGCCCACCAGCATACGCATCATGTTTTTAGGCTTGGCGGCCCTGTTGATCGGCAGTTTCGCTCTTATCTACCAGGTGAAAGTGCGGCAAAGCCTGATCTTCGGTCGGCCGCTGGCGGCGGTGGCCATGGTGGCCGGCATCATGCTCTTTGCTGTGCCCAACGTAAAGCTCTACCAATGGATGAAAGATCGGCAATTTGCACACATGCAGGCCATTGCCAACGCGTGCCTTGCCTACGCAAGCCGCAACCATGGGGCGTTCCCACCAAGCCTTGCGGTTCTGCTTACACAAAAAGCCTTCCCCGTCAGCGATCTAAGCGACCCCACCAACGGCCGCAGTCCCTATATTCTGCCGTCAGACGCCAAGAAGCTTTCCGCCCATAAATTCGACCAGCTCATTCGCCAAAACTCCGATTTTCGTTATGTAGGTTCAGGCGTAAGCAACGCGGTTAACAGGCTTTCGCCTGCCGAGTTATCCAAGGTGTTCATTCTCTACAAAACCGCCCAGCTTACCGGCGCGGGCGGGCCTATGGCCTTTGCCGACGGCAACGTGCGTTACATTTACGGCGATCAGATGGCACAAACGCTCAAAGCCTGCAACGCCGTGCGTCGCCGCATGAATCTGCCGCCACTTGCTTTCGGCGGGAAAACCACGTTTAGCCACACCGCCACCGCAACACAAAAATAAACCGTCACACCACCTCGTGTGGCGCCAGTTCAAAATAAAAAAAGCCGCCGACGCTTTTAAAGCGCAAGCGGCTGTTTGTTTTTGTCATGAGTCGTTCGACGCTAACACGGTCTCGACCGGCGCATAACCTACCAGAACTCACCATCTCATGGTTTACTTGGTGGTGAGCTTGACAGTCTTCCACGCGCCATGATTCATAACCAGTATTCGGCTTGGAATCACCACATGAGTGGCCTTGTCAATTTGGCCGGTAACCTTTGCCTTATCGCCGACATAGTCAGCGAGCACATGGGGGTCAACCACCAGCGTCCACGCACGGCCGTGCACCAAAATGCCCGCCGGCAATCCGGAATTAAGGCACATCTTGCCACACCCCTTACCATGCTTGCGGCCAGTAGCGCCCACGGTGGAGAAGCACTTCATGTCAAGAATTTCGCCTTTGACGGTAACCATTTTAAGTGTCGCCTTGGCGAACGAAACGGTACTGGCCATGCCGATAGCGCTCGCTACCGACAGCGCCATCACGAGACTGCGAATTGAGCGTTTCATAGTAATAACTCCGTGAGAATGTCAGCCGCCGGTCACGAGCAACACACCCGTACCTGCATGCATCTAGAACTTACCCTTTTATACGCTTAGCGGGGCAACTTGGATGAAGCCCAGCAAGCGCAACCAACGCATTCTCACCGCCGCAGCCTCTATTATACCCAATGATCCGCAGCTCCAACAGCAAGGCGGTTAAAGCTTTACCACCTTAAGCAGGTCGCGAACGTGCTGCACCGAGGCATCGAAGAGAGCCTTCTCTTCCGCGGTAAGCTTAACCTCAATAATCTGCTCAACGCCCCCGGTGCCCAACTTCACCGGCACACCTACAAAGTACCCGCCCACGCCATACTCCCGATCGCAGTAC
>JABEVB010000170.1 GCA_013044165.1 Phycisphaerales bacterium
ATACTGAATAATATAGGTTAAGTATTTGTCCAAATCCGTTCGGCGCGACAGCATTTGAGTGGCTTTGGACGCGCACGCATGTTGCTATGTCGGCCGATGAGGTCGGTCATCAAAAAGGACATCGCCATGAGACGCAACGCATTCACGCTGGTCGAACTGCTGGTGGTGATCTCGATCATCGCCCTGCTGATCGCCTTGCTTTTGCCGGTGCTCGCCCAGGCAAGGGCGTACGCCAATTCAGTCATCTGCATGAGCAATCAGCGGCAGATGGCCATGGCATTGATGGACTATCAAACCTCCTATTCGGGCGACATGTTTCCGTATGTATATGACACCAACAGCGGCCTCTTTAACACCTGGGTCATTCCATTGGGGCCTTACGTCGTTAATTCCCAGAAGCAAGCCAATCAATACAGCTCCAACCAGATTGATTTTCAAAAACTTGAATCGGTTTTAATGTGTCCCTCCGTGCCGGCCTGGTCGGAAGCTGCAATCAATGCCAACGGCTACGCATTTTGTGGAGGCGTGGCGCAAAATTGGTGGTGGAATGGTTATGGCCAGTATCAGTTCAAATATTTTCAGAGCAGCTATGGCTTTAATTCATGGTTGTATGGTCCGGGGGGCACGAGCGGCACGCAGAGCTTAGATTATTTTGTTGCGCCGAGCAGCAATCCACCAGCCGCCTACTGGCCCGGACATTCAGGCCCAAACAGCAATGTGCCGGCCTTTGGCGATGCCATTTGGGTAGATGGCGGCCCCCTCGAAAATGATCCTGCACCCTCGCTGAGTTATGTAACCGGGGTCACCAATTGGGCTTACCAGCCGCCATCGAGTGGTGGCGATATGCAGCGCTGGTGCCTGACGCGGCACGGCAATGGAGTCAATATTGCATTCTGGGATGGCCATGTAGAGCATGTCGAAGTTAAGCAGTTGTGGAACCTAAGCTGGGCTGCCGGCTGGAGTGCGCATCCACCGGCGAGTGTTTCGCAGATGCCGTAAGATTTTGTAATCACCGCCGAGCTGCTCCGGGCAACACGGCTGACAATGCTCGCCGCAAACGGGCACGCGGCGCGGCCTGCGGCTTTACCGCAACGGCTTTACATTCAGCAGGCGACAGGCGTGCGACTGCAACATCGCGCTAAACCCGTGTGCAAAGTTACCCAGGGCTTTGTGCTGCCACAAATCTCTCACCATGGCCGCGCCCTTAAACCCAAGCTGCCCCCAGCGAATGTTCGCCTTGGCCGCCTTTGGCCCCACATTAAAAAATGCCACGGTATAAGTTCCATCGGCGTTGGTTGTACGCCAAACCATCTGCTGCGTGGCAAGGGTAAAGGGGGTGGCGGGCCGGCCGGCCTGATCAATAGCAATGGCGGCGCGGTTGGTCATGATCTTGAAATCAGCGGCATCTAAATGCGTTAAATCGGTGCCAAAATAAAGCGGCGCACAACTGATGCACCACAAGGTCATGGTGCTCTCGCGTTCGGCAAGGCTCAGGCCGTCGCGCGCACCGTTGCCTATTTCCAGCGAGTCAAAGTCGTTCCAGCCGCCGGGGCCGGCGTATTTGGCCCATTTGGCCGAGTCATAAAAGCGTTGTTGCACGTTGTTCCACTTGGTGAAGTCTTTGCCGGTTTCAATGTCATAATCCACGCGCCAGCCGTTGGTGTATTTTCGCCAGAAGGCGGCGTATTTGAAGCTCAGGCTGTTGGATAGTTCATACCAGATGGGCCTGTGGGTATTTGCCAGCGCCTTTGCCCAATGGGCAATGTCCGGGCGATTGTCGGTATGCCGAAACCCCTGCACTCCGCCGCCCGGCCCGACAAAATCCATCTTGATAAAGTCCACGCCCCAATGCGCCAGTACATCGGCGCAGCTTTGTATGTAGGCCATGGCCCCGGGCTTGCTGTAGTCAATTTTGCGAAAGCCGTGGCCAAGGGTGTTGCCGCTGCCCGTGGGATAGGTAATGTCCTGAATGTGATAATGGGTACCTGATATTGTGCAGTTCGCGCGGTAAAGATCCGGGCTGATGCCGGGTATCAGGTAGACTCCCAATTTAAGTTTGCGGGCATGCAGCCACTTGGCCAGGCCCGCCATACCGTCCGGAAAGCGTTTTAAATTCGGCTTGGGGCGGCCATATTTGTCAAACCCTCCACTCCAGCCGGCATCAATATTCACATACCGATACCCGAACGCAAGAAGCCGCTTTGCCAACACGCGTGCCTGCGCCTTGACCTTGGCTTGCGTCGGGTCGCCCTGCAGAAAGCTCCAACTGCTCCAGCCCATGTAGGGCCGCAGGGCCGGTTCGGCCTTCTTAAATGGCGTGGCACCGGGTTGCGCCTCGAGGCCAGTCGCGGTGGCGGCGCCCACGGTGGCATTGGCCACCGCTACGACCAGCAGTGCCGGTAGAATCATCCAACTGAGATATCTATTTTGCATAATCGCGCCATTCCTTTGAACAAATACTTTATCATGTATAGTTGGGCGTCAGGCTCCTGTCAAGAGCGGCCGCTATGGGATTGGGACACGGGCCTGTGACAGGTTCCGCCAAATGCCAGGGATGGGAAAATATTCAGGAACCGGGCCACACGAAGGGCATTGGGCGTAATAGCACCACTTTGTGGCCG
>JABEVB010000171.1 GCA_013044165.1 Phycisphaerales bacterium
CGCCATATTTTCGAATATGCCTCGGAGCTGCGGCCTTGCATCCGGCCACCTTGGGCCGCAATCCGACCGCACCAGCCTTTTCAAACAGGCTCTAAGAAATGCACCATTTGCTCTGCGGCTCCCCCGTTGGCCGGCCCTCCTGATCTCGCGGCGCGCTTGCCGTGCTGCGCCGTCGTATTTACGCTTTGCCCGCTCTCGTATATTCTCATGGGTTTGTAACTGGACTTTGGTAGTCCCTGGGAAACGATAATCATGGCAATGAAAATTATGCGCAAATACTCCAAGCCGCTTATGGCGGTTTTTGGGGTGCTCCTCATGGTCACTTTCTTGATTGGATATTCCGTCCAATCGGGCGTCAGCTCGGCTGCCGCCGGCTACACCCTTGGCACGCTCGGCAAAACCAGCGTCACCAGCGGTATGCTTACCGGCGTTTCCGTTGATATCAGCATCCTGCGAGCACTCGAAACCGCCTCGCCGCAGCTTGAAGAAGGCCTCCTCTGGCTCGATACCTCCCAACAGAGCCACGGCGCTCTGCAGTTCTACCTGCTGCTGCACGAAGCCACACGCGAAGGCTTTACCGCCTCCGATCAGCAGGTGCAGTATCTCCTGCAGAATAAATCGCTTCATCAGGCTGTCGGCCAGTTGCTCGCCGGCGGCTCTTACGTCAGCGACAATATCGTCCAGGCCCTGCGCGATTATCAGAGTATTCAAAATCTTGCGTTCTTTGCCGCCGACGCCGCCCAGCCCAGCGAACCCCAGCTTCTGCACTTTATGAGCCGTCGCCTCTCCAAGGTGCAGGTGCAGTATGTCTGCCTCAAGGCCAAGGCCGGCGCCGCTCGGATGCCCGCTCCCTCGGCGGCACTCCTCTCGCAGTTGTATCAGACCTATCGCACCGTCGTCGCATGGAGTCCTGACTCTGGCAATCGGCCGCCGCGACTCAATGGCCATCGCTATCCTTTTGGCTACCGGTACCCGCCGCGCGTGCAGGTGCAATACGTCAAACTCGACCGCGACGCTCTGCGGGCGCGTATGAAGCCAACACTCGCCGACGTGCAGGCTGCCTACCGCTATTACCAGTCGCATCTCGATCAATATCTCCTGCCGCCCCCGGCCGGCGCCGCATCGCAGCCGGCCAACGTCAAGCCCAGGTATCAATCGTTTGATCAGGTAAAACCGCAACTCATCAAGCGCCAGCTTGATAAACAAATTGATGTGATATTCCGGCACATTACCGATCTGATCTTGCATCAGACAGCCAAACCCTGGGGCTCCGCCGGCAAAAGCGGCTATGCGCCAAAATTATCGCGGGCCAAGTGGGTGTCCTACAACAAAATGGCTCAGCTTGTCGCCTCACAGTTTGGCTACCAGCCACAGGTTGTAACGCTTAACCAACTGCTTAACGCTGCCCAGCTTGCCGCCTTGTCCGGTATTGGCCAAGCTCGCGCCAGCGAGGCCGGGCTTGATTCTCAGGCCGATTTTGCAAACCTTGCCCTGCGCGTCCACGAACTCCAACCCAAAGCTACCGGCATTGCCATGTTGCTGCACCTGCAGGTGGGGCGCGAAGGTCCGCTGCTCACTGATGCCGATGGTAATGAGTACATCTATCGCGTAACGGCTGCCTCGCCGTCGCAAAACCCCGCGTCCCTCGCCGAAGTTAAAACGCAGGTCCTCCGCGATGCTCGCCTCCTCGAAGCCTTCAAGGCTGATATTAAGCAAGGTCAACAACTGGTCGCAGCGGCGGGCACCAAAGGTCTTGCCGTCGTGGCCGCCCAAGATGGCCTTAAGCTCTATACACCCGATCGCTTCAGTGAGTTTACGCAAGGCTACAACTACTATGGCCAACCCGTTATACAACCCACCGTTGTAAGCACGCTTGCCAACCCGGTGCCGCACTTTACCGAGCAGGCCGTGCGCCTGGCTATAGAGGTGCAGGCCGCCGGTTATCATGGCGAGGTCTTGCCCGTAAAACCGAAGGCCCCAGCGCCAGCAGCGCACCATTCAGGCAAAGTAGCCGTGGCGCCCGCGCCGGCCGCTGTTGCCTATACCGGCATGCAACATCCCGCAACCATGCTGCTCGATGAACCTCGGCTGAGTCTGTATGTCATGCAGCTCATTGGATCGTGGCCCGTGCCGCAGGCGCAGTTACTTGATTCCGAAAATCGCGGCAGCGACTACGACCGCGTCTGGTTTTCCAGCCTCCAAGGCTTTTTGGGTAACTTTTTGAGCCTCAAGGCGGTTAGCCAGCGGGTGGGCTTTGTACCCGCATCGCGTGGCGGCTAATGCCGACTGCAGCACGGCTGGGTGCTCGTGCCAACTCGCGGTTGCTCTTAAGAGGGGGGCTGACTCCATAAAGACCCCCCGCTTTATAGCGACCGCATAAAAGTCCTATAATATACGGCTCTCATGCCAAAATTTCAGGATCACTATCTCACACCGGAAAAATAGGCCTCAAAATAGGCCTAATGTATGATAATTTGCTGCAATCTCGCCCATGAACAGGCCGAGATTTTTTTAAGATTCTCTTGCCAATTGTCCGATGATAATCGCGTCGAAGGATTCGACATGTGGGGCTGCGCCCTGCAAAGTCTTAAAACAGGGATGTGTCCACTGCACCTATCTGGTGCACGTGTATGATGGCCTTTTGTAATATAAGTACAGTAAAAACAATGATTTAGGTTGGGTGGTCGCACACTTTGTTTTTCTCGGGCCTTTCCGCAGGGGCCGCCGACGGTATTACCCTTCGGTGCGAAAAACGTTTAGTGTGCGATAAGAAAGGAGAGCGGGTTATGGAGAGTTCAGTGTTAATGAGGCGGGCGCCGGCTGCCACAGGGCAGCTTTACGAGGCCAAGCCGACTTCCATGGTGCTTTCTGAAGATCAGCGTATCTTAATTCAGGAAGCTCTCTCAGTCCCAATAGCTTTTGTTCCTCACCCCATCTTTGAACAGGCGGATGCCGAATCCAAGCTCTTTAATCAAGGGCCGCAGATTCCAGAAGCCAACATCGGCTGGTATCACCCGATGGTGGACGATGACTTGGTCACCGCCACCACCGAGGAAGCTTCAGTCCTCACAGTCGAGCAGGAACAGCAGCTTTTCCTCCGTTTTAACTATGCCCGCAAGCGCGCCGCCGAAACAGCTCGCCGTTTCAGGCTTAGCCCGAGCCGTAAAACCGGTTCCGAACTTGCCTTCTGGTGGACGCGTGTTCGTGAAGCCCGCGATCTTATCACTGGAGCCAACCTGGCTCTGGTGCTCGCCATGGCCAAACGCACCCGCATGTCTGAAGTGGAGTTTGGCGAACTGGTTTCCGAAGGCAACATGGCCATGCTTCGCGCTGTAGAAAAGTTTGACATATCCCGCGGCTTTAAGTTCAGTACCTATGCCTGCCGCGCTATTCTTAAATCGTTCAGCCGGGCGGCAATGCGGATTTCTCGCCACCGTTCACTGTTCCCGACCGAATTCGACCCGCTACGCGAAATCGGCGATGATCGTGAGGAGCGCGAAATGGCAGCTCAGCAAGAAGCTTTGGCAGACCTCCAATCTGTTTTAACCGAAAATCGGGCCAATTTGTCCCAAATCGAACGCCGCGTACTCGATGCGCGCTTCTCCATGGCCCCCACCTCGGAAGCCACCTCCGACCTTACCCTCGAAGAGGTTGGCCAGGTGATGGGCGTAACCAAAGAGCGCATTCGTCAAATTCAGAACCGCGCCATCGAAAAGCTGCGGGCCGCGCTTCGCAATAAAATGCGGGAGGGTTAAAACACCCTCTAGTCCGGCCGAGCGCCAGATGTATAAGCATCAGATGGGGTCCACTCGGTCGGTAATCATAATTAAGGGCCGCACGGTTATAACGTGCGGCCCTTCGCTTTTTTGCCGCTTGGGCATGCCTGAAAAATAGCCGCGATTGGGATGAGCCTCAAACGCGCCGCGTGCGTGGCGGAGGATCGCACCGACTTTAAAAGGCTGAGTCTGCGAGATACGACAACAAAGCAGGCGGTACACCTGAGCACCTGAGAGCACCTCAGGCACAGCCCGCGTTGGCGCTTGTCGACAACGTACGCGGCGCTGTATAAGACACCGAAACAGAGCCGCAAGCATGAGCTTCCGAAAATCGAACTCACGTTAGGGCTTCTTCTGTATGCGAAAAGGTTCTCCGGAGAGCCGATATCACCATTTCGAGTCACCGGATGCAGGCGAGAAAGGGGGACTTCCTTGCGGAAAAATAGACGTATCTTATTCCTTGGGAATATGGCGATCGCGTACAACCGCGACGTCCTGCGCGGGGTTGCGGCGTATGTGGCCTCACGGCCGCAGCTACGCGTTTTTTTCCCCGATAACTTTGAGCCATCCAAGCTTAATAGACTCCTCCAAAGCGAAATAAGTGGAGTGATCGTCGCGAGCGTTCCGCCTGTGTGGAAGTTGCAGGACAAAATCGCGGTCCGGGGGTTACCGGCGGTGGATATTTCCGCTGATCTCGAACAATCCAAGTTACCGAGGGTCGCCACCGATGACCGGGCCGTAGGCCAGTTGGCTGCCAATTACTTCATTGATCGCGGGTTTAAGCAACTCGTCTACTATGGCATGGCTCGCCGATATTGGTCTGTTGCCCGTGGCCAAGGATTTGTCCATCAGGCCCGGCGACGCGGAGCCATCGTGCAGAGTTTCTACAAGGACGAGGCTGATGGAGAAGATTTAGCCGGGCTTTTTCCGGCAACGGCGGCAAAGTGGCTTAAAACTGTCTCCAAGCCGTCGGCGATATTTACCGGTAACGACCAGCTTGGCGCTTATCTGGTGGAGGCCTGCCAGCAACTGCGGATTCGTGTGCCCGAAGACGTCGCAATCCTGGGTGTGGACAGCGACGACCTGTATGGCCAGATTCGCGTGCCGCATTTGTCCAGCATTCGCCAGGACAGCCGCGAAATTGGCAGGCAGGCGGCGGAATGGCTGGAACGCTTGATGCATGCTCGAAAATTAAAAGTTAACACCTTGCTGCTGCCCCCGGCAGGCTTGGTCACGCGCCTCTCGTCGGATGTCTTCGGCGTCGAGGATGTCTTGGTGCGCACGGCGCTGGGCTTGGTGCAGCGGCAGCTGCATGAAGGTCCATCCACTAAATTGCTGGTGGCGAAATTGGATGTGTCCCGACCCACACTGGAACGGCACTTTCTTAAGGCGCTGGGCCGGAGCCCCGCAACGGAAATTCAACGATTGCAAATGGAAAAGGCCCGACAGTTGGTTCTCGATTCCGATATTCCGATTGCAACGGTAGCGGCGCAGACCGGCTTCTCCTCACCGCGGCAGTTTAGCACATCGTTTCGTCACTATTTCAAGGAAACCCCGCGCACGATGCGAAAGCACCATCGCTATGCTCCGGCGACGTTGGGGGCCGCGATGCTGTGGCCGGGCCGTTAGCAGCATTTTTTGGCCGACATCACTTGCGGGGCGCTCCACCCCGCGACGCGGCGCCATATGACGGCATTGCGTAGGCCTGTTGATATAGCGACTCCACCAATCCGTTGCTCGCCCACTACTGATGATTAGGATGATACAATTTCAGAAGTTATTTTTACAAAAATTACCTACCAATCCAGAATCGCTCCTGCTAAGCTCCTAATAGTCGCAGTGCCGTTTGGGGTGCCGTGGCGCCAGGATTGCGTGATCGCCATATTTCACCGCTCGCGTGGCGGGGGCGATGATGTGATTGCTCGCGGCAACGCCCCTGCGGATGTATGTTCGATGTGGCCTGAGGGAATTGTGTTCTTTCGGTGGTACACATCAGTTTGTCACTTTTTAGGAGGAACCTATGTTGTGCACCGAGGAAAAACATGCGGCCAGTGGCCAAAATCGAGAGACTTTCCCTCGCGGCCCACGGCGGGTGTTGTGCCGTGGAAACCCATTAATGGCATTGCCGTTAGCCTTGGGCTGCGGTCTCACAATGGCCAGCATGACGGCAAGTCTCCGCGCATCACTGATCACTATCACGAATCCTACCTTTGCAGCCATACAATACGCCAACACCAATTACAACTTTTATAACGGGTGGATCACAGGTTGGTCGGGCAATGACACGGCCACGGAATCGAGCGGCGCTGCTGCATATTTTGCCAACGGCGGATCTCCCGTCATCACTCAAGCCCCATCCGTAAACACTATCGCCATACAACCCGGAACCTACTCGATCGGATTTGACGCCGTCGCGACGTTTGGCGGCAGTGACAGTCTGACAGCTGGCTTTGTGGATAGTAACGGGGATAATCTTTCGGCAGACAATGGAGCCATTACATTTACCAATTCCTCATTTGTCACATACGGCAATGTGGCGACGTTGGCCGTGCCGGCTGGCAGCCCCCTGATCAGTCCAGGAAATGATCTAGGATTTTTTATCAGCAACCCCAGTGACTCTAATTGGCCAGGGATAACCAATGTGACGTTGAATTTTACATCGGTACCTGAACCGGCAATGTCTGGATTCGTCGGTTTAGGCGCAATGGGGACATTGCTTTTGCGGCGAAGAAGACCCCAATGAGCGATTTCAAGACCTGGCACTCCAGAGTGTAGCATCACCAGTGGAAGGCCTTGCTATTGCTAGCGCGACAGTATCTGGAAAAAAACCATGAAGACGGATTTCCTCCGATCACATCATGCTTCCCCAGTGCGTCCTGCCAAGGCCTGCCATCAGGGGTATCCCAGCGGCATCCGGCAGCGATCTGCATTTACATTAGTTGAACTACTCGTGGTTGTTTCCATCATCGCTATTTTAATTGCGTTATTGCTGCCCGCTTTAGCGATAGCCAGAAGGGCTGCAGTGAAGGTTCAATGCGCCAGCAATTTGAGGCAATTCGGATTGGACCTTTACGAGTACGCGTCCGAGGCCAGCGTTTACCCCTTGCAACGCGACGGCAGTACCGGCCTTGCGGTCACGGATAATTTTGAATCGCAACCGCCGAATTATAATTACATACTTGATCCGGTTGCCGCCGTTGGCTCGGAATTCAACGCTATGCTCGGGGTCTCGCCAACGGCGACGGCCACTGAATCGCTGCCAGATTCAGCTCTCGTGCTCTGCTGCCCGAACCTGCCGGTTCCACCGCCGGTAATGACCGCAAATATTAACAGCTTCCCCTCGGCCTTTCAGACGCCATACCGGTACAGCACGCTGTACTGCGACACATATTGGCCCAATGAGACTCCATACTGTGGGCGATATGGTTCCGGTCAGGCCAAGGATTATTATTACCAGCTCGGTTATGCCTATCTGGGGCACATTGTAGCCAGACCGAATTGGCCGTGGAATACCTGGGCACCGCCCAGTGGTTTTGACTTCGACTCACCTGTTCGCCCCAGCGATCCGCCGGATTGGGCCTTGGCTTCGGATATTATCGCGCCAGGATCTAGCACTTTCATCAGCGCACACATTACGGCCGCAGGCCAGACGGCGGGAGGAAACGAACTCTTTAATGACGGACATGTGCAATGGTTTAATTGGAATGGCTCCGACGGTGTGGTGTGGAATGGGGCCGTCGGACTCGGTGGCGGCAACTTTGAGGAAGTCCAACTTCTGCTGTCGCTCTTTTGGCGACGCACCCTTGATCAGCCATAACACATAGTTTGTGATACGGCGCCGTTGGAATACTTTAATTGAGGATTTGGATTGACTATGATGCAGGGCACCGCTCGCTCGTTATTACTCACAGTGCTGGTACTATCTGCTGTTGCATGCCGGCGCACGCCGGAGACGACGCTCAGTTCGCCGCAGCCCACGACAACAACGAAGGCCCAATCCCCTGCCCGCGCCCCTGCCACTTCACCCGCGATGCAATCACAGCTTGGCGTCTATCGCGGGTCCGCCGGGGCCAATGGGCCGGCAAAGGTAAATGCGTTTTCCCAGTGGATGGGGCGGCGTACGCTTTGGGCTGAAGATTTTATGGATAACAGCTCGTGGGATTCCATTGCCATGCCCAATTGGCAAACCGGCCCCTGGGAGAAGTGGGTTGCTGAAAGGGCTGGCCGCCGGTTGGTACTCAGCGTGCCGATGCTCCCGGGACCTTGGGACCAGTCGGGCCCAACGGCTGGAACGCTTGGGCTGCACCACTCGGTATCTTTTGCCGATGGCGCCAAAGGCGATTACGACAAATATTTTAAGATGCTGGCGCGAAATCTCGTGGCTCATCACCTGGCTAACGCCATTCTGCGTCTCGGCTGGGAATTTAACGGTGGCTGGTATACTTGGCGCGCACAAGGCCAATCCCGTTTATTCATCACCTACTGGCGGCGAATAGTCACGACGATGCGCTCCGTGCCGGGAGCGAGCAGGTTGCAGTTTTGCTGGAACCCAACCGTTTCTTATGTACAGTTCCCGGCCGCACAGGCGTGGCCGGGCAGAAAATACGTCAATTACATCGGCGTGGATGTATATGACCAATCCTGGCTCAGGGGAACCTATCCGTTTCCCACACATGCAACGCCGGCGATTATATTACTGCGACAAAAAGCGGCATGGCAGGGGATTTATTCCGGCAATCAAGGCCTGCTGTATTGGGCGGGCTTTGCTAAACAACACCGCGTCGCTCTGGCGATCCCCGAATGGGGCGTGGACAACCGATCTGACGGGCATGGCGGCTTGGACGATCCATACTTCATCCGCCAGATGCATAAATTTATGACCGATCCTGCCCATCATGTTGCCTTTGACGTGTATTTTGACTACCGTGCTCCGGATGGAGACCACCAGCTCTCGCCTGGACTTTCGGGATGGAGAACCCAATTTCCTCGTTCCGCCGCGGCATTCCGTAAGCTCTTCGCCTGGTCTCGCTGATCCTGTCGGAGCCTTGATGCTACGCTGTAAATTCTGATACGATTTTCGCACTTTGCTCTGAATATCAGGAATTTTGCATCATTTTGCGGCTCTGGCTGCAAGCCATTGAGGTTTGTATGCCCAACCGCTTGTGGTGGAAACTTTCGGCCTTATTTGCAAAATAATGTGGTTTTCTGGGCCGAAGTGCGAAGGTTGGGATAAGGCCGACCTGCATGTAACAACAGATGTTGCCAATGGCCTTCAAACCTCTGAGGCCGGCGGAAAAAGGGGCAAGCTTTGCTTGCATGCTTTGTTGCTGCGCCAAAACAATCGCTTTTACTCAAAAATCGAGGCAAGATCGCCAAAAACCAACACTTCTATCAAGAACCGCCCAATCCCACCCCCTGAGGCAAGACTTGCCCAGCCGGGAATGATATTGAAAAATTTATATATAATTTTGCCATGAACGGGGGCGTCAGCTTCTTGGTGCTCCACTGTAAAGGCCTGCCCGGTTTCGTCATGGCGAGCCGGTTGCTGGCAGGTAAGCCGGCGCGAGGGGAACAGTTGCCTGCTGGCCATTACTCGCTGCTTGGCTGGCCATTACTGCCTGGTACTGCGCTACCGGCATATACCCCTCCGCTACTTGGGTGCTGGCCTGCGTGGTGCGTGGCTCAAGCGTGTACTTGAAATACCAGTGAAAGTTTTCCTTCTCGACCACGACACCGGCCTCGTTCTCTTTGGTGACCACGTCGTAGAGAAACAAGCCAATCATTCCACTCGGCTTCGTTAGCGAGCTGAGCCGCGGCCCTACGATCGTAATCTGCTGCTGCTGGCGTGGCGGCAAAATCTCCCCCAGAAGGTTGGTGTAGCCTCGCTGGTTGACTGGCTGCAGCCGTCCGCCAACGTCAAACTGCACCACCGTTCCCTTGCCGTAAAACACGCGGGGCATCTCGTTGTCGATGGTCAGAAGGAATTTGATGCGGTCGGGGGCCACCCGGCCCACGGTGGACACGGTCTTCCGCACGTAAACCGAGGGTGCCGTCGTACCGATTATGGCCACCGCAAACGGCGGCTGCGCCGGCTGGTATGTGACGGTTCTGAAAAGCTTGACCGAGTAATCGGCCGGTGCCACTGAGATCCCCAACCCGCTCTTTGTTTGCGAAGCTGGAGTCTCCGCTTCAACGGTGATTTCCGGCACCGTACAAGTTACGACGTCAGGCACCGCGCGCGTTGGCGTGACGGCACATCCTCCCCCGGCAATGAGGGCGCTCAATCCCAAGACAATAGCAAAAAGATTCCGCATGAATCAACTCCAAGAAAATACTCGTTAAGCGGCCTGTAGGCCGAAAGACATTACTATGCAGCTATATACCGGCTCGAGGACATGTTGTCAAATAAGAGCTATTGTCAAATGTTGTGGATTGACAAAATGGGGCGGCCCAGGGCAATTGCATGTAGAATATGCCATCAATAATTCGCGATAGCGAATTTGCGCATTCTAGAACAATATGGTAAATAGCTGTTATGTCAGATCGTTTCCGGCATCAGCGGGATAAGCCGAAAGAGGGCGTCGGCGACGGTACCACCAGCGAACGGCGTTATTACATCAGCAGCCTGGCCGGGTAACGATGCCAAACTGATGGCTCAATGTATTCGAGGGCATTGGGGAGTGGAAAACGGCCTGTATTGGATACTGGATGTGGCCTTCAGGGAAGATGAATGCCGCATACGCAAGGGATATGCGGCGGAAAATTTCAGCCGCTTACGCCGGCTGGCCTTGAATCAATAACAACAAAGAGAAAAGCAAGAATGACGGGAGCCTGCGACGTAGACGCAAGCTTTGCGCCCGTGATACCCAGTAGCTGCTCAAAACCTTGCTGGCGTAAATCTACATGCAATCGCCTTGGCGAGGGCGTTGTCTTTTTGTCGTGACCATTTGCCTTGCAAGCCTTTCGCCGATACGCTTTATCAAGGTATTTGGTTTGCCCAACAACAGGAGCAACTTGCATGACGTTTGATCCTTACAGCACGCAGATCGCCGGGCGATTGGCTTCGCCGGCCGGCGGATTTCAGGCCAACAATCTTGTACCCATTGTGGTTGAAAAGAGTGGCCGTGGCGAACGCAGCTACGATATCTTCTCGCGTTTGCTGCGCGACCGCATCATCTTTCTCGCCGGCCCGATTGATGACGATATAGCCAATCTTGTGATAGCGCAGCTTCTGTTTTTATCGAACGAAGACTCGAAAACCGACATAAACTTTTACATCAACAGCCCCGGTGGGTCGGTAACGGCCGGGCTGGCCATTTATGACACCATGCAGTTCTTGCGTTGCGATGTCTCCACCACCTGCGTGGGCCTTGCCGCAAGCATGGGCGCGTGGCTGCTGGCCGCGGGCAAAAAAGGCAAACGCTTTGCCCTGCCCAACAGCCGCATCATGCTTCACCAGCCGCTGCTCTCGGGCATTATGCAGGGCACCGCCACCGACCTGTCCATCGAAGCACGAGAAATGATTCGCCTTCGGCAGCGCATGTACGAAATTATGTCCGGCCATACCGGCCAAACCGTCGAAAAAATTCAGAAAGATTGTGACCGCAACCTCTGGCTCGGCGCTGAAGAAGCCGCTCAATATGGCGTTATAGATCAGCCGCTGACGCGCCTGCCCGCTATCACCTCCGGCCGCGGCGGTGACCTTGCCCCTCCGGGTGGACCAACCGATGTTGCCGATCAATAAAAGAGCGAATATTCAATGGCTGTGTCTGCCTGCAAACGTTTGGATTTATTAATGCGTGCATACGCCGCACGCGTGCGGCTGGGGTTCGCCGCCGCGCCGCTTGCCATAGCTGCCCTTGGCCTCCTTGGCCTGGCCTTAACCGGCTGTGCGGCGCAGCAAAACCCTCAGGTCTACCGCGACAACATTCGCCTCGAAAACAGCAACGCCCAGCTCCGCTCGCAGGTGCAGCGGCAAAATACGCAAATTCACGACCTGCAAAAACAGCTCGCCGCCAAAACGCCACGCATGGCCACCTTGCCCCCATCGCGCCTCGCCGAGCTTTTTACCCTCGATCATATTGCCGTCGGCAGCGCCACGCGCCTGGCCCGCTTTGCGCCAGGCCATGGCATGGGGTTTCGCGTATTTGTTAAAACCCGCATGGCCGACGGTGAGCCGCTCCCCGTTGGCGGCTCGGTTGTTATACAGGCGTTTGATCTCAAGGCCGCCACGGGTCATCGCCTTCTAGGACATTGGAAGTTTGGCCCCACGCGCGTGCTCGCGAGCTGGTATGGTATGTTTGGGCTTAATCAGTTTGCATTTGACTGTCCGTTTAAGGCGCTGCCCACCCATCATGCCATTACCTTTTACGTGACCTTTACCGATGCGCTCACCGGCCATATTTTTACCGCCCAGCGGGCCATTAGGCTTAGCAGCCTCAAACCGCAGTAATCTCTACCGCGGCAACAACAAGGGTGCTTGAGGCGATGCCAAGGGTTGTGGCTCAAGGGGCTAGATTGAGGTGTTCATCATCTGCATGATGTTAAACCAAGGCTGATAACCCGTTGACCACAGCCGGCGCATTGAGGCGCTGGCCAGTTGCCGGCAACGCCAACCGTGGCTGCCGGCTTAATGTTCAATCTTAAAACGTCAGGAGCTGCCCCAATGTCCAATACCACACACCCCGCGGTTCGCATCGAAAAAGATTCCATCGGCCCCCTCGAGGTGCCTATGGACGCCTACTATGGCGTACAGACCCTCCGCGCCATGCGCAATTTCCCCGTTTCCGGCCAGCCTATGCCGCCGGCTTTTCTTAAGTCGCACGCCCGCCTCAAAAAGGCCGCCGCCATGGTCAATCACGAACTTGGCCTTCTTGATGCCACCCGCGCCACCGCCATCGCCCAGGCCGCGGATGAAATCATCGCCGGCAAACTTGCCGACCAGCTTCCCGTGGATATTTATCAGACTGGCTCCGGCACCAGCACCAACATGAACCTGAACGAAGTACTCGCCAGCCGCGCCAACGAATTGCTCGGCGGCAAACGCGGCGACAAATCGCCCGTACACCCGAACGACCATGTCAACATGGGGCAAAGCTCCAACGATACCATTCCAACATCGCTGCATGTCGCCGCGCTCGAAGAGATAACCCGCCAATTGCGGCCGGCGCTTACCAAGCTCGAAATGTCCCTCCGCGAAAAGAGCCGTGAAACATGGAACGTCATAAAAACCGGTCGCACGCACCTGCAGGACGCCACGCCCATTCGTCTCGGCCAGGAGTTTTTGGGCTACGCCGGGCAGGTGCAGCGATCGGGCCGCCGCCTCGATGCCGCCGAGAAAGAGCTTGCCGAAGTCGCACTGGGCGGCACGGCCGTGGGCACGGGCATCAACGCGCACCCCAAGTTTTCGCCGCGCGTGTGCCAGCTTCTCTCGCAGTGGCTGGAGGTGCAAATAGTTGAAAGCGACAACCACTTTCAGGCACAGGCCACGCTGGATGGCGCCTGCTTTGCCTCGGGCGTTCTTAAAACCATTGCCGTGAGCCTTACCAAAATTGCCAACGACGTGCGTTGGATGGCGTGCGGTCCGCGAGCGGGCTTTGCCGAGATCGAAATTCCCGCGGTGCAGCCGGGCAGTTCCATCATGCCCGGCAAGGTAAACCCCGTCATTGCCGAGAGTTTGCTTATGGTGTGCCAACGCGTCATTGGCAACGATGCCACGGTAACAGCCGCTGCTTCCAGCGGTAATTTCGAGCTTATTGTGGCCATGCCGGTGGTCGCCGCCGCCTTGCTCGAATCTATTACGCTGCTGGCGCGGGCCAGCGAAAACTTTGCGCTGCAATGCGTGGATGGCATTGTCGCCACCACCCGCGGCCCCGCATTGGTCGAATCCGGCCTGATGCTGGCCACGGCGCTGGCTCCGGTTGTTGGTTACGAAAAAGCCGCTGCCCTCGCCAAAGAGGCCGCCAAAACCGGCAAAACCATCCGCGAAATGGCCGCCGCCACCACCAATCTTTCACCCCAGCAGCTTGATGAACTTCTTAACCCGGCTGCGATGGTCGAGCCATCGGATAAAATCCTGCCGACGTCAGGTTAAGCTGCGCCAGCCGCCAACGGGTGGGGATATCCGCCAAAGACTTCATCGCCCAAAGGAGAATGTGATGCGCTTACATGCCGCCGCCGTTACCCGAGTATGCCTGCTTCCGATGGCCCTGCTTGTATGCTCGACCATCGCCGTGTGCTCCGCTGCGCCCAGCTCTTCCGCAGGCAATTATGTAACCGTCAAAAACATCGCCGGCCGATGGTGGCTGATAAGCCCGCACGGTCATCGCTTTATCAGCCGTGGCGTGGATGCCGTCAATGCTATCGCCAAAATCAGTCGCAAGCTTGGCTCGGCTGCGCAGCAGCGCAGGTGGGCGGCGGCGCATTTTGCGGCGTGGGGCTTCAACACGCTGGGCGCCTGGAGCGCCCCCGCATTTGCGGCGGCCAACCCCGGCGCCAAGCCGTTGTACCAAACCCCTGTTCTTAATTTGGGTGCCGCGTACGTGGCTAAAATTCAACATGGCCGCAATGCCTGGCTTGGCGGCGTGTTTCCGGATGTGTTTGACCGCGAGTTTCAAAAGATTGCCGATAAAACCGCCCGCCGGTTGACCGCGCGCTTTGCGCATAATCATCGTGTCATTGGCTACTTCAGCGATAACGAACTCCACTGGGGGCCCGATTGGCGTGGCGATACCGAATTGCTCATGGCCTTTCTGCATGAGCCGCCGGCCGCACCGGGTCATATTCGCGCTGTGGCGTTTCTGGAAAAGCGCTATCCATCGGTGCGCACGTTTAACCGCATCTGGCATGAGCATCTGTCCTGCATCTGCCATTTGATGGGCGAAAACAACATTCGCGCTCCGTACCGGCGGAGGCCGATCTATTCGCGTAATCCGCGGCACGAGGCGCTGCTGGATAAAGCCAACCCCGGCCGGGCCCGCTTTTTCAGCGATTGCGATGCCTTCGCCCAAATCGTTGCCGCCCGCTACCTGCGCATTTGCCGCGCCGCCATCAAACAGGCCGCACCGCACCAGTTGTATCTGGGGTGCCGCTTTGCGTACTTTCCGGGCCGGGCTATCGCTGCCGAAGCAGCCAAATATGCCGATGTCATTTCGCTGAATTGTTATGACCTCAATCCCACCTCGGTGCTCCAGCGGTATGCGCCGTTGAATAAGCCCCTCATGATTACCGAGTTTTCATTCCGCGCCCGCGACAGCGGCCTGCCCAATACCAAAGGGGCCGGCGTGCTCGTTAATACACAGGCACAGCGCGCCGCCGACGCGGTGGCATATATCAAGGCTTGTCTGGCCTTTGGGCAGGTGGTGGGCTATCACTGGTTTGAATATGCCGACGAGCCAAAGGCGGGGCGTTTTGATGGCGAAAATTCCAACTACGGCCTGGTTCGCCGCAGCGCCCGCCCGTACGCCACGCTCACCCGCGAGCTAACCCAGGTCAACGCCCAGGCGGTACATCTGCACGAACTGGGCCGCTGACGGGCCCCGTCGGCCGCAGTGACAATCGCCCCTGGCGGCCGGCGCTTTTATGTGCCGGGCCATGTGTGCCAAACGCAGTGTTCTATGGGCAATATCAATAAGTTTTTTTGCAATAAAACTTGACATTATGCCGTTGAATCGGCGATGATACTTGTATGATTGCTACCTCAAAAACTCGGCGGCGTCCTATCGCAAGCTTGGTTCATCAGCGCATTGCCCGCGGCGGCGAGCGGTTATGGCGGCTTGCAGATTTTGATGATCTGCCGCTTACCGCGGTAGCTCAGGCTCTTTCACGGCTGACCCAATGCGGCCAGTTGGATCGCCTGAGCAAAGGCATCTATTACCATGCCCGCACGACCAGCCTCGGCAAGAGCCAGCCGTCGCCTGCTGCAATACGAGAACTTGCCGCAAAGCGTCAAAGCCTGTTTCCCTCCGGCGTCATGGCCGCAAACCTGTTGGGGTTCACCACGCAGAACCCCCAACGCGTGGAGATGGCAACAAGTGCTTCGAGCCTGCCGCGCAAGCTGGTTGGGGCAGGCGCCATCATTCACACCCGCCGCCCTGAGGCTTGGTCGCGCTTAGGTCAGACGGATGCGGGGCTTTTGGATTTTCTGCGACATGCCGGCCGTACCGGCGAGCTGTCACCTAACGCCACGGTTCGCAGGCTCACCAAACTGGTTGCGGAGCCGGGTTGCTTTGAGCGGCTGTTGAGAGTCGCCGAGACTGAGCCGCCGCGGGTACGCGCTATGTTGGGAGCGCTAGGCGAGGAAATTGGCGTGGATGACCGTTGGCTTAAACGCCTGAAAGCTTCTTTGAACCCGCTTTCGCGGTTTGATTTTGGCCGGTTGGCTGGCTTACGCTATGCGCAGGCCTGGCAGGCAAAGGGACGGCGCCCAAGTTGAAACTTTTTGAGCATCCAGATTTTCAACAGGCGGTGCTTCGTACCGCACAACATTTTCAGAGGCGGAACCTGCGCCCGGCAATGATCGAGAAGGACTACTTTGTCACAGAAGTCTTACGCCTCATCGCCGCAACCATGGGCGACAAAGTCATTTTCAAGGGGGGCACCAGCCTGTCGAAAGGTTGGAATCTTATTCAGCGATTTTCAGAAGATATTGATATTTTTCTCGACCCAATGGCATTTACTCCCGAATTAAGCAAAAACGGCATTAATCGAGAACTTAAGCGGCTCCGCGACGCCATCGGCGGCCATTCCGGGATGGCCTTAGTGCCCGGTGAAAGCCAGACCATTGGCGGATTCGGACGTAATGATCGCTTCTCCTATCCACAGCGGTTCGGCGGCCCTGGCGAGGTCGTCAACCGCGTCTTGCTGGAAGCCGGGTGCGCCAGCGGCCGCGAGCCTGTGGCTTATGTGAAACTGCAATCGCACCTTGGGCAATTCCTTGCTGAAACCTCACAATCTCTTGGCGCTGAAGATGAGTCGCCGTTTGCAATGCGGCTTTTACACTTCCGGCGAACGTTTGTCGAGAAGATGTTTGCAATCCACGCCAAGGTGGAACTGTTCCAGCGAGACCAACGCCCAATTGGGAGCTACGCACGTCATTATTACGACCTCTACCAGCTTTCAAATGAACCAGAAGTTTTAACGATGCTCAAGTCGCAGGAGTACACGGCCATTAAAGCAGACTACGATCGAATCAGCCGAGCCTACTTTGCCAGAAGCTACTTCTGCCCCGACAACATGAGCTTTGCAAACAGTGCGGCACTGTTTCCGCGATCAAGGCTTGCTGCGGTGATCGCTCAAGAGTATCAAACGCAATGCCGCCTGTTGTGCTATGGCGCCTTCCCTGATTGGGAGCATGTGCAAGCTCGTTTCGAGGCAATCCGGGGACTGCTATAAAAAGCTATCTCAAAAGATAGCGAGAGCCGCGTTGGGTGCGCGGCGGCTCAGATGCAATGCCCAGGCGGTACATCTGCACGAACTGGGCCGGTGACGGGCGCGTTCGGCCGTCATAGGCGCGTCTGCGCGGGCGCATTGCCTCGCAAGGCACGCCGCGTTTTACTTGCATCTTTGCCGGTGGTTGCCGGCGCTCCAAGCAGCTAGCGCCTTTGCGCGATGGCGCGTCCAGGTTGAACACGCTTACCGCCGAGGCTTGGGTGCGCTGCCGCATTCGCCGCATGGGGCATGTAGGCCAACACGGCCTTTTCAAGAAAGCCCGACCGCGTCTCACCCTGTTCACCCGCGGCGCGGTCTACCTTATCCAGCAGTCGTTCCTGCATGGTAATGTTGATTCGCTTGGCACGTCGGCGAAGCCTCCGCGCATCAATATGGACCATGGCCCACGTACCGCTTTCAAATTGTGGATCGCGCCGGTAACGCTCAACCTTGCCGGGCGGCGGCAGCGTAAGTGCCTCTTCAACAAGCCCCTGAATATGCAATTCAATGGCTTCCTTGGCCATTGCCAATGCCTCATCAATGGTTCGACCGAATGTAAAACACCCCGGCAAATCAGGGACGATTACGCCATAGTCCGAGTTTCGATCTTTGTGTATAACGACAGGGTAATTCATAGTCATAGCTCCAGTGTCCCGTCCTGATATTGGTTGTCACTGTTGACAAGAGAATTATGAGAAATTTTTGATGCGCCACGGTTATTGACTATCCCAAGGCATGCAATAATCCAATTCGGAAATTTTTTCCATACGCCCGGTTGGGGCGATGACCAGCCCCGGTGCAATTTTTAATTTGGGATAATTTTCGCGAAAGGCGGTGATTCCACGCGTGTTTTGCCGAGTTGGATGAGAATTCATTTTCACTTCAATGGGATAAAACATTCCGTCCCGCTCCAGGAGCAGATCAATCTCGGCGCCGCTGTGGCTGCGCCAATGGTAGATATTTGGGGGTGTAGAGAGGGTGGAGGCGAGTTTGCGAATCTCCCCCGCCACGGCGGTTTCAAACAAAGCGCCGGCAAGTGGATGCCCGGATAATGTTGCGGGTTTGGAAATCTGTTGCAGGCCGCAGGCCAATCCCGTATCGGCGATGTATCCTTTGGATTTGCCGCTGATGCGTTTGATGGAATTGCCATGGTAGGCCGGGGTTTCAAACCATTGAAATGTCGCCCGCAACATGGCCAGCCAACGCTGCGCCGTCTGCGGTGTAAGGCCCAGTTCCCGGCCAAGCTGGGAATGATTCATCTCCTGCGCCGTTAATGCCGCCGCCAGTTGCACAAATCGTCCGAATTGCTGCCAGTCCGCCAGATCGGATAATAAACGCACATCGCGTTCGATATATGTTCGCAAATAGGCCCGGTAAAATTCTGGGATCCAATCGGCTTCAAGTGCATCGGCCTCGGGCAAAAAGCCCCGCCAAAGTTGTTCATTGAGGGTGCGATCCATCTTCAGCCGGCCCGGCGGAGAGGCGATAAATTGTTCCGGTGAATCCAAATAACGTTTAAGCCAGTGATTCTCAATTCCCGCGCCTGCAATTTCAGAAAGGCAAAATCCTTCCAAATCCAAAAAAGCTGCGCGCCCCGCCAGGGATTCGCTGGCGGATTTAAGGACGGCCCATTGTTGCGAACCGGTCAGAATATATAAACCGCCATTATTTTGTATCGCATTACTATTGCTTTTTTTTGTAGCGCGCGTCTGATCCACCCGGCGCTTGATGGCGGCCACAAGTTCCGGGGCATATTGAATTTCATCCAGAATCAACGGAGGCGGATGGTTATCAAGGAACAGGTCCGGATCACTTCTGGCGTTGCCGACATCCACTGTGGGATCAAATACAACGGCATCCCATTGAGGTAATTCGTGCCGCAGTAATGTGCTTTTCCCCACCTGCCGGCTACCACTGACAATCACCACGGAAAATCGCTTTATCAGGCTTTCAAGCCGGTGGGTAAGAATGCGTGGTTTATAGCTCATGGTTGAATTTTAATGATGTCATCATTAAAATTCAAGTAAAATATTAAAATAAGGGCTCGTTCCTGATCTTCACGCAGTTTGGCCAGAACGGAATAATCTTCCAGTGTGCCCGTGCCGGCTACGGATTGTTTGCCGGACGTGTACGAGCGATGCCGAGGGTGCGGCAGGCTTTGCCGGCTGCGCCTTCGTCGCCGGGGGTCGTTCAAGATCAAAAATCAGCCAGCTTCAATGCTGCTGCCTTCCGCACAGGCTATCATCCTCATGCCCGGCCATATTGCGCCGGCAGATGAGGTCCGCCAGCCGCAGGCAACTGCCGGGCGGCCTGCACGGGCAAATACGGGTCGCGCAGCGCCTGCCGTGCCATCAGCACCACATCAGCCTGCCCGGTTGACACAATCGCCTCGGCCGCTGCTGCGTCGGTAATCATGCCCACCGCGCCCGTTGCAATCTGCGCCTGTTGCCGAATTGCCTGTGCAAACCCAACCTGATACCCCGGCCCAACCGGTATTTTGGCATGCGGCACAGCGCCGCCGCTCGAGCAGTCAATCATGTCTATGCCGATGGCTTTGAGCCGCCGCGACAGCTCAACCGAATCTTCCAGCCCCCAACCACCCTCCACCCAGTCGCTGCAGCTTAGTCGCACCGCCATCGGCAGCTTGTCGGGCCAGGCGGCGCGAACGGCTGCTGCTGTCTCCAGCACCATACGAACGCGGTTGTCAAAACTTCCGCCGTACCCGTCGCTGCGGCGGTTGCACAGCGGCGAGACAAACTCGTGCAGGAGGTAGCCGTGCGCCGCGTGAAGTTCTATCAGCTCATACCCAGCTTCCAGTGCCCGCCGCGCTGCAGCCACAAAAGCATTCTGTATCGCTTTGATCTCCGCAACGGTGAGTTCGTGCGGCACCGGCGAATGGTCATCAAAAGCAATGGCTGAAGGCCCTACAACCGGCCAGCCTCCCTGCTCAAGCGAAAGTGCCGCACCCGGCTTGGTGGTGTTAAA
>JABEVB010000172.1 GCA_013044165.1 Phycisphaerales bacterium
GTCTCGATACTGCGCCGTGAATTGCCCGAACTGAAAATCCGCGTGGTCAATGTGGTGGACCTCATGAGACTGCAACCACACAGCGAACATCCGCATGGGCTTAGCGACGTAGATTTTGATTCTATTTTTACCAAAGACAAGCCCGTAATATTTGCATTTCATGCGTATCCGTGGCTCATTCATCGGTTGACCTATCGGCGCACCAATCACCGGAACCTTCACGTTCGCGGCTACAAAGAAAAAGGCACCATTACCACACCATTTGATATGACGGTACTCAACGATATGGATCGCTTTCATCTGGTGCAGGACGTGGTGGATCGCCTGCCACAACTCGGCGCCAAAGCCGGCTATATCAAGCAGATGGTGCGGGACAAGCTCATCGAGCATAAACGCTACATTGATGAGCACGGGCAGGATATGCCCGAAATTCGCAACTGGAAGTGGGGGCACAAATGAATGGTACTATGAAAATGGAGGATCGCCGTCATGAGTACAAATAAAGATCCACCGGCAACTTCCAACGTTAAGACCGCCAACTCCAACACCGCAAGCATCCCTGAAGATGGTAAATCTTTTGAGAAGTCCGACTCTAAGACCGGTTCGCAGAGCGATCTGCAGACTCTCGCACTGCCAGAAGTGAAAAAGACACTTGGCTACTCGCCGAACGGTCTTACTCAATTAGAGGCCCAGAAGCGATTGACCCAATATGGCCCTAACGAAATTGCTGAAAAGAACATCAATCCTATTCTGAAATTCCTATCCTATTTTTGGGGACCAATTCCCTGGATGATTGAAGTGGCGGTGATTCTATCGGGTGTGGTGCGGCACTGGCCGGATTTTGGCATCATCCTTCTGTTGCTTGTGGCCAATGCCCTGGTTGGTTTCTGGGAAGAACGCCAGGCGGGCAACGCTATTGCCGCCTTGAAGGCCAAGCTGGCTATAAAAGCACGGGTAAAACGCGAGGGGCAGTGGCTCAACCCGGCCGCTCGAGAAATTGTGCCCGGCGATATCATCCGCCTGCGGCTCGGTGATATTGTTCCGGCCGATTCCCGCTTGCTCGACGGCGATCCTGTGGAAGTAGATCAGTCCGCACTCACAGGAGAGTCGCTTCCCGCCTCTCGCAAAACGGGGGCGGCGGTGTTTTCTGGTTCAATCATTCGCCAGGGTGAAAGCGAGGCACTCGTTTACGCGACAGGCAGTCACACTTACTTCGGTAAGACCGCACAACTGGTACAGAATGCCCACACCGTCAGTCACTTTCAGAAGGCGGTTTTAAAGATCGGCAATTACCTGATTATCCTTGCGGTGGTAATGGTAGCTGCAATTATTACCGTTGCGATCATCCGTGGCGACCCGATCCTCACCACGCTGCAATTTGCGCTGGTGCTGACCGTAGCGGCAATTCCCGTAGCGATGCCGACGGTGCTTTCCGTGACCATGGCGGTTGGCGCACGTCTGCTGGCTAAAAAGCAGGCCATTGTGACTAAACTGGTGGCCATAGAGGAATTGGCGGGTGTTGATGTACTCTGCGCGGACAAAACCGGTACTCTAACGCAAAACAAGTTGACCCTGGGCGATCCTTTTGGCATCGAGGGTATTACCGCCGAGCAAGTTATCCTGAATGGCGCATTGGCCTCACGCGAAGAAAATAACGACACAATTGATCTAGCCGTTATCGCTGGATTAAAAAACAAAGACGTTCTGAAAGATTATCAGGTGCTGCACTTCCAGCCGTTTGATCCCGTGCATAAGCGAACTGAGGCCACCATCAAGGGCAAAGACGCAAAGGTATTCAAAGTGACCAAGGGCGCGCCACAAGTGATTTTGGCGCTAATGGCCAATGCCCCGCAGGTGAAGGCTGCTGTTGAAAATGCGGTGAACCAGTTTGCAGCGCGTGGCTTTAGATCCCTGGGTGTGGGGCGCGCTGACGAAGATGGCAGTTGGAAAATATTGGGCGTATTACCACTGTTTGATCCGCCACGAGAGGATGCCAAGGCCACCATCTCCACCGCACTCCAAATGGGTGTGAAGATTAAAATGGTGACGGGTGATGCCTTGGCCATCGCCCAGGAAACCGCCAAAAAGCTGGAGATGGGTGCCAATATTCTCGATGCGGCTTCCTTGGGCGACTCAAAGAAAGAAGAAACCGCGGAAGTGGCCGAATCCATCGAAAGAGCGGACGGTTTCGCGCAGGTGTTTCCTGAACACAAGTTTCACATTGTGGATGTATTGCAAAAGCGCGGCCATATTGTCGGCATGACCGGTGACGGGGTGAATGATGCCCCCGCGCTCAAGAAAGCCGATTGTGGCATCGCCGTGTCGGGCGCTACCGATGCGGCCCGCGCGGCAGCGTCCATTGTACTTTTGCAACCGGGACTCTCTGTAATTATTGACGCGATTAAAGAAAGCCGCAAAATATTTCAGCGTATGAACAGCTACGCAATTTACCGTATTGCCGAGACATTACGCGTGCTGCTGTTCATGACGGCTGCCATTTTAATATTTAATTTTTACCCGTTAACAGCCGTCATGATCGTGATGTTGGCTTTGCTTAACGATGGCGCCATTTTATCAATTGCCTACGATAACGTTCATTACAAGAATCAGCCCGAATCGTGGAACATGCGACTGGTGCTGGGGATCGCCACGGTGCTGGGTGTTGTTGGCCCGATCGCTGCGTTCGGTCTGTTTTACCTTGGTGACCGCGTATTTCTGCTTGATCACAAACTCCTCCAGCCCATGATGTATTTGATGCTGTCTGTGGCGGGGCACATGACAATCTTTCTCGCGCGTACACGCGGGCCATTCTGGTCTATCCGGCCCGCGCGGGTACTTTGGATTGCCGTTCTCGGCACACAGGTGCTTGCCACCTTCATCGCCGTTTATGGATTTCTTATGCCTCCCTTGGGGTGGAGTTTGGCGGGGTTTGTATGGGGATATGCCGCACTGTGGGCGCTGGCGACCGATCGCATAAAGCTGTTGGCCTACCGCATACTTGATCCCATCGGTGCGGCGGCCAAGCCGAAGCACAACGCGATGGCTGCGACCACAATCAAAGGCAATGCGGAACCGCAAATCGAAACTGGTAAGCCTTGCGATTTGACGCCGCTGATTGCCAGACGAGCCTACGAACTCTACGAACAAGGGGGCCGCCGCAGTCAGCACGCCACTGAAGACTGGTATCAGGCAACGCGCGACGTTGAGAAAAATGCTGTCAAAGACGGACCCGCCAAATTTAAAAACGGTTCCAAGCCGTAAGCATCAAACTGAAAGTACCTTATTTATGCACGACGTAAAACCCAATCATCAACACCAGAGACAAGAGCATGCGAAGGATCACCAGCATCATGATGCGAATGTAGCGGCTCCCTATTGGAAACGGGCGCATCGCGATTGGCGGTTTTGGTTCGCGTTGATGCTTATGCTGGGGGCTATGGTGGCTTATGTGATCACCGAAGATGAGGCCCTTCGCTCTTCCGGGCCGCCGCAACAGTCGGTTCCAGCAATGGGTGGCTGATTCTGTTTTGAGGATGTTTGGCAATATAATCCAACGTAGTCAATGAAAAAGGAGTTTGGTTCATGAACAATGATGAACTCGTCAAAACTGCCCAGGCGATGATGGCCTCTGGCAAAGGCTTGCTGGCCATGGATGAGAGTAATCCTACCTGCAACCGGCGCTTTGCCGCTCTTAATATTCCGCAAACGCCGGAAATGCGCCGTGCCTACCGCGATTTAATCGTGATGACGCCTGGCCTCGGCGACTGTATCAGCGGCGCGATATTATTTGATGAAACAATCCGCCAGAAAACTAACAATGGAACCGAGTTTGCCGAGGCGCTTCAGCAGGCTCATATTATTCCTGGAATTAAAGTGGACCTTGGAGCCAGGGAATTGGCTGCGTTTCCCGGCGAAAAAATTACGGAAGGTCTTGATGGCTTGGCGACCCGTGTGCGGGAATATGTAAAAATGGGAGCCCGCTTTGCCAAATGGCGGGCCGTCATAACCATCGGCAATGGCATTCCAACCGCGGGCTGCATAGATGCCAATGCGCACATGCTGGCGCGCTATGCGGCAATCTGCCAAGATGGGGGCCTCGTGCCAATTGTAGAGCCGGAAGTGCTTATGGATGGCTCCCATGATTTGGCACGCTGTGCCGCAGTCACCGCGGAAGTGTTGCATGCTGTTTTTGATCAGTTATATCTACAAAGAGTGATACTCGAAGCGACGATCCTGAAACCCAATATGGTGTTAGCCGGACTGAGCTGTCCCGATCAGCCAGGTGTGGATCAGGTCGCCGACGCCACCGTGACATGTCTTTTAAGAAATGTGCCGGCGGCGGTGGGTGGCATAGCTTTCTTGTCCGGAGGGCAGCCGGCACAGTCTGCCTCGTCACGGTTAAATGCCATGAATGTGCGTTGGGCGTCAAAAATGCCATGGCCTTTAACTTTCTCATTTTCCAGGGCGATCCAAAAACCGGCTTTGGATATCTGGGCCGGCAAGGAAGCCAACGTGCCGGCCGCACAACAGGCGCTCCTGCATCGGGCACGCTGCAATAGTCAGGCGCGGCAAGGTCGCTACAAGCCCGAGTTGGAAAAGCCTGTTTTGTAGGCTCTCTACGCTCTACGCCTGGCCGACATTGATGCATTGATTGGTCAAGAGTTTAAGTTTAATCGGTTGCACTCAACACGGGCACTTATCATAGGAGACAGGGTTATGAATATTGGCATGATCGGACTGGGCCGCATGGGTTCTAATATGGTGCAGCGACTCCTGAAAGCAGGACATCATTGTGTTGTATTTGATGTGCATCAACCGAGCGTGGCGGCGCTGGCCGCTCAC
>JABEVB010000001.1 GCA_013044165.1 Phycisphaerales bacterium
AGAAGTGTCCTGATCGTTTCAAAGAGCGGGCGGTTCTGCTGACGGCAGGTGCGTAGCACCGACATCAGCACAGCCGTGGCTCTGGCTCCCCGCTCGCTGAGGCTGCCGCCGGTGATCTTCCGCATCACCACCGCCGATCGTAACGCCCGTTCTGCCGCGTTGTTGGTCCCATCCACCGCATCGTCCCAGAGGAAGACCGTCAATTCCTTTTCGTGTTTCCGCAGCCGTGCGGCCAAACGATCCGCATGAGGTTCATCCCACCGCTGTTGGGCCAGTTCCTTGAGCCGCTTTTCCATCTGCTTGCCCCGGTGCTGATAATGTTGAACTTCCATATCCGGCTTGTTCTTCTTGAGTAACAGCATCTCCTTGAGCAGACGTTTGAGCCTCCGGCGGAATGATCCCTTGCCAAATACAGGGCTTTTAACGGAGGCCTCTTTCAACTCCCGTAATAAATGCACCAAACATTTCTGTTTCCGGGCCGAGAGTTTTGAGTATCCACAATAAAAGTCGCTTACCAGCACGCCACCAAAGACTTCCCCCAGCAATTTCTGCACCACCCTTTGACCCCGGCTCTTATCAATATGAAAAAGCGTGTGCTGGTCATCCAGCAGTGTCCAAAGCCACTGATTGATCCCGTTGACCCGCCAGGTAGTCTCATCCATATGTACCGCCGGCGCGCAGCGAAGGAAGACCTGCAGCCGATTGTATTCCCCCTCCAGCCATTGGCTCATGCGACGTATCTGTTTGGTCACGGCTCCGGGAGAGACCGTTAATCCCGGCAAGTCTGCCAGCAACTGCGTGCTCAACCGGTACGGCAGGCGATACTGCACCCGCAGCAACGCCGCCGTAGCCAAGGCATTGATACCGATTTGGCCATGCGGAAGATCCACCGCCGGCGGCTGTTCCGGGGCTCGACTCTCCACCCGCTTACGGCATCCCGGGCAATACCCGCTGATGGTGTGATAGCAGCGGGCAATCACCTTGGCCGGGATGATGTCTTCCACGATGCGATCATGTTGTTCCACCTCCGCCAGTTGGACACTGCAATGCGGGCAACACGCCGCACCCGTGGCATCCCGGGGAACCGGTACGTCAATATGTTCATCAATCTTTTCCGGCATGGGCCGAAACGCGGCGGCATGGCCAACCTTGCGGCCAGGCCGCAGACGCGGCTTGTCTTGGGGTACATTGACTTTAACAAATGTGGGTAACACCTTGGGCTGCTGATGCAGTTTCTCCTTAATCCCAGCCAATTCCTTACGCAAGGCGCTATGCTCCGCCTCAAGCTTATCCAGTCGTTTCTGCTGGCGGTCTATCTTTTGGTACGCCTGATCGAGTTCCGGATGCATAGCCCGTAGTTCTCCCTCAAGGTCGTAACACCGTGAGCGGTAATGGCTCAATTCCTCTTTGCATGTGTCATACCGCTTTAGAACATAATTGAACCGCCTGGCCAGATCGCGGTACTGCGTGAGGTGGACGGTCTGCGGCGCAACCGCGTTTGCGATGTTTTTTCACTTCGCCATCCATAGCGAAATGAAGCATACCACCACTTATTTAAATGCGCCAGTGCCATTATTATGGATAGTTGCCGCAGAGCGGTAAACAGTTACTCGCCCATCAACCCATTTTCCAATCAATGGCGGATGCCACAGTGATAACGCCGGGTTCCCAGCGCCTGGAGGCAGGTGACCGTTTCGCGGAGACTCGTACGCATGGTGAGTTGGACAAAGATCATGCAGAGCAATTGGTCCATGCAGGAGAGCCGCCATGCCTGACGGTCTCCATTGTAACGTTGCGCTGCCATGTCGAACGCTTTATGTGGCAGGATATCAACAAGCTGAGAAAAAACTGTGCGACCACAATGCATGAATGGCTCCTGGCGGAAAAGTCAAGAGAAAAATAACCGCAAGGCGCCCGTTTTTGGGCTAAAATCAGCAGTTGGAAATCAAATCGTGTACCCTGTCAAAAGTGCATAAAACCCTTATTCTACAAGTTTAGAGTTGCTGTTGCCCCTGTCGTTGACCGGGTAGTAGTGAAAATGGGAATTAACTTTGTGGAGGTGGATTGGACTAACAACCTCACGCAGCCCTTTCCATCGCCGGCCGCCAAAGAATGTATTGCCGCCGACAAGGTGCTATTTAACCTATACCGGCACATGCGGCAGCATCCAAAAATTGTGTTTTTGATGGGGCCGGAACATAACCATTGGATGAACCACACAACACCGTACACCGGACCCTGGTACGACGCGCAGCTTAACTATGTTTATAAGCACTTTATTGACAATCCAGAGTACAAAGGATTGTATTTGCAGTATCGCGGCAAGCCGCTGCTGAATTTGTATCTCAACGGCCCGCGATCGGCCAAGCCGCCGAACGTGCACGACCCGCGGTTTACCATTCGGTATGTTGGTGCGTGGATGCAGACGACGCACGAAAATCGTTATGGTGTATGGTCGTGGTACGATCAAGACCCGCAACCAACCTATTTTCATGGTAACAAGCAGGATCGTGTTGAAGCACTGACGGTGGCGTGTGGGTACCCGGCCATCAGGGCTCCCGGACCGGGCCTGAATAACTGGCTCTCGCCCGATGCGGGCGGTAAGAATTATGGCCAAACGTACCGTACGCAATGGCGGGCGGCGTTTCAGTACCGACCGCGGTTTTTATTTTTGTGCCAGTTTAATGAGTTTGAGCATCCGGATGAATACAACAACAACCTCAACAACGACATGGAGCCAACGCTGCTTTCACCGCCAGGTTCACGGCGAGCCAGCGGCTGGGGCTTTGAATATGTCAATCTGACCCGGCGCGAAATTGCCCGCTATCATGCGGTGATTGCCCGTAGTGGCTCGCGGCCTGCGGGTCGGAAGAACAGTAGCACAGGTGACAGGTGAAAAGGTTTTGAGCTTTGCGCGCAGCGCTTGTGGGGCTCGGTCGCGATGGACTGCTTCGCCACGGGTTTGCGGGGTGCCCCGGCGGCGCTGTTGCTGGCCGGGGAATTTGGCCTGACCATGCGGCTTAACCGCGTGGCTTGTTTTGCGGATGTTTTGCTGGGGTGTGGCTGTCGCTGGTGCGATGGGATTGCTGCGATATAATCTGCAGCAGGGATTGCGTACACCTATGGAGATTTCGGCATGACGCCAAGTTCCACACAACCAGCACCTGCCAGAGAGGCATCTGTTCATCGAAAAACCAGGGAAACCGATATTAAGCTTGCGATAAACCTTGATGGCAGCGGTAGGGCGGACGTGAATACCGGCGTTGGTTTTTTTGATCACATGCTGCACCATTTGGCGCGGCATGGCATGTTTGACCTGACTGTGACGGCTCGAGGTGACTTGCACATAGATGGCCATCATACCGTCGAGGATGTTGCGCTGGCGCTGGGCACTGCGATGGACCAGGCGCTGGGCGATAAGCGCGGTATCTGCCGGTATGGCTGGGCCAGCGTACCGATGGAAGATGTGCTTGCGAATGTTGCGCTTGATTTGTCGGGCAGGCCGGCGTTTGTGTTTAATGCGACATTTCCAACGCCTAAGATCGGTGAATTTGACGTTGAGCTAATATCGGAAGCGCTGCGATCACTGGCTAACACGGCCAAAATGAATTTGCATGTGAACGTGCCGTATGGCAACAATAGTCATCATATTGCCGAGGCCGTGTTTAAGGCTTTGGCCAAGTCGTTGCGGCAGGCTGTGACGATGGACAGCAAATCGAGCGATATTCCGAGCACCAAAGGCATTTTGTAAGCCGACCGCCCGCGGCATGCGGCCCACAGGGTCGCCATGACGGCAGGGCCACGGACGCTTTATTGTGGCCCCTTGAGAGTGCCGCTCGCGCAAGGTGCGCGGGGTTATGGCACGGGTGCGCTTGCTGTAGCCTTGGCAGTTGGGGAGCGTTTACGTGGAGCTATTTTAGCAGGGTCATTGGCAGCCAATTGAGGCTTGCGCCCTTCTTTTATGGAGTAATGGTCAATTAAGCCGGCGTACCCGTCAGTTGCCGCAGAAGGATGATGGCGTCTGTGAGATTGGTTTGACTGGCGGCTTGATTTAAGAGTAGCCGCTGCCGCAGGGTGAAGGCAACGGGAGCGGCTTCATCGAGTTGATTGGCGTTAGTTGCGGCAAATATGGCGGCTGTAAGTGCGTCCATGTTAAGTCCCTGTTTGGCGCTAACAGCGATGGCATTGGAGGCGGTATTGGGTGGATGAGTCAGGAGGTCGGCCTTATTTAAAATGGGAATGAGTATGGCTTGAGAAAAATTGCGTTGCGCAGTGCTGGCCAAGCCTGCCAGCGTGGCTGCAGAGCTTTGGAGGCAAGCGTCAACCACAAGCAGAAGGACGTCGGCGCTGGCGGCCTGTCGGCGGGTGCGATCAATAGCGGCTTGTTCGATAGCGTCGGTGGTGGTTCGGTCGCCGGCGGTGTCTATCAAAATGACCGGCATATCAAGAGAGCCGTGCACGAGACGGCCGGTGGCATCTACGTAGTCGCGGGTGGTGCCGGCAAGGTCGCTGACGATGCTTGCGGCGCGTCCAAGCATGGCGTTCATAAGGGTAGATTTTCCGGCATTGGGCGGCCCTAAAAGCACAACTTTTGGGGGCGTGAAGAAATAGCGTTGCCATCGCCAGTTGAGCAGCACCGATTGAGTAGCGAGGGCAAACTGTTGCAGCAGGGTTGGGCCATGTTCTGCGGCCGTGTTGGCGCTAAGCCGCGCAAGCCAGTTGTTGCACCATTGTGTAAGGCCTCCGGTCAGTTGGTTGGCCAGCATGCGCACGGCGGTGCGTGAGGTGATGGCGGCGAGTATCTCATAGACTTCGGCTTCGATAGTTGAAGGCGCAGGGGGTGATGAGGGCATGGCGGCGGGGAGCGTGGCCAGGGGCATATTGGTTGGGACAGGGGCTGCGTCAGAAGGTTCAACGAGGGCGCGGGTTACAGCGCGTACCACGGCCAGTCCGCCGTGAAGATGTAGTTCAAACAGATTGGGTGAGTGGCAAATAAGCAGGCAGTGATCTACCGCGGCACCGTCGAGCGTTAAATGCACAAGGCGCAGCATGCCCGGCTGCAGAGCTAAGGCGTTGCACCCGGAGGCAATTACATTTATTTGTTTGGCTGCGGCAGGTCCGCTTACCTGAATAACCGCGATAGCTCCGGGAGCTTCGGCGGTAAGCCGGCGTACCTCAAGGGTGGCGGGCGGTTGGGCCGGCGGAGGATTGTTGGATGATGTTGCTGTCATATTTATTACCCGGAAAGACTCCCAGGCATTTGAAGTTTTGTTTTAAGATACCGGCCCGTGTGACTGGTTGGGTGCCTGGCAATATCTTCCGGCGTTCCGGTAGCGACAATGGTGCCTCCGCCGGCCCCACCCTCGGGGCCGAGGTCAATAATCCAGTCGGCGCACTTGATGACATCGAGATTGTGCTCAATGACAACCACTGTGTTGCCATGATCGGTCAACCGGTTGAGCACGTTAAGCAGATTATGAATATCGGCAAAGTGCAAGCCGGTGGTGGGTTCATCGAGGACATAGAGCGTGTGGCCGGTACCGGGCTTGCCGAGTTCGGAGGCGAGTTTAACGCGCTGGGCCTCTCCGCCGGAAAGCGTGGTGCTGGACTGACCAAGCTGCACATAAGAAAGGCCCACGTCGTTAAGAGCCTGGAGCAGCGTTTTAATGGCTGAAAAACTGTCAAAAAATTGCAGAGCCTCTTCGATACGCATGGCGAGCACATCGGCGATGGACTTACCGCGGTACTTTATTTCGAGGGTTTCGCGGTTGTAGCGGGTTCCCTTGCATTCTTCGCAGGTGACGAATACATCGGGGAGAAAGTGCATTTCGATGCGTTTGGTGCCCTGGCCCTGGCAGGCCTCGCAACGGCCGCCTTTAACGTTAAAGCTGAAGCGACCGAGCTGGTAGCCGCGCATGCGTGCCTCGCGCGTGCGTGCGTAGAGTTGTCGGATGAGATCGAATACGCCAGTGTAGGTGGCTGGGTTGCTGCGGGGTGTACGGCCGATGGGGGATTGGTCAATCTCGATGACTTTATCAATTTGGGAAATACCATTGATGCGTTTGTGCTCGCCGGGGCGTTCTTTGGAGCCATAGAGTTCGCGCTTAAGCGCCTTGAGCAGAATGTGGTTTACAAGTGAGGACTTGCCGGAGCCTGAAACGCCTGTGACGCAGGTCATAACGCCCAGGGGAAAGCTGACGGCAACGTTGCGGAGATTGTTTTCGCGGGCACCGACGACTTCCAGCATGGCGTCTTTTGTCAGGGGTCTGCGGTGGGCGGGCAGAGGAATCTGGTATTCACCACTGAGGTATTTGGCGGTGATGCTGTCGGGATTGGCAAGCACCTGGGCGACGGTGCCTTCAGCGATGATGCGTCCGCCATGGGACCCGGCGGCAGGTCCGACATCAATAAGCCAATCGGCGGCGCGAATGGTGTCTTCATCGTGCTCAACAACAATGGTGGTATTGCCGATGTCGGTAAGGTGGCGGAGCGTGCGAATGAGGCGATCGTTGTCTCGCTGATGCAGGCCGATGGTTGGCTCATCAAGCACGTAGCATACGCCGACGAGTCCCGAACCGACCTGGGTGGCAAGTCGGATTCGCTGAGCCTCGCCCCCTGAAAGCGTGCCGGTTTGGCGGTCGAGGGTAAGGTAGCCGAGTCCAACATCGTTCATAAAGCCGAGACGATTGCGAATTTCTTTGAGAACCGGCGCAGCGATGAGTTGCTGCTCGCTGCCGAGCGTGAGACCGACAAAAAAATCAATGGCTTGGGCGATGGTAAGGGCTGTGACTTCGCGTATATTTTTGCCGCCAACTTTTACACCCAAGGCCTGCGGACGGAGCCGATCGCCATGGCAGCTTTCACAGGGCTGCTCGCTAAGGTACTGGTGCAATCTGGATTTAACAAACTCGCTGTCGGTGTTTTCCCATCGCCTTTGCAGATTGGGGATAGCGCCCTCAAAGTAGGGACCGGTGCGTTTGGTTTTACGGGCTGCGGCCGCGGCTTTCTTTTTGCCATCGGAGCCATAGAGGATGATGTCGCGCGTTTTGGCGGGCAGGTCCTCGAATGGCACATCGTCGGGGACGCTAAATTCGCTGCAGAAGTTGCGCATGAGGCGATTGTAGTAAATGTTCATTCGGCGGCCATTGCGCCGAAAAGGTTGTATAGCGCCATCGGCAAGCGAGAGGGTTTTGTCGGGCACAATAAGGTCGGCATCAAACTCGAGTATGTTGCCAAGACCGTCGCAGGCTTCGCAGGCCCCGTAAGGGCTGTTAAACGAGAAGAGGCGCGGCGAAAGCTCTTCAAGTGAACTTTCGGGGTGATCGGGACAGGCGTAGCGGCTGGAGTAGCTGGTGTCCTGCCATTTGCCTGCAGCTTCGGCCGATAGGATGACCAGGCCGTCGGAAAGTTTAAGCGACAACTCGACAGAATCGGCGAGGCGGCTGCGGACATCGGGTTTTATGACGAGGCGATCTACGACAGCTTCAAGTGTGTGCTTGGTGTTTTTATCGAGTGTTGGGGCTGCTTTGATTTCATAGACGGTTCCATCAATCCTGCAGCGAATAAAACCCTGGCGGGTCATGGCGTCGAGAACCTCGCGGTGAGAACCCTTTTGTCCACGCACGAGCGGCGACATGAGCATGATGCGAGTGCCGTCGGGCCTGGCCATGATGTTGTCAACAATTTGGGTGGAAGTTTGCGAAGCAATGGGTTTGCCGCAGGTCCAACAGTGAGGTACTCCGGTGCGGGCGTAGAGCACTCGCAGGTAATCGTAAATTTCGGTGGTGGTGGCCACGGTGGAGCGCGGGTTGCTTGATCCGCTGCGCTGCTCGATGGCGATGGTGGGCGGCAGGCCTTCAATTTCTTCGCAGTCGGGCTTTTGCATTTGCTCTAAAAACTGCCGGGCGTAGGCGGAGAGTGATTCGACATACTTACGCTGTCCCTCGGCATAGATGGTGTCAAAAGCGAGCGAGCTTTTGCCAGATCCGGAGAGACCGGTGATGACGACGAGTTTATCGCGTGGTATTTCGAGCGAAACATTTTTAAGGTTATGCTCCCGCGCCCCGACTATGCGAATACATTTTAAGGCCATCGGGTTCTCCGAAACTCGATCCATGCAGATTCGCTTGTGCCAGGGCGACATCCTGCGCGGAAACGAACCCTGAATTGTAGCGTGGCTGGTTGTTGAGGTTCAACCGTGGCTGAGGCGAAGCGCGAAACTGGGCTACCAATAAGGCCCTCAACAGGTGAAATGGGGCCGCATGGGTGTGGCATAGCAGGGGTTTGTAGGGCGACTGCAATTGGCAAGTTGGTGGCTCGATAGCCAGGCTGGCTACCGTTAGGGGATATTGCCTTTGGATAGCAGCCGGCTTGGCTCTGTTTAGACTTTAGTCTTTTAGAGTGGACATTTGTGGACATTCTATATAGAATGACTTGTATTGTGCATTAAAAGGGTAGGATTGATACGTGAAATTAACAGTAAAAGACGCGGCCCATCTATTGAATGTTTCAGAAAAGAGCATTTACCGGTGGATTAAGCTGGGGGTTATACCGGCGTATCAGATTAATGAGCAGTACAGGTTTAATCGAGCCGAGCTGTTGGAGTGGGCAACATCGCGCAAGATTCAGGTATCGCCTGAAATATTTCGTGAAACCGATGGGCTCGAATCGCCCATACCACCGCTGAGCGAGGCTTTGCGCGACGGCGGCGTGTATTACCGAATCAGTGGCACGAATAAAGAGACGGTGCTGCGATCGGTGGTTGAGATTATGCGTCTGCCGGATGAGGTGGATCGAGCATTTCTGTATCAGGTGCTGCTTGCCCGCGAGGCGCTTGGCTCGACGGGCATTGGCGACGGTATTGCCATTCCGCATGTTCGTAATCCCATTGTTCTGCACCTTGAGCGTCCCATGATTACGCTTTGCTTTTTGGAGAATGCGGTTGATTTTGGATCGTTGGACCAGCAGCCGGTGAATGTGCTGTTTACGCTTATAAGCCCGACGGTTCGCGCGCATTTGCAGTTGCTGTCTCGGTTGGGGTTTGCGTTGCGCAATGCGGCCTTTAAGGATGCGGTGCGCCGGCAGGCGTCGCGTGATGACGTTCTGGCGACACTCGAACGGGCCGAGGCAGCCGTTGGTGCTGGCGGTGCGGTATTGAGCGGTGGAGTGGCTGGCGTGTTAGCAAGCGCCGCGCCAGGCACATAAACGCGATGGATGTATCCGCGTGCATAATGAGGTGATGATTCGTTTGTGGATGAATCTGATACTGTTGGCAGTGGTGCTATCCGGGCTAAGCGGCGCATGGGGGCTGCTATCCACGGGCGGTCGCGCGTGGGGGCAATGGGTGGCAAGTGCGTGCATGGCGGTAGCGGGAGTTATGGGCGCCGGGGCCGGCTTGGTGGCATTGGCTGAGAATAAAACCGTGGTGATGCAGTACCCAGGCGTGCTGCCGGGCATGGCGATGCATCTGAAATTGGATGCACTGGCGGCATTTTTTCTGGTGCTTGTATTTGTTGTGGGCGCGGCATCATCTATTTACGGGTTGGGATACTGGCCGCAGAGACGTCGCAGACGCACGGCGCGGAAATTGCAATTGGTCTACGGCCTGATGATTGCCGCGATGGCGATGGTGACGCTGGCAGCTGATGCTGTGGTGTTTTTAACGGCGTGGGAGGTGATGGCGGTTGCAGGTTTCTTTTTGATAAGCACGGAAGATGAACGGGCCGACACCCGGCAGGCAGGTTGGGTATATCTGGTGGCGACGCATGTAGGGACGCTATCGCTGTTTGGGGTATTTGCCCTGATGCATGTGGCTACGCACTCGTATGAGTTGGTGGCCATACCACCCGCCGATGGGGCGGTGGTGCGGCTGAGCATTTTTCTGCTGGCGTTGCTGGGTTTCGGGATAAAAGCGGGCCTGATGCCGCTGCATTTTTGGCTGCCGGGCGCCCATGGGAATGCTCCAAGCCATGTATCGGCAACGCTGTCGGGCGTGCTGTTGAAGATGGGCATCTATGGGTTGCTGCGGATATTGATGTGTCTGCCGCAGCCGCCGGCGGCATGGGGTGTTGTTGTGTTGTTACTGGGGGCATCGAGCGCTGTTTTGGGAGTTGCCTTTGCGCTGGGGCAGCATGATATAAAGCGGCTGTTGGCGTATCACAGCATTGAGAACATCGGGATCATTCTCATAGGGTTGGGGGTAGCGCTGATTGGCGTGGCCGATCGGCACCCGATGTGGGTGGTGTTGGGCATGGCAGGGTGCCTGCTACATGTTTGGAATCATGGGTTATTTAAGTCGCTGTTGTTTTTGGGCGCTGGGAGCGTGATATCGGCGACGGGCAGTCGCAAGGTTGATGAGCTGGGCGGATTGGCTCGGCGGATGCCATGGACGGCCGGGCTGTTTTTGCTGGGCGCATGGGCCATTTGCGGCCTGCCGCCACTTAACGGGTTCATAAGTGAATTGCTGGTGTATTTAGGGGCATTGGAGCCTGCGACGCATGCGGGGGTTGGCGCTTGGGCGGTCATAAGCCTGGCGGCTGTGGCACTGGCGGTGGCAGGTGCACTGGCGTTGGCTTGTTTTGTAAAAGCATACGGGGCAGTGTTTTTGGGAATGCCGCGCAGCAGAAAGGCGCTGCAGGCGAGCGAGGTGGGCCGTGCGATGCTCGGGCCGATGGTGGTTTTGGGGGGGATGTGCCTTGTGATTGGGCTGTTTCCAATGGTGGTGCTGACTCCACTGGAGCATGCGGTGGGGGTGTGGTCGAGGCAAATGGGCTCTGCAGAACGGCTTGCCACGGCGGTACCGTGGCGCATGCTAAGCATTGCGGCATTAGCATTAGTCGCCGGGGTAGGGCTGATTTGGTTGGTGATGCGACGCACCGGTGCAATGCGAACGCGGCGTGCCGAACCAACATGGGGATGCGGCTACGCACAGGGTACCGCTCGCATGCAATATACGGCGTCGTCGCTGGCTCAAATGTTGGTGGGGATGCTTCGCTGGGTGCTACTGCCGGTGCAGCAGGGGGGGGCGACTGCGGGCTTATTTGCTGAGAGTAAGCGTTTTCATTCAGAGGTGCCGGACCTGGTTACGGACCGAATGTTGTTTCGGTTTTGGCGGTGGATGCAATTGCGTTTGCGGCCGATGCGCCGCGTACAGCAAGGAAGCATTCAGAGGTACCTGCTGTACATACTGCTGGTGCTGTTTGGGTTGCTGCTGACGCTGGTGCCGGTTTGGACGATGGTACGCCGCATGCTGGCTCTGTGAAGAAAGGGTTGCGGGCCGTGGCCCGCGAGGTTGATTCGCCATGGTGATGGATTTGATTGTTTTGGCAACTTTGCTGGCTGCGGGGAGCGGAGTTCCGGGCCTTTTGATGTCGCGGCGCTCATCAGTGGGGGAGTGGATTGCAGTTGGCCTGATTGTGACGGCGGCGCTTATGGGGTTTGGGGCCATAGGATATCAGTTGGCATTTGCCACTGCCCCGGCCGGGCTAAGCGAGCCATGGTCGCTACCCTGGGGACGCTTTGCAATCGGGCTCAATGCGATCGGGATGGTATTTTTAACGCCGATTTTATGCATTGCGTCGCTTGGGGCGATTTATGGCCTGGCCTATTGGCCTCAGGCATTCCACCGACGCAATGGCAGAAAGCTGCGGTTGTGTTGGGGTTTGCTTACCGCAGCCATGATGATGATTGTGGTGGCGCGCGATGCGGTGCTGTTTTTAATGGCGTGGGAGGTAATGGGGTTGGCGACGTTCTTTTTGATAAGTACAAAGGATGACGATGTTGGCGCTACGGATTCTGGCTGGATTTATCTGGTTGCGGCGCACGTGAGCGTACTGGCGCTGATGGGGATGTTTGCGCTTTTAAGGGTGGCCACGGGGTCGTTTGCGCTCTGGTCGGTGCTGCCGACGTCAAGCTCATCGGTGCTTGCGACGGGCATTTTTATTTTAGGTGTGCTGGGTTTTGGGCTGAAGGCGGGTTTTATGCCGCTGCATGTGTGGCTGCCTGGTGCCCACGCTAATGCGCCGAGCCACGTTTCTGCATTTCTTTCGGGTGTTGGGTTGGCAATGGGTGTGTTTGGCGTGGTGATGGTGAGCGCGCAGTGGGCAACGCCGCCGATTTGGTGGGGCGGTTTGCTGGTGGTGCTCGGGGCGGGCACGAGCCTTGGGGGCATTATTTTTGCGATGGCGCAGAGCGACTATAAAAGACTTTTGGCCTACAGCAGCGTGGAAAATATTGGCATCGTGCTGATGGGGATTGGGCTGGCGGTGGTTGGACGGGCTGTTGGGCAACCGCTATGGATTTTATTGGGGCTGGGTGGCGCTTTGCTGCATATTTTGAACCATAGCTTATTTAAGCCACTGCTGTTTTTTGGGGCGGGCAATGTGCTCCATGCCACGGGCACGCGCGAGATTCAGATGCTCGGCGGCATAGCCCATCGGATGCCTCGAACCGCCGGTCTTATGGCCATTGGGTCGGCGGCCATCTGTGGGTTGCCTCCACTTAACGGTTTCATCAGCGAATGGATGATTTACCTGGGCCTGTTCAATTGTGCTGTTGTGCCTGCGGGACTTCGGCTTACGTGGCTGACCTTGGCCGCGCCGGCGTTGGCGGTAGCGGGCGCATTGGCCTTGGCGGCGTTTGTGAAGCTCTTTGGCATGACATTTCTTGGGCTGCCACGGAGTTTGCACGCGGCCGAAGCGCATGAGGCCGGCATTTTGGCAATTGCGCCGATGTGGGTTCTGGCGTTTGGTTGCGTTGTGCTGGGCCTTGCGCCGGTGTTGGTGCTGGGCCTGCTGGAGAGGGCGATCGCCCGCTGGGATGCAGCCGCCTTTGTGCAGCGGCCATCTCTGGCGGCTGTGGAACCGCTGCAGAAAATGAGCCTGATTTTGGGTGGCTTGGCGGCGGCTTTGCTGCTGGGGGTTTGGCTGGTCTATCGGATAAGGCCACGGATGGCGGTGGTGAATGCAACATGGGGTTGTGGCTATGGAGCGCCGACGTCACGCATGCAGTACAGTGGGGGATCATTTGTTCGTATGTTGACCGATGCATACAGAGCCATACTCTGGCCGCGCCGGAGCGGCGCAAACGTAATTGGTTTTGCGCCGGAGGCAGCGAGCGCTTCGGTTGAATTTCCGGATACAGTTCTGGACCGAGGTCTTTTGCCGGGGCTTCGTATGGTTGGGTGGCTGGCGGGCAGGGCTCGGCCCTTGCAGTCGCAGGCGGTGGGGAGGTACCTGCTGTATGTGTTGGTTGCGCTGGTGGTGCTGCTGGTAACGGCTGTCTGGTGAGGTTGGCTTTGCTAAATACCGACAGGACGGATGCGATAGGGCTTACCGCAATAAAAGGGGATACCTGACGTGGCTTTGATGCTGATAAACACGGTGATGCATGTTGTGCTGCTGGCCGCAGCGCCGCCGCTGATGTTGGGCCTGATACAGCGCACCAAGGCCTGGCTGACCGGGCGCAAGGGGCCGCCGCTGCTGCAGCCATACTACGACCTGTATAAATTGCTGCGTAAAGGGGTGGTCTTAAGCAAGACGACGACATGGATATTCAGGGCGGGGCCGATGGTGACGTTGGTGACGGTTCTGCTTGGGGGACTGCTGGTGCCGTTTGGGGCGTCGGCTGCGCCGTTGCATTTTAAGGGTGATGTGATTCTGTTGATTTATGTGCTGGCGTTGGGACGGTTTTTTACTAGCTTAGCCGCTTTGGATACAGGCTCCTCCTTTGAAGGCATGGGGGCGGCTCGCGAGGTTACCTTTGCGTGCCTGTCGGAAGCGGCGATTATGTTAGGCTTGCTGGTGCTGATTAAATTTTCGGGTTCGTTAAGCCTCAATACGATGTTGCGAGCTCCGGAGGAGCATGCTTTCGCCATGTTGCCGGTTGCTTCACTTATGCTGGCCGCTGTGGGGATGTTTATTGTGCTGCTTGCCGAAAATGCGCGTATTCCCGTGGATGACCCAGCCACGCATCTTGAGCTTACGATGATTCATGAAGTAATGGTGCTGGATCATAGTGGTCCGCTGCTGGCACTGGTTAACTATGGTGCGGCCGTGAAGCTATTTGTATTTGCCGCATTGTTTTTGCATTTTGTGCCGCCTGTACCGATGGGGTCGCCCGCGCTCAATTGGGCGGTGTTTCTGGCGGAAATGCTTGGGGTAGCTTTGACGATTGGATTTGTTGAATCGTTGATGGCCCGGCTGCGGCTGACGCATGTGCCGACACTGCTGGTGGCGGCGAGCCTTCTGTGCGGGTTTGGCTTTATTTTGATGTTAAGGTGAGCGATGACAGGCACGATTAATTCATTGCTGGTGGTGGTGCTGCTGGTGAACCTTTTTATGCTCGGTGCCAGTCGCATGCGCGGGCTTATTCATGCGGCGGCGGCGCAGGGCGTTATCTTGAGCTTCATGCCGCTGCTGCTGGCGGCGCGACTGGACTGGATTGCGGTGGTGGTGGCCAGCGTGACGATCGGGCTCAAGGGCCTTATTATTCCGCGGATACTGCACAAGGCGCTGCGCGACGCCAAGATTAAACGTGAAGTTGAACCAATGATTGGTTTCTTACCCACCATGCTGCTGGGCGCACTGGGCACGGTGCTCTCGCTGGTGCTGGCGGCTCATTTGCCGGTGGTGGGGCATCCGGTGTCGAATTTGGTGATACCCGTGTCGTTATCCACGATTCTCACGGGCTTTCTGCTGTTGACCACGCGCGTTAAGGCGATTACGCAGGTGATTGGCTATCTGATTCTGGAAAATGGCATATATATTTTTGGCATGCTGCTTTTGGCTGCGGTTCCATTTCTGGTGGAACTGGGCATTCTACTGGATTTGTTCGTGGGTATTTTTGTGGTGAGCATCATCATTCATCACATCAATCAAACGTTTTCATCCATGGACACGCGGCAACTTACGGCACTGAGGGAATAGTTTAATGTTGTTTATTTTGATACTTATTCCACTGCTGGCTTCGGGTGTTGCGCTGTTGATGCCGTCCGATCGGAGTCGCCCCTGGCTGTTGCCGCCGGTGGCGATGGCTCATTTGGTGGTGGCCCTGATTGCGATTGATCGCCATTCGAAAGCTCGGCTTGGCGGCTGGTTGTGGCTGGATCCACCGGGGCGGCTGGTGCTGCTGCTATTAAGCGTGCTGTTTGTAATATGTGCCGTTTACACCACGGGCTACCTTCGCTATCGGGAGGATCGTTCCAACCGGGTGTTTGTGGCGTGTCTGCTGTTTTTTTTGGCGGCGGGCACGTTGGTGGCTATGGCCCAACATCTTGGGTTGATGTGGATTGCGATGGAGTTCGCGACGCTCTCGATGGCTCCACTGATCTATTTTAATCGTACGGCGCGGTCTATTGAGGCGACGTGGAAGTATTTGATGATTGGTTCAGTGGGCATTGCGGTGGCGCTGCTGGGGTCGTTTTTTATGGCGTATTCGGCCATGGGCAGCGGGCCACCGTCGCTGCTTTTTTCAGATTTGATGGCGCGTGCGACGACGCTTAACGCTACGTGGGTGCGCATGGCTTTCGTATTGTTGCTGGTGGGCTATGGCACCAAGATGGGCCTGGCTCCGATGCACACCTGGAAGCCCGACGCCTATGGCGAGGCTCCGGGGGTGGTTGGAGCGCTGCTGGCCGGTGGGCTTACAAGCTGCGCGTTTCTGGCGCTGCTGCGAATAAACCATGTGTGCTGTGCTGCGGGACAACAGCAATTCACCAGTCATCTGATGATTTTTATGGGTTTGCTGTCCATGGCGGTGGCGGCGATATTCACCCTTGGCCAGAAGGACATCAAAAGGATGCTGGCGTATTCAAGCGTAGAGCAAATGGGTATTCTGATGCTGGGTGCCGGGATAGGCGGCATCGAGCTGTTTGGAGCGCTGCTGCACATGCTTAACAATGGCATAACCAAGGGAGTGCTATTTTTGTCGGCCGGAAACATCCACCGATCGTACCAGAGCAAAAGCACGGACGAGGTGCGCGGCGCTATGCGAAGGCTGCCGCTGTCGGGAACCATTTTCATGATTGGTTTTTTGGCGATTACCGGTTCGCCGCCGTTTGGGCCATTTGTCAGCGAGTTCACCATTTTAACCGGCGGCTTGCAGGATCATTGGTATTGGATTAGCGCTCTATTTTTGCTGCTTATGCTGGTGGTGTTTATTGGCATGGGACGCACGGTGCTTACCGTGGTGCAGGGGAGGCCTCTGCCCGGTCGGCCGGCATCGGCTTATCGCGATCGTTTGCTGACTGGGTTACCACTGGTGGTTTCGTTGGGACTGGTATTGATGATGGGCACGCACATACCCGCTCCGCTGGCGGCCATGGTGCACCGGGCGGCGGTGTTTCTGGAGGTGCACCCATGAGCATGGCGAGCACAACGGATACTCCATGGCAGCGGTTGGCAATGCTGGTGAATGGCAGAGCTCTGCCCAAATCTGCGGTGCCGGAGCTTTCGATTACGGACTTTCAGCGGGCGATATTAGATGGCGTTGCCCGGCAATGTCGGGTTGCGGCGCTTTTTGGTATGCCGGATCGCACCAACCCGGATGTACTTTGGCTTTATGTGGTGCTGGCGGATGATGGCAGTTCTCGGTTGCGGCTGGGACGAACTCGCATAGAGGAAAATTCGTTTCCATCGCTTACGCCGGCGTGCTGGCAGGTTCATCTGTTTGAGCGTGAAATTGCCGAGCAGTTTGGCCGCGTGCCTGTGGGGCACCCCTGGCTAAAGCCGGTGCGGTTTCATCGCAGCTATCAGCCGGGGCGCGACGCATGGAATCGTCCGGCGGAAGCCGAGATTGCGGCGGGCGTGATGGACTTTTATGAAGTGCGGGGTGAGCAAATTCACGAAGTGGCGGTAGGCCCGGTGCATGCGGGGATTATTGAACCGGGACATTTTCGGTTTCAATGTGATGGCGAAAACGTGCTGCACCTGGAAATCGCGCTGGGCTATCAGCATCGCGGCGTGGAACGATCCTTGGTGGCCGGGCCAGGACCGCGCAGCATTCATTATGCTGAGACTTTGGCTGGCGATTCGACCATAGGCCACGCCACGGCATACTGTCAGGCGGTGGAGGCGTTGGGGGGTATTCAAAAATCGGCGAGGGCACAGAGCCTGCGGGCGGTGGCGCTGGAACTGGAGCGGCTGGCCAATCATGTGGGCGATCTGGGGGCTTTAAGCGGCGATGTGGGCTTCACCTCAACGCAGGCGTTTTGCGGCCGGCTGCGCGGCGAGTTTTTAAACATGACCGCGGCGCTTTGCGGCAGCCGGTTTGGCCGGGGACTGCTGTGCCCCGGCGGGGTGCGGTTTGATCCGGATACTTCGGCAATTGAAGCGTTAAAAAGTGCGCTGGAGCGTGCTGAAGCCGAAACCTGCCAAGCCGTGGAGCTGCTTTGGAACTCTTCGTCGGTGATGGCTCGGTTTGTGGATACGGGGGTTATTTCGCGACAGATGGCGATTGACCTGGGAATGGTTGGACCAGCGGCCCGTGCCTGCGGATTGAACCGTGATGCCCGGCAGAATCATCCATCGGGCTTGTTTCGCTTTACGCATATTCCGGTGGCCACCTGGGAGAGCGGCGATGTTTTTGCCCGGGCGTATGTTCGGTTCCTGGAAATTCAGAGATCATGTGAGTTTGTTCGCCAGCAGCTTGATTCGTTGCCGAGCGGAGCTGTTCGCAGCCCGGTGACCCCGTTGGCGGCCGATTCTATGGCGGTGGCGCTTGTGGAAGCTTGGCGTGGCGAGGCATGCCATGTGGTACTTACCGATGAACAGGGGCGTTTTGAACGCTACAAAGTGGTGGACCCCTCGTTTCATAATTGGGCGGCGGTGGCGATGGCCTTGCGAGGCGGGCAGATATCGGACTTTCCGTTGTGTAACAAGAGTTTCAATCTTTCTTACTGTGGGCACGATTTATAGGGCCAGCGAGCTGGTCGGAGGTGCTGTGATGTTCGATATTTTAGCTGCCCGGTGGAAGCAGGGTGCCCGCACCATGGGCTATCCGAATGCGGCTGCACCGGAGTTGCCGGGGCATTTTAGAGGCAGACCGATTTTTGATGTCTCCCGCTGTCCGACAGGTTGCGACGCATGCGCTAAGGCTTGTCCGACGCAGGCCATTGGCATCGAGGGGGGCAAGGTTACGCTTGATTTGGGGCGATGTTTATTTTGTACCGACTGCGCCGAGGCGTGCCCGGAGCAGGCCGTTAGCTATTCGCGCGACTACCGCCTGGCGGTGCGGCAGCGCGAGAATCTGGTATTAGGGCCAGAGCAGGAACTGGTGCTTGCCGCTCAATTAAATGAAAAGTTGCGATCGCTGTTTGGCCGGTCGCTACGGCTGCGGCAGGTGAGTGCCGGCGGCTGCAACGCTTGTGAGGCCGACGTAAATGTTTTGACAACCATAGGCTGGGATTTAAGCCGGTTTGGAATAGATTTTGTGGCTTCGCCGCGGCATGCCGACGGACTGCTGATAACCGGGGCAGTGTCAAAAAACATGCGAGGGGCACTGCGTAAAGCGTATGACGCGGTGCCCGAGCCTAAAATAGTAATTGCGGTTGGTGCATGCGCCATTTCGGGCGGGCCTTATATCGGCCATGCGGAGGTTGACAACGGGGTGCCTGCAGAGATTCCCGTTGACTTGTATGTGCCCGGGTGCCCGCCGCATCCCCTGACCATTTTAGATGGCCTGCTGCGGCTGCTTGGAAGACTGCCGGAGCGATGATGGTTTGTTCGCGGGGTGACTTTAATCAAGGGCTGTTTGCTGCTGTCAAGGATTCCGCCTGAGCAGGGTTGGCGGTGCGGGGGAATAAGGCAGTATCCGGGGAACTGGTGATGTTCAACCGCACCAGTTGGTGCGATGCGGTTTCGCCACAGACGCCACGCATCGGCAGAGGGCTTACCGGAGGCTCGCTGAGGCGGTGGATGGCTCCAAAGCGAAGTCGAACCGCCCAGCCAAAAGTTCGGCGGATGGTTTGAATAAGTCCCATCATTCCAAAAATCTGTACAATGGCAGGCTTCATCGAAACTCGGGTGCGGCTGCGGACCAACGCCACGAGCAGCCAGATTGGATTGTAAAAATAGAGATAGGCCGCCATCAGATTAAGCTGTTTGCGCCATGGATACTTATGTTTTGAGGCCACAACGTAGTTGCCGTCGCTCATATAGTTTTCAACCCGGCGACCGCCGACGCGATCAAAGACCTGGCCGGAGGTGAAGGTTCCATCGTAGAGTTTGGTGCCGGGTGATGGGGTGAGCATAAGAACTTGCAGAGAGACTGCGCCCGCCTGGCGCAATACTTTGACCTGATTAAGCAGGCCGTAAGGTTTACCCCGGGTATAGAGGGGCTGTGAGTCATGATGCATCATCATCGGCATGGGACAAATGCCGGACTTTCGCAGCAAGCCAAAGGCCTCGGTGGTTTTGTTGACGCTCTGCCCCTTTTTAACCAACGTGGCGGTCATGTCTTCTACGCCGAGCCAGAGTGCGCGGCAACCGGCGGCATGCACATCGGGCAGGTGTTCTTTCATTTGCAGCGTATCGTGAACGGTGACCTCGGTATACCAGCGAACTTTGCGCCCCAGCGATTTTCCATCTACCTGGTGGCGTGCAAGGGTTTCGACGATTTCGAGCGTGCGGGGCTTGTTGTTAAAAAAATTATCGTCGGTTCCGAAAAAGTGCCGCAAGCCATATTCCCTATTCAGGCGATCCATTTCATCGGCAATGCGCAGGCCGCTTTTTACGCGATGCTGTCGCTGGTTGTAGGCGGGGATCGGGCAATAGGGGCAGGCAAATTTACAGCCAAAGGTCATGACCAACGAACTGATGGGCGAGAGCCAGCGCACCCGGTTGGCGGCGAGCGCCTGGCGGGCCAGTCCGGGCTGGCGGCTGGGCGGATCGAGAAGACGATAGCCTAGAACAGGGTGGGGCAGTTCATCCAGATTGCCTACCAGGCGTTGCATTCCGGTATCAATGAGTTCGCCGGTGGAGCCATTTTCGCCGGGGGCGGCGTAAACCAGACCGGGAACGGTATTAAGAGCGCCGGTTTTTCGGGCGCGTTCAAAAGCCATGCGAGCCGACTCTCCATTGCCGCGGAGGGTCAAGAGCACCTCAAGCAGGTTCAGCATGACGTACTCTTCGCCGGTAACGGCGACATCCGCGCCCGATAGGGCTGATGGGCCATCGGCAAAGACTTCATAGGGCTGGTAAACATTCAGTGAGCCGCCGGTGATGATTAACGGACGATGTTCGGGTGCAATTTTTCGTGCATCGCGAATCATTTTAAGGCATGGAGCCAGATGCATGCCCATGCTGGAAATCATAAATAAATCGGGAACTCGACCGTCGAGGCGCATCATGGCGGGGTTAAAGTGGCGATTCCACTGTTGCAAAACGATACGTGTCTTTTCAAAACCGGAGTCGAACAGGGCCGAACCAATAGCGCGAACACCGGCCGGCACCATGTGCGTATCGGCGTATATGAAGGGCAGCATTCGTGTGCGATGGTCGAAGGCGCATGCGATGACTGTTGTCAGATCATGCTTGGGCGCCAGCAATCGCAGCCGCCGTCGGATATCGGTAAGTTCACCGGGCGGTAATAATTCGTCACCACGGCCACGATGGGGTAATTCCATTGGTTCGCTCCACGGAAGGATAAAATGGCAACCGAGATGCACAACAATCAAAGGTCGCAGGGCACAAGCCTCATGATAGCAAAAAAGACTTGCTACAAAAAGCGAAATCACGAAGTTGCGCGTGCCTACTTCTGAGATAGTTGTGTGCGCTGTTAAGAAAATAAACATTGTGCCCTGCTTAACGTTTACATCGTCGGCTTGAACTCATGGTTGGTTGTAGTGTTGAGGAGCTAAAAGCAGGACTGGTGACAGAGATCATGCGATAGCAGGTTTTGGTGGTATGCGTGCTGTTGTTTATAGGCGTAAAAGACTACAATAAAAGTCGTGCGACGGGCGGAGTTGGAGTCTTGCTCATGAAAATTCTGCTGGTTTATCCGCCGTTTCCCGAGACATTCTGGAGCCTTAATCACGCATTGCGTTTTATACGCAAGCGGGCGGTTACGCCGCCACTGGGGCTGTTGACCGTTGCGGCGATGTTGCCGACCGAATGGGAAAAGCGTCTGATAGACCTGAATGTTGAGCCGTTAAAGCCGGCGGATTTGGCTTGGGCTGATATGGTGATGGTCAGCGCCATGGTGGTGCAGCGTGAATCGGCACGCGCGTTAATCAAGCGATGCAAAGAGGCGGGCCTGCGGGTCGTGGCTGGCGGGCCGCTGTTTACCTTGGAGCACGAATCGTTCAGTCAGGTGGATCACTTTGTGCTCGGCGAAGCGGAAGTTTCATTGCCACCGTTTCTGAAGGATTTGGAGCAAGGTCGGCCGCAGCGGATGTATCGAGCCGAGGGCTTTGCCGATCTGCGTGCCACGCCAACTCCATTATGGGAACTCGCCGATCTGCGTCGCTATGCGTGTGCTGGTGTGCAGTTTTCGCGTGGCTGCCCATTTGATTGCGAGTTCTGCAATGTTACGTCGCTTTTTGGTCGTCGGCCGCGTACAAAAACCGCTGCGCAAATTCGGGCTGAACTTGATGGATTGCGTCGCTGTGGCTGGCGGGGCAATATATTCTTTGTGGATGACAACCTCATTGGCAATAAGCCCGAAGTAAAACGTGACCTGCTGCCCATGCTGATTCGATGGCAGAAGGACTATGGTCCGGTGTCATTAAATACACAGGCCTCGATTAACCTTGCCGATGATGCCGACTTGATGCGCCAAATGACAGAGGCAGGGTTTGACACGGTATTTGTAGGCATTGAAACGCCCGACAACTCGGGGTTGACTGAGTGCGCAAAACGACAGAATAAAGGTCGCGACCTTGTGGCTGATGTGCGACGGCTGCATCGGGCGGGCCTGCAAGTGCAAGGAGGGTTTATTGTAGGTTTTGACAGCGATCGCCCAAGCATTTTTCAGCGGCAGATTGATTTTATTCAGAACAGCGGCATCATGACCGCTATGGTTGGTCGCTTGCAGGCAATTCCGGGCACCCGGCTTTATTCGCGCATGCAGCAGGCCAATCGCATCGCCGGTTTGGCCACCGGTGACAACGCCGACAGCTCATCTAATATTATTCCGACCATGAATGCCGAGGTCTTGCGGCAGGGGTATCTGGATATTCTTCGATCAATTTATGCTCCGCGGCAGTACTACCGACGGCTCGAGAAATTTCTGGCCGAGTACCGTCCGTCGCCGCATCGCTCAGAACTGACGCTGAACAGGCTTTTGGCCGGCACGCGAGCCATGTGGCGGTTAGGCGTGGTTGGTAAGGAACGCTATCACTATTGGCGGGTGCTGATTTGGACAAGTCTTCATCGGGCAAGGAGTCTGCCGTTGGCGGTGGAACTTGCGGTGTGCGGTTATCACTACCGACGTGTCTGCGAAGTGATGCTGCGTCGCTGTGGCGCTTTGGCTCGATAGTGGTCTGGAGATTGGGGCGGGTTATCGAGATTCGCAGAAAAGGAGACCATTCAATGAGGGTGCCGGGTACCCCCACAGCATTGTTTTATTAAGGATTAGCAGCGAGCAAGTTATTTTGCCGCAGTACGTGATCGGGAGACCTTTATGCCGATGCAAACGCCAATTCCAAGGGCGACGATTAAGGCAATAAATGGTGTGTCTTTGGTGAATTTGCTGATCTGATCGGTTGTCTGGCAGTAAGCCTCCCGCCCCATTTTGAGCATATGGCGACCGGCCGCTGCGGCTTGGTCCGGCAAATTTGCCGCCGCTTGTTTTACGGCATCGCCCATGCCGTGGCTCTTGATTGCGTCTTGATCCACGGGCGATGCAGACTTCTCGTGTGATAATATTGTCACGGCAAAACTCCAGATAAATTAGCCGCGATGCAGCCGACTCAATACCTGAAAAACAGCCCACATCAGCGTATCCCGCCGCCCCACATTTTTAGCAGGCGGGACACGCGATGGGAAATTGTGCCGAGACAACAAACATCGGCGCTGGCTTTCAATGCAAATGGTGTGCCATTGGGTGTGGCAGATAAAATTAAGACGGCAGCATACGTGGAGGCTGTCTTAAGTCTTCGTACTTGAGAGTCGCCCAAAAACAGCAAATAGCAAGTGATATGTAAGTATCCTAACGATAATTCATTTTCGCTGGATTGGTCGTAAAGTGACGCGATCCGGTGTGACCAAACGTCATGGGCCGGACAATATGGCTTGATTGCCAGCACATATGACCGAGCCAAGCGAGTCGTATTGAAAATAGACATCGAGTTGGCTCTGTGGCACGAGAATTGCATTTGAATATATCGGCCTATGAGCCGGTGAACAGCTTTAGCGATCCAGCTTTGCCGAAATGAGTCAGAGGCAAATGGGTTGCGAAGGTGTGGATCGGTAATGTGGCGAGACGTTTTTTTAAGGGGTACATGTATGGGATTGATTTTACTCATTCTGCTGGTATTACTGATTTTGGGTGCCATGCCGAGCTGGGGTTACAGTCGCGGCTGGGGCTATCAGCCGGTGGGGCTGCTGGGCGCATTGGTCGTGGTTTTAATTGTGCTGCTGATCATGGGCATAGTTCCATTCAGCTTTTAAATTCACGTCGGTCGGTCGTCCGCAATCTATTTCGCACCCGCGGCAACGGCCGCCGACGTGGACACTGGTAGCGGAGGCATACGTTCAGATGCGCATGCATGGTCTGCGTCTTTCAAATAGATGTTGTTTACCGTTTGTGGTTAACTTAACAGGAGTGTTCTTATGAAAAAGTACAAAGTCATTGGCATCTTAATGGCTGCAACCTTGGCGACTGCTCTGGCTGTAGCCGTAGGTGGGTGTTCGCAAGGGTATCATTCGGATTCGAGTGCTGCTGCAATCAGTGTGCATGCGGATCATCAGTCGGTAAAAGTGGGCGAGGCCATTTGGCTGCATGCCAGCACGCTCAACATGCCCAACGCGGATATTCAATGGAAGGTCACGCCGAGCAATGCAACAATTTCGCCGGATTCATCACGGCAAAATCAGTATGCAAAGTTCTCGGCCGATCAACCCGGTGGATACGTTGTCAAAGCGTTTGCTAAACTCGACAATGGTCAGTGGGTAACCGACCGCACCAGTATATCTGTGGTAGGCAACGGCAACGAGTAAGAAATTCCTAAGGCGATTGTCCATCATTGATGTATTAAATGCCGGCTTCCATTACTGGGAGCCGGTTTTTTTATCCGGTGACCCGTTGGAATACGGCTCACAGGTGTTGGACCTATCCGCGGAAATACAGGGTCATTCAGATGGACCGTACATCAGGCGTGCCGGCGTCAGACGGACTACCAATAGGTGTGGCGCCAGGCCCAAGGCCGGTTGGAATGAGGGTGGCTCGGTATGGGTTTGCTGACTGATGAATCACCATCGGCAAGCTAAATAACTATAAACGGCGTGGGGGCTGTTGGCAGGGTGAAATAGCATAAATCCAGCCGCAGGCTCAGTAGCCTACAGACCGCTGCCGCGATTGCTTTAAGAAATTGGTTGCAAGGCGGCGTGGGCGGGGGTATCGTCAGGAGTCTTGGGATAAATGGGACTTTGGTGTACATAGAGGCAACATGGAACCTGATTTGGCACTGCTGGCAACGCTGGGCAATACCTCGGTAGTCGGACTGCAATGGGGGGACGAGGGCAAGGGTAAAGTTGTAGATCTTCTGGCGGAGCAATTTGACTTTGCCGTCCGGTGGAACGGCGGCAGCAATGCCGGACATTCTGTTACGGTGGGTTCCAAGCGATATGCGTTTCATCTGATTCCCAGCGGCATTCTGCGGCCGCAGTGTGTTTCGGTGCTGGCCAATGGCGTGGTGATAGATCCCATTCAATTGCTGCAGGAAATGGACCAATTGGCGCAGCAGGGCATTGCGATGGGGGAGAACCTGCGGATTTCATCGGCGGCGCACGTTGTGTTGCCATACCATAAAAGGCAGGATTCGCTCTCAGAATCGCGGCTGGCGGATAAAAAAATTGGCACTACGGCGCGCGGCATAGGCCCGTGCTATGCCGACAAGGCTACTCGCTCCAACGCCATTCGCATGGGCGATTTGCTGGATGAAGCACGTTTTAAGGAAAAACTGCAGCGTATCGTTGAAGAAAAAAATCATCTGCTTGCAGGCCTGTATGGTGATGTCCCGCTGGAATGGTCGCCCATATTTGAACAGTATCGAGCCTGTGCGCAGCAACTTCGGCCGCATGTATGCAATACGGTGCAGTTGCTCCATGAGGCGATGGCCGCAGGCAAACGCATTATGTTTGAGGGTGCCAACGCCATACTGCTCGACTTGGACCATGGCACGTACCCATTTGTGACGAGCAGTAATTGCGGTACGGGCTTGAGCGCCGGGACGGGCGTACCCGGCTCGGCAGTAAAAAGTGTTTTGGGCATTGTGAAGGCGTACAACAGCCGCGTTGGAGCCGGACCGTTTCCGACCGAGCAGGATAATGCTACAGGTGAAAAAATTCGCCAGCGTGGTCGAGAGTTTGGCACCACCACCGGGCGGCCGCGGCGCTGCGGCTGGCTGGACCTTGTGGCCTTGCGCTATTCGACCCGTGTGACCGGGGCGACGGCTTTGTGCGTGATGCTGCTGGATGTTCTATCTGGCTTTGACGAACTGAAGGTGTGCACGGCGTATCGGCTGGCCGGAAAAACCACCGACTGGTTCGAGGCCGACGCGAGCCAACTGGCTTCGGCTGAGCCAATATATGAGACGTTGCCGGGCTGGCACGAGCCACTGGATGCGGTTCATAAGGTGGCTGATTTGCCGGCCAATGCGCGGCGGTATTTGGATAAAATTGCAGCGTTTGTTGGGGTGCCTGTGCGCATTGTGAGCATTGGTCCCGCGCGGCATCAGACATTGGTACAATAGGCATGGCGAAAGCCGGTTGCCGCTGTAGCGAATTGGCGGTGTGCACAGGCTGTTGCGGATGCGTTTAACTTTGAATGAGGCGATGAACACACAGGCCCCACATTCCGAGCCTTTGCAGCGCCCTCCGGTTGAGGCCGGCATGCCGCGGCACATCGCTATCATTATGGATGGCAATGGTCGTTGGGCGGCAGCCCGTGGTTTGCCGCGGTATGTGGGGCATCGCACAGGCGCGGAAACGGCGCGAAACATCATTGAGCACTGTGCGCGGCGGCATCTCGAGCAGCTTACGCTGTACAGCTTTTCGATCGAAAACTGGAAGAGGCCTGCTGCGGAAATTGCGCAGCTGATGCAGATTTATCTTGAGTATCTTGTCAGCCAGCGCCCGGTGATGATGAAAAACAACATTCGCTTTCGGCAGATTGGTCGGCGGGATGGCCTGCCTGCGGACGTATGCCGCGAGATTGATCGCACCATTGAGGCGCTGGATCGCAACACCGGCATGACGCTATGCCTTGCGGTAAACTATGGATCGCGTGCCGGAATAGTTGATGCCGTTCGCGCCATAGCCCGCCGTGTGGCCGCGGGTGAATTGTCGCCCGATGCGATTGATGAGGCCCAGGTACAGAGGCATTTGTATACCGCCGGCATGCCGGACCCGGACTTGCTTATTCGCACCGCCGGGGAAATGCGCATCAGCAACTATCTGCTCTGGCAGATCAGCTATGCCGAGCTTTATGTCACCGACGTATTGTGGCCTGACTTTACGCCGGCGGATATGGATAAAGCCATTGGCGACTTTGCCGGCCGGACGCGCCGTTTTGGCGGGCTGAATGAATCGGAGTGAAGCGGTCGGGCTTGTGCGGGCGTGATGGTGGGCGGCTCAAATGGTCCGGCCTTCATGTGCGGGGCCACGAGGCAACAACGTGCGGCTGGAGATAGTTGCATATGAGTGATGGCTCAAAGTCGTCAACCGATAATGTGCCTAAGACGCTGGACGATTTGAACGCCATGCGACGGGCCGGTAAGCCCATTGCCATGCTGACGTGTTACGATTTTCCGACGGCACGACTGCTGGCACAAGCGGGTGTGCACATCCTGCTGGTAGGCGACTCGGCCGCCATGACGGTTTTAGGCCAGGATTCAACTGCAACCGCCACGCTGGATTACATGTGCTTAATAACGCAGGCGGTGCGCCGCGGCGCGTTGGGTAGTTTTGTGCTTGCAGACATGCCGGCAGGGAGTTACGAAGTGTCGGAGCAGGCAATAGCCACCGCCGGCCGGCTTAGAGCGGCCGGCGCCGACGCGGTGAAGTTGGAGGTAGACCGCTCTCAAATGCACATTGTTGAAGCGCTGGCGGGGGCAGGATTTGTGCTTTGCGCTCATTTGGGTTTGCTGCCGCAGCGTGTGAAGACTGAAGGTGGATACAGGGCGTATGGCCGTACCCGGTCGGAGGCTATGGAGATTATAGAAACGGCCGTTGCGATGCGGCGTGCGGGTGCTGCCATGCTGCTGCTGGAAGCCGTTCCTGACGCGGTGAGCGAGGCGGTCATTTCTCAGGTGGATTGTGTGGTGTTGGGTTGTGGTGCGGGAAAAAGTTGTCATGGTCATGTGCTGGTATGGCATGATGTGCTGGGTTTTACGGCTAAACCTGCCAAGTTTGTGGAAACATTTGCGGATGTGCCGGCCGTCATGCTGCAGGCGGCACAGCGCTATGTCGCAGCGGTGATGCAACGGCAGTACCCAGCAGCCAAGCACGAGTATTCCATGAAAGAGCCATTAGGGGAGTCATGGTCGCAACTTATAGCAAATAAGCCGAAGCGTTAGCTCAGGCGCGAGCGGCACCCTTGCCAGTCGCAGGCGAGCAAGATTGTATGTGGGGAGAGTATTTCGCAACTGCGGCTTTATCGGACAAGCTCAGGGCGAAAACAAATACAACAGACGGCAACAGGAATGGTGTTGCGGCTGTTGCGGAGCCGCGTGTGTTGGTTTGCCTGAAGTTTGGGCATTTTTCTAATTGGAGCGATTTATGAAAAGCAAAGTCAATGTCTTGTGGGCGGCGTCGGTGGTTGCAGGTGTTGCCCTGGGCGTAGGGATGACAGGCTGGAATATGCTTGCGACAGCTTCAGCGGCAGGCTCCAGCGGGCAACCGACACCGGCACTGGATCCGGGCCTTGTGGCGCAGGGAGAGGGGCTTTCGAAGGTATTTGAGGCCATTCACCATTCGATTAAAAATGCGGTGGTCAACATCAGCGTCGTCAAGCACATGCCTGGCACAGGGGCTATGCCGCAACTGCAAATCCCTCTGCCGTTTCGCAAACTCCTGCCGCCGGGCGCGATGCCCAATCTTACTCCCGGCAAGGGCGAGACGCTGTACGGCACGGGCAGCGGCGTGATCATAAGCCCCAAAGGGTATATCGTAACGAACAATCATGTGGTGTCGCATGCCACAAAAATAACGGTTACGCTTGCTGATGGTCGTCATTACTCGGCCAGTGTTGTTGGTACCGATCCCAAGACGGACCTGGCAGTTGTTAAAATCAGTGCGCCGGACCTTACGTATGCCCATCTGGGCAATTCCGACGACATGCATGTAGGCGATTGGGTACTTGCGTTTGGATCGCCGCTGGGCTTTTCGCAAACCATGACTCATGGAATTATTTCTGCGAAAGGTCGCACGCATGTGAATATTATCGCCGAGCACAATCCGAGCCTTGCCGGCCTTAC
>JABEVB010000173.1 GCA_013044165.1 Phycisphaerales bacterium
TGAATCGCCTGCCACTCCGGGAGCAACCGGCAACTCGGGCCTGCGCATGGTGAACTTGAGCAACCCTGACTTGCCGGCGCTGTCCGGCTGGTATTAATTTTCCAACGGAGTTTGCATGTTTAAAAGTGCGGCGCGCAGTCTGCAACGTCTCTCTATTTTATTACCCATCGTTCTGACATCCCCTGCGGTGCTTCATGCGCAGCGCCCGGCCGATGGCAACCTTTTTACACACCGCTTTGCCCCTGAACACGGCTTGGTAAGTCCGTCTGAAGAACCTTTTCGCACCGAGATATGCCTTAACGGTCTGTGGCGGTTTGAACCGCTCGCGCTGCCCGCCGGCTACAAGCCTGGGGCTGGACCGCCACACCTGCCAAACCCAACCACCAACGGCTGGAGCCAGATACCCATTCGCATACCATCACCCTGGAATGTGGATGCCTTTGGCAAAGGTAACGGCTATGAGTTTGACACTTTTCCAAGTTATCCCCAAAAGTGGCAAGACGTGAAAATGGGGTGGCTTAAGACCACTTTCACAGTGCCGGCGAACTGGAAAGGCCGCCAGATCGTTCTGCACTTTATGTCCATTGTGGGAGCAGCCCGGATTGTGGTTAATGGCCACCGGGCAGCCGACCATTTTAATAATTTCCTGCCATTTGACGTAGATGTAACGCCGTGGGTGCATATTGGCGGACCCAATACTCTGCTGGTGGGCGTACGCAAAGGCACGCTTATGAACATTGCCGGGCCATACCAAAGCAAATACACCTATCCGACAGGCTCATTTTGGGGAATGAGTATGGTGGGCATTGATCAGGATGTATATTTGCTGGCGCGGCCAAGGCTGCACATCAAAAGCGTATTTATCCAGCCGCTGGTGAATCGCAACCTGTTGCGTGCGGTTGTAAAAGTTGCCAATCGCAGCGGCAGCCCACAGACCATTGCACTGGCGGCAGGTATTCGGCCATGGCATTGGCGAGGCAAGCATAACGACATCACGGCGCCGGAGTCCAAATATTCGCTTGGAAAAACTGTAGTGCAGATGGTCGCAGCACGCGGCAGCGTAAAGGCTGGGCAAACCAAAACTTTTACGCTTGAAACAAAAGTAAATCATGCGCTGGCGCTCTGGACGCTCAACCACCCTCACCTGTATGCGCTGGTGGCTGAACTTAATGTTGGCGGCGCCGCACACGATCGGCTCTCCACCCGCTTTGGCTGGCGGCAGTGGACTATCCATGGCCGCAAACTTCTCCTCAACGGCAAACCGGTACAACTGATGGCCGATGCTTGGCACTTTTTGGGTGTGCCTGCCATGACGCCGCGATATGCCTGGGCGTGGTTTACCATGCTCAAGCAGGCGCATTGCAATGCTGTGCGACTGCACGCCCAGCCACGACCGCCGTTTTTTCTACAGATGGCCGACCAGATGGGCATTGCTGTGTTGGATGAAAGCGGCATCTGGGCCAGCCATTGCCATTTCAATTATTGGCAGCCAATAACTTGGAAGCGCTTCGCCCGTGCTATTAAGGCGCAGGTACACCGCGACCGAAACCATGCGTGCGTATTTGGCTGGAGCGTCGCGAATGAAATTCAGGCCGCAATGTATGCAGCACGGGTAAAACCGGCGGATAAGCCCATGGTAACTGCCAAGGTGGTAACGCTGGCCCACATGGTGGAGGCCATGGATCCAACGCGGCCGTGGGTGTCAAGCGATGGCGACGGTGACATGGAAGGCCGCCTGCCGGTATGGGTGGCCCATTATGGCACCCCGCGCGGTTGGCAGGCCACATATAAGCATATTCACAAACCGTTCGCCATTGGCGAATGCACCGAAACGTATTATTCCACCCCGCCGATGGTGGCAAAAATCGAAGGCGACCGCGCCTACCAAAGCATGCGTGATTACATGCAGGGCCTTGCGGTACAGGGGTATGACTATGCGTTAGCCGAACGCAAGTTCTGCGCCTACGGTTCGCTCTGGGACCTTGTGTGGTATGGGCTTAAGCCGCTACCGTTGGGGTTGGCCAATCAAAGCAGGCCTGCGACGCTGCGCGATGGTATTTTTTTGGCCCCTACCAATCGCATCAGCCCGGCATGCAGCCGGAACGGCTGGGGCCATACTGCAGCACGCTCAACCCCGGTTACGATCCACGGCTGCCGCTGTACCGGCCGTGGTCATTCTGGCGGGCGGTTGTCGCGGCGCGGGCCCCGAGCGGGCCTCAGCCATCCCGTTGGAGCCGAGCGCCGGCACAGCATCCATTGCCCATGCCGCAACCACCTACCATTAAAACGATCGGTTTCATTGGCAACGCCAATAGCGCTTTGCATCAAGAACTAACCTCGCTTGGTTTCACATTGACGACACCGACGCCAACGATTGCCAACCCGGGTGCATTTTTTATTGTGGACGCCGCCGTCGCAGCGCAGCAGGCCGCGGTCATACGTACCGCCATGACTGCCATCACCCGTCATGGCGGTACGTTGCTGGTGCTCAACATGCAATCGCGGAATATTTCATCGGTGAACAAGATGCTGCCCGAGCCGGTGGCTCTAACCAACCGCCGCGCGGCATCACTCGTAAAAGGCTGGCCGAGCAATGTAACAGCACCCCTGTCGCTGGCGAGCCTGTATTTTGCACAAGATAAAAATCCATGGATTATTGCCCATGGTTTGACCGGGCCTTTTGTTGCCCACGCTCAGGTGCTGCTGCACGCGTGCCCCACGAACTGGCTCGCATGGACGAGAAAACCGGAGTTTCTCAAGCCGGCCACCGTCTATGAGTCGCAACGGCAAACCAAGACCGCCGGAGCCGCACTGGTTCGCAGCGACCTTGGAAAGGGCCGCCTGTTTCTTGCGACGTTGCGCCTGTCATTAAACGACCCGCGTAAGCGTAGCCTCTTGCGCGCGTTGCTGGTGAATTTGCGCGTCGCCGACCACGCACGCCGCAACGAAGCCACCAGACTCCATGCCCCTTCCGACGGACCACGCCCGCTTAAATAAAGGAATTGTTATGGATCGGCACTCCAACCCGACTGCCCCGCTCGACGCGGCCGAGACTTCAGCGCTCTCGCGAAGGCATTTTTTGCAGGTCGGCGTTGCCTCGGCTGCGACAACCACTCTGGCTGGTTCGACTGGTGCGGCCCATCTCAAGCAGACGCCGCCAGGCTCCGGCTCAATCAGTAACACTTGGAACGATTTTGCGTTGCAACTGGAAATGCGAGCTCCGGCGGGCGCACCAGGCGTAGAGTTATGGTGTGCCGTGCGCTGTGTGGATTTGCAGAATCGTTATGTCGTTGCGCTGCGCGGAGCGCCGTACAACGATCTGTACATCGCACGGTATGCCGGTGAGGGCGGCATACGTTTTTTGGGTCTGGCTCCGCTCGGGTTTACACCTGAGCTAAATACCTGGTATGCGCTTAAGGTGTTTGCCATTAACCGAAGCTTTCATGTGTACCTTAACGACGAAACGGTGCCCCGACTCAACACCCACGATGCGCACCCGTTATGGTCTGGCGGCTCCATCGCCACGGGCGGAGGTTTTTTGGCGGCGGAATATCGCAAGGTGCGGGTAAGCACTCCCACGGGCCAAGATCGCGCCACATTCGACCGCATTGGATCGCAGTGCTGGGAGCCGTCGCCTTGCGACAAATCCGCCCTGCGGAGACGTCAGCGGGCGGCTTACAAGCCTGCGACGGTTCAAGCCCTGACGACCGCGCGCAGCGAAATGCCGCTGGATGGCGACTGGCTGTTTATGCCCGATAACGGTTGCGGCGATTCGCCACCGGTGTCGCTGCACTATGACGATGAACCGTGGCATGTCATGCACGTACCTGACTTTTGGACGCCGGGGCTTTCTTGGTTATACGGACAGAACGCCTTTGGGTATTTGCGGGGCATAGCCCGGCTTGCCGGCGTTGCCGAAAGCCTCGACATAGAGGAGGCGGCGCGCGTAAACGGGTACACGTTCGATTGGAGCACAACGCGCGCGGCGTGGTATCGGCATTATGTTTACCTGCCGCACGATCTGCGGGATCGGCATTTTGAGCTGTGCTTTGATGCTATCGCCAAGATTTCTGAAATATGGGTCAACGGCGTGCGGGTGGGCGGGCATACGGGCCTCTTCGCCGAGCAGCGATACGACATTACCCACGCGATGCGCGGTGGCCGCAACGTTATTGCCGTGCATGTCATTGGCGAAATACAGGCGCCGCACCCGCAACAAAACGACCGTGGAACCATCGCCGTCACCGTGGAAGTCACGCCGCAAATGCTCAATTCGCTTCCGCATGGCATGCTGCAAGGCAACGTCGCCGGCATCTGGCAGGGCGTTCGGCTGATTGTGACCAACCCGCTTCACATAGGTGACTGCACCGTACAGGCGAGTTTACATGGGGCACACGCGAGCGTCGCGCTATCGAACAGCAGCGAGCGGAGCGGCGAGGGCTTGATAAAGTATAAGATCGTTGACGCCGCCGATGGCTCGGTGCTGCACGCGGGCGATGGCGGCACCATTACGCTATCTGCGGGCACAAGCCGGCGCACCACATTCAGCACTCCGTCGCTGCAACCGAAAGTGTGGTCTCCCGAAAGCCCGCACTTGTACTACCTGCAGATTGATTTTTACAGCGGTGGCAGGGTAATTGACACGTACAGCATTCGCTTCGGATTTCGCACGTTTGAGCGTCAAGGCTCGCGCCTGATGCTCAACGGCAAGCCCTACTGGTTGCGCGGAGCCAATCCTTTTCCGTGCAATCTCAAACCCAATGACCGCAAGCTTGCGGCGACTTTTACCAAGCTGGCCCATGACGGCAATGTGCGGGCGGTGCGCACGCACATTGTCCCCTTTACCAAAGCCTGGCTCGACGCCGCCGATGAAATCGGAGTGTGCGTCTCCTACGAGGGCATATGGCCCTGGCTGATGATGATCGGCGAGCCGCCGAGACCCGCGCTGCTGCAGGTGTGGCGGCAGGAATATCTCGCACTGATAAAGAAGTACATGAACCATCCGAGCATCATTCTTTGGACCGTCAACAATGAAATGAACTTCGGCCTCTTTGATGAACACAAGCCCCATTTGCTCGCCACAAAATGGAGGATTCTTGATGGCATGATACATGACATCCGCCGGATTGATCCATCACGACCCGTGGTGGCCTATTCGGGCTATGTACGCAAAGAGGCACGCATCGGCTACGAAACCGTGGTACAACCCAACAACATTGACGATGGCGACATTGACGACGCCCATCGGTATTTTGGCTGGTATAACCCATCGTTTTTCCATCTATATGACGGACAGTTTGGCAAGGAACTTTTTACGCCCGGCCGCCCGCTGATAAGCCAGGAAATGGGCACCGGCTATCCGAATAACGACGACGGACACCCCACGCGGCATTACCTTTTCAATCATTACACGCCGCAGGCGCTGGTGGGCAATGACGCCTATGAAAACGCCAATCCGACTATCTTTCTGGCGCGGCAGGCCTTTATGACAAAGGAACTCGCTGAAACACTTCGCCGCACCGGGCGCGATACCACCGCAGGCATACTTCACTTCGCGTATTTCACCTGGTTCCGCCGGCCATGGTCCGCGGAGCACGTCGTCGCCGCGCCCGGCTACGAGGCTATGAAGACATCACTGGCCCCGGTGATGGTCAGTGTGGAACTCTTTGGCCGGCATCTTTACGCGGGTCGTACGGTAAGCCGGCGCGTGTGCATCGTTAACGACAGCGAGCCACCACAGAACTTGGCCCCCGGCAGGCTTGTTTGGCGACTGTGGCACGGACCAAACCTTCTTGCACAGGGCGACGCTTCGACGCCGCCGGTTGCGTACTACGCCAATCATTGGCTGAATATGACTTTTGCCACGCCGGCCGCATTGCCCGCTGGTCGCGTAGACGCCGTGCTGGAGGTGCAGTTGATGATTCAGGGCCGTCCGGTTGCCGAGAACCGCTACGACCTGCTGATCGCCACTGGCGAATGGGCGAATAGCCCGGCTGCGGCGCATGTGCGGCCCGCGCTGCTGGCCGCCGATGAAGCATCGCACGCGCTGCTGCAGCACCGAGATTTCAAGACCATCACCCATTTGAATCAGGCTCATCAGAACCAGCCGATCGTTATCGGTGCGGCCGCGGCATATTTGGCGGTGGCCCAGAATGCAGGCGAGTTGCGGGCATTTATCGCCGGCGGCGGCAAGGCGCTGTTGCTGTTTCCCGGGCGCTCACTCGCGCGGCTTGCGCCCGGGCAAATTGGTGGGTATAAGGCCAAAGATGGCGAAATCGTCACCATTGCTGAGCCACAATCACCTGTGTTTGAGCAGCTCCGCAGCCTCGATTTGGCCTGGTTTGAACGCGGCGCTCGTAAGGTGCCGCTGGCCTGCACCGGCGTACACCAGATTGTTCCGCGGCGGGCCGACGTGCGAGGCCTTGCTTGGCAATGCGACCTGCACGGGTACCTAAAAAAGCCACAGGATGTAACCAAGGTTAGCGGCTACCCGCTGATAGAGCTGCGCATCGGCCACGGCAGATTGCTCGCCAGTGAAATGTACCTGCAGGCTGGCGATGATGATCCGGTTGCGCGGCGGCTGCTGGCCAATATGCTGCAATACCTCTGGCAAGCCTGAGGCTCAACCAGGCAAGCCGGATTTTATATCATTCGTTCATTTACATTCTGTCAATGGAGCGTAGGATAGTTTGTCATGAGGCGTCCGACGCGCAACATCCTGCTGCTCTACGATACGCGATCACATATCGCCAGGCAGGTTTTGCGCGGCATCTACAGCTATGCCTCGCAAAAGACGGCTTGGCATTGGCGCGCTTCCGACCCCGAGCCCGATTTCATCAAGTACCTCGGGCCGTGGCGTCCGGATGGCATTATTGCCACTATCGGCGATGAAATGATCGCCAACACAATTCGTCGGCTGGGCATACCGGCGGTAGACACCGCCAATTGCCTTAAAGATCCGCCCGCCGCACAGGTAGGCGTTGATGACCAGCGCGTCGGTGCAGACGCCGCCGAATACTTTATGGAGCGAGGCTTCAAGCGGTTTGCGTATCTGGGCCTGTGCAATGGCTGGTTTTCGGAGGGGCGCCAACGGGGCTTTGTTTCCCGGCTCAAGCGTGAAGGCTTCGACTGCCGCTGCATATTAACCACCGATCAAGCCAAGACGGTCGAGCAATCGCCGATCTGGGCGGGCGGCAATGAGGAGGTTATCCGAGAACTTAGGCAGTTGCCGCGCCCCACCGGCCTGTTTGCCAGTCATGATCAACTGGGGCTGGCGGCGGCATTGCAATGCCATGATGCTCGAATTGCCGTACCAGAGTCCATTTCCATTCTTGCCGTTGACAACGACGAAACACTCTGTACGCTTTCGCAGCCGCCGCTTTCCAGCATTGTTCAACCGGCGGAACGCATTGGCGTGGAGGCGGCACGAACCCTGGATCACATTCTGCGCGGTTATACCAGGCCAGCGCCGCAATTCTTTCCACCCGGCGAAGCGGTAACGCGCCGTTCCAGCGACATTCGAGCCATACGCGATCAGGATGTTTTGGATGCGATTGCCTTCATCAATAAAAATGTGCCGCGCGGCCTTTCCGTAGCCGATGTGGTTGACGAAGTCTTGATTTCACGCCGCCGGCTCGAGCAGAAATTCATCAAGGCCTTGGGGTATGGGCCGCACGAACAAATTCGCCGCAGCCAAGTGCTTCAGGCTCGACGCCTGCTGGCAACCACCGAGTTGCCGACGCCGGTTGTTGCCAACAATTGCGGCATTCCCAACGCCCAGCGGCTTTCGCTGATTTTTCGCAGTTATACCGGATGCACGCCCTTGGAATATCGCCGGCTCTTCAGCATATAATTTCTTAGTTACTCGCCATCAGACTCGATGAGGGGGAAGGCAAGATATGGATTTTACGTCCTACTTTTGTATGCTTTTCTCTACAAACATCTTTATGCTTCGCGGCCCACGCGAAGCGAATAGGCTCTGCCGTGGGCAGTACTCCAACATCAGGCGAGCCACTCTGGCCGGCCACCGAGGCGCCCGGCGCGGCAGCGGCACCATTGCCGCCAAGCACCGCGGGCTTTACGGGCACAATAAACGGCTGACGACATAACATACATTCGCCCGCGAAGCCGGCAAGATGATCCGGCGCAGACAAAACATGGCGGCAACAGTCGGCAAATCTTTCCGCAAGAGACTCAGGTCAGTGGCTACAGCGGACAAAATGGCTGGGCAGGAAAATGCCCTTACGCACCACTGCCCGCGCCACACATCTTGCGCGTTACTGGCCGGCCGTGGTTACGTGAAAGCGCAGCACGTTGACCGAGCGAGCCGGAAACACATGCGTAAAGTCAGCCGCCACGCCATGCAAGGTATGCTCCACCGGCACGACATTGTGCGGGTCGGCAATGCTGTTTTGGGCGTTGCGCGGGCCGGTGAGCACGATGCACTTGCCGGTGGAGGCCACGGTGCCGGCGCCCTTGAGCGAAATAGCCGTGGAGACCGGGGTATTTGAAATGTTGACTACTTTGAGAATGACATCGCCGGTGCGGTTGTCGCGGCTGGCCGTGGCGCGCAGCGGCCGCTCGCCCTGGAGTTTAACATCGTGAATGAGCCGACCATCGAGATAGCACCGAATGCGGCCGGGGCTTACCTTGACGCGAATGTCGTACCACTTGCTGGTTTGAATATGCGACGGGTGAAAATCGCCCGGTGTGCCGGGCATCTCAAGGCCATCGCGCGTGTTGCCCCAGCCACCGATGTTCCACCACGATTTGATGTTTTCATGATGTGAGCAGACGCTGATGAGAAAGCCCTCGTCGCCGCTGATTTTGCGGGCTTTGAGGCTCAGGGTGTAGTCCTTCCAGTTGTTGCTGCCGATGAAAGCCGTTTTATCGGTAGCAATATCGGTTTGTTCTAAAGCCCCGTTTTTTACCTGCCAGTTGCCGCTGTGGAAGTGCCAGCCGCTCTTGCCATCGGCGGCAAAGTTGGACTGGTACAGCACCTTAGAGCCGCGGGTAACTTTAATATCCTTAAACTCAGCGGCAGTGTTCCAGGTGCCTACGCCAATGGCACCGCCCATTGCCTGGGATGGCTGTTCATGATCGTGGGTTGTCAGGGGGAGCACTACACTGCCCTTGTTTTGGGCGAACATCACCTGCATATAATACGAAGGCGAGCCAAAGCAGTGCAGCGCGTTGTAGCCGATGAGATTGGTAGACCAGGTCGGGCGATTGACATTAACCAGCAGCGGAGCGTAACTGCATATGATGACATTGTTGGAATCGCGTTCCAAGCCGGTGAGCCACGCCGCATCGCCCAAGGCCGCATTGAAATTGGGCGTCGGACGGCCTTCGACTGTGGCCCACTCGCCGACAAATATCTTAGGAAAGCCGGGAGGCAACTGATCGTAGTGATGGGTGTCATCCCACATGGCGGTGGCCGAGCGGTAAAAGTGATCGTCCACCAGGTCGGGCTTTACACCGTCAAAGTCGGCGGAATGAACCGTGGCAATAAGCTTGATGTTGGGATATTTGGCTCTGATGGCCCGGGCCATGGTACTGAAACGCATGGCATAGCTGCCCGAATGATCGAACCCATCTTCATTGCCGATTTCTACGTAGTTGAGCTTAAACGGCTTGGGATGGCCGTCTTTTGCGCGAACGGCCCCCCACCGGGTATTGATGGAACCGGTAACGTACTGAATTTCTTCCAAGGCGCTTTTGATGTAAGGCTTCATGCCTGCCGGGGTGGATACATGCTGTTGGTTGAGCGAATAACCGTCGTAAACGGCCAGCACCGGCTGCATGTGCAAATCCTGGCACCACATCAAAAACTCCAGCAATCCCATGCCGTCGCTGGATGGATAGCCCCAGCACGACCAGTGCCCGGGGCGCTGGGTGACGGGGCCGATGGTCTTTTTCCAGTTGAAGCGGTCGGCAATGGACGAGCCTTCCAGGTAGTTGCCGCCCGGAAAGCGCAAGAAGCTTGGCCGCATCGCCTTGAGCTTTTTCATGATATCAATACGAAAGCCATTGGCCTGATTTTTATATGTTGGCGGAAAGAGCGACACATAACCCAGCCAAAGGGTGCCCGGCGAATGTACCGACACCACAAACAGGTTGTTGCTCGTGGGCTTAATACCATCGGCGGTGTGAAGCGTGGCGGTGAACTTTTTCCAATCGGTTGTGATGCCGGTAATTTGGGCCGAGGCGAGTACGGTCGAGCCGCCCTTGCTTTCAATCGCTAGGGTGAGTGGACCGCTGAAGCCAGCTGCGGCACGGGCGTAGATGGTGGCCTTATAGGTGGTGTCGGGCGTGGCGGGAATGCCCCAGTAGCCATCGTTGGCTACGCCGGCGCGTCCATTGGTTCCAACCGAGGCAACGTCCAGCTTCAAGCTGGAGGTAAGGCCGGTATGGTTGGGCGTATTAAGCATATCGAGCGCCATGGTGGCTGCGGCGCCGCCGCTGGTAACGAGCGACCAGTGCACGGGCTTGGCTGCATTGTCCTTAAAGGCGCGATTTTGAATAAGCTCGGCATAGAGGCCGCCATCGTATGAATGGCTTATTTCTTCGGTCATCAGGCCAAAGAGAATGGGACTGATGGGATGCAGCGGCCGAGCGACATTAACCGTCATGGTTGCGTGGGCAGCGCGCTGCGGCGATTGCGCCATGGTTCGGCCAGCAACAAGCACTATCAGCCCGCAACACAAAAACATCGCAATCGCATGGCGCGGTAGACGTGCGGCAAACGGCAAGGCGCGCGTGGCGGTGACGTTAACGCCATCCAGGGCACCGGCCATGGGCCGGGGTGATCGTTGCGGACGGACAGCATTTTGATTGAGACATTTCCGTTGGAGCATGGACAAGTTCCTCATTAAACAAGCGGCAATTACAACGCCGCATTCGTAAGGAGTATAACGGCAAGTGCCGAAGAGCATTTCATAAATCTTATGGCGTTTTGCGCAATGTTTTAGTGCATTTTGCGCAACGCGAGCCGCGCCGCTGTGACGTGATTTTAAGCACGCATCGGGTGGCAGCGGCGACCCGGTGGGGTTTGACTTTCAACCGACAACAACCAACAATGATTTATGAGAAAGCTGCCCGACCGATGATGGCCGGCCTATTTGGTGGGCTACAGATGGTTGGGCGGCGCAGTTTGAATTGGAGTTTGCCATGAAAATACGAACCGTAACTACCGGCTTGGCCACTATGCTCGCGGTTTTGGCGCTCGCGAGCGTCAGCCTGCTTGCCGGCTGCAGCAGCGACAAGAACGCCAGCCTTATGCCCGGCCCCACCCCGCCTATTGCCGATGTGCCCATACCCTACGGCTTTACCATTGACCTGTCGCAATCACAGAGTACGTATGTGCCCAACACCAACCTGCGTGTAGTGAACCAGCTTTATAGAGGCTCGGACCCGCGGCTGTCGGTGGCGCGGTTTTATATGACCAATATGCCCAACTCCGGCTGGCGCATGCAGCAGGAAATTCAAAACCCGCAGGCCACCACCGAAACTTTCATCAAAGGGCCGGAAACCTGCACTGTGGCCATCAAGCATAGCTGGTGGCACACGCTGGTTTATGTAACCATTGTTCCCACGGAAGCGCCATCCACTACCACCCCACCGCCGGCACCGCTCGGCGGCCCCGCTGGGAGCGCGCCGCCAACCGCAACCATGCCTGCCGCGCCGGCCGGCGGCAGTTAAGCCACGTCCCCGTCGCGCCTTGAGAACAGATGGAACTGCTTCACCGCCAAGCAAGGCTCCGCAGAAACTTCAGCCTGCGGGCCAGAGCTCAGCCTCGACTCGACCGAGTGGGCGAACCGTCATGAACCCCTCTACCCACAGGTATACTGCGGTACAGCAAGTAAAAAAGCGCAAGCGGTAAGTGAGAAATATTACACGCCGGCATGTGGCAGTGCGCCGGCGCAAGCTGCGTTATGCAGCTCGTGAGAATACCTGCCTGGGCAACCTACCTGCCGGTACCGGGAGCGGTAGTGGTCGTGACGACGGATTTGGCCGACTGAATTGGTATTCCGAGTCTTTTGTGAGCCATCCGGAACTGTTCCGTCATCCAGACGACAGCCTGCTCCTCGTGATTCTGGCCGAACTTTTTAAGGGCGGCCGCCCCCAGTTTTCCCACGAGGGCGTCGGGCAGACCCGCCGCGAGGCGAAAGCAGTCCTTCGTCTGGGCCCCAGTCGCGAACTGCTCCGGTGGCTTTACCCACGGCTTCCCAGTGATGGTGAACACAGCCGGCGTCAAGGATTTAGCCGCAAAACTGTAGATGAGCGCGTGGCCTGTCGCGGTAAAAACCGCGATCTTTTCAGCTCCATCAGGCAGGGCAAATGAGGCCCCGGCAAGCTTGCATGCAGCGGTCAAATCAAGCCCGCCTTTGGCGTTGGGACTCGTTACGGCAAAGCCGCTTTCCGGAAACATAAAAACGATTCGCCTACCAAAGAGCTCTGGTGTCACCGGCCAGATTCTTTCGGGCGTCAGGATCGGCTTTAACTTTTTGGCCAAGGCAGTGAGGGAATACGCACGGAGGGTTTTTCCCGTCGAGAGGCTCCACTGCTCGACTTTGCCATTGGAGGACCATGTGTTCCACATCCAAAGGCGACGCCCAAGCACGCCCATAGGCCGCCATCCGCTGTTCGCCCCTAATAGCCGCTGCCAGATGATGCTCATGGAACTATCCGAGTTTACCCTGGCGCATATCAAGCGTATGTGCCTCCGATCGGTTAACGCTATCAGTCGTCGAGCCGTAACGAACCTCAGGTAAAAGATGTTATTCATGTTGTGGTTATAGGGTCTGCCCGGGAACGGCGGCTCCGGCCGCCACCTCCGGCCGCCGGTGGTGGTAACGACTAAATTTGCCGTCATTGTTCCAGCGCCGAGGCTGCCGGTAGAAAAATCAGCATGCGGCCAGCGGCCGAGCAACTGCACCCATCGAAGGTTGCCCTGCAAGTCACATGATGCAAGCCAATGGGCTTTGCGTGTTCGCATTGGGTTCGAATCGCCATGCCTGCGACAAAAGAAAAACCAGCAGCCCCAGGCCCCCCGTGCGGGTCTGAAGTCGAGCAACGATATTTTGTCGCCGTAGCGCCGCGGCACTTTGGGCTGCACGAGTTGCCAACGGGTCGGGTCCCCACTGGAAACATAAAAGCATGCTCCCGGCGCACCCCAAGGTCGAAGAATTAACGAGCCATCACGCAGAATCTCCATTCGGGCCACAGGGTTGATCGTGTAGGGGAAGGTCTCCGTGTGAAATGTCAGCATGTTGGCTTGACCGAGGGTGGCAGCCCTCAACGCCATCTTCGTGGCCTCGGCAGCGAATGCAACTGCCAATAAAAGCAACAGCCGGATAAGTAAGAGCATGTTCAATGGCCCTCGGGGAAGCCCTTAGGTATCTTTATACCATGCTTGCCACAATACTGGCGAACCAGCTGTAGGTATCGCGACCTTATTTGTTGCGACTTCTGGCCGGCGGGTTGGTCGGCGCGGGTCGCCATATTAAGTAGCGTGCGCATTGGAATCTGCGAAATAACTTGCATGTACGGCGTAGGCTTATATGGCTCCGGCTTGGGTTTCGGCGGGTATTGAGGGAGGCCTGAGACTGCAAACCTAACCGGATCGAAGGCGTCTGTTTTAGGACTGAAGCGAACGGCTCTGCGATTACCGACAATTAACAAAAACTGCTTATTTCGGAGTGAGAGGACATTTGCGTAAGGGTACGACGATTTGTATGAGCCAACCAAACGTGCGCTATGGTGGCTGCCCATGCGCAGGATGCATGCGCCCAGAGGATTAAAAACCATGGCTACATAAGGGGGCGCAAACGCAATCCGCGATGGGCGTGCGTTGATGGCACCCAAGGTAACGGTGAGCTGGCGTTGGGCTGAAAGAACCCGCCAAAAATCTGCGATTCGTCCGCTGCGCGGATTTATCTGCTCAATCTGTCCGGTAGGGGCCGTCCATGCGCCGGCGGCGGCGGGCCTCGCTCGTAGTATCCAGATAAAGCCACCGGCCAGTATTGGCAGGCCCTCGCGGTTACCAAGCCTGCAGCTCCATTTAATAATGAATCTGCCGTCGGGCTGCCGGCGCAGCAACCGAAGCTGCCTTGGCACCTGGTAAACCAGCAGTGAGGTTTGGGAGGCGAACCAAAGACCCCCGATTCTACCCGGCGGCTTTATGGTCATCGGCAGGGGCGGCTGCGGTATCCATGAAAGGCCGCCGTCGGTGGTGGATATAAAATTCATGCCGAGGCTGCAGGACCCTATAGATGTATTAACAAATGTACACGCCTGATACGGCGGAACCTCCCGCAGCCAGACGACATTGCCATTCGGGCCGAAATAGGCAATTCGGAAGTTAAATGGGTTAACACATCGGTATTGGCCAATAATATACCACTTGCCGTAGGAACCGCCAATTATTTTTTCAAAATGCTTGGCCTGCAGCAGACGGCCAGGTGCTTCGCGCGGCTGCACCAACATCCACTTTTTCGCGTTGAGCCGGAGTGTGTAAAAGCCTTCGTACCGGCCGTTCGGATCGGTAAACGGCACAATCAGCGAGCCATCCGAGAGCTGTGTGCAGTGGGCCAACCCATTTACGGGAAACTCCAGGTCTGACGGAGCCGCCTTGGCCAAGCTCGAACCGACAGGAGCTGCGGGAGTGGCTGGACTCGCCGCCAGTGCCAAGCCGGAGGCAGTGCAAAGAACGGCTGCCAAAATAATTCGTCGCGTCACTCGTCGAAAACGCACGGGCATCGTTAGAACCCCTTGTTAAACATCTGGTAACCTGGAGTCGCAGTGCCGGTACCCGGTGGAACCACATAATATTCGCCCAGAGCGTGCTGAACATATTGGATCACGGTGGTGTTTGACTCGGCCTGCGTGTGCGCGGTGCTCTGCACCCGGTAGTACAACGGAGTGTCGGCTCCGCCGGCCGCGAACCCTTGGCTTTGCTCCGTCACCACCATATCGCTGTTTTGGGGCGTCAGACCGATGGAAGCATCATATGTGTTCGATAACGGATCAATCCCGTTAAAAAATAACGAGGCACCCACTTTGGCGAGCGCAAACCCAATAATTCCAGCACTGGCCAAGTTGGGCGCACCTTCCGTGGGGCCGGCCTCACATTCGACCGGCATCCACAAAGCGCCCACATCTCGCGCGTTCTGGAGGAGTTCCCCCATCGCTTGGCTGTTATCCGCGAGATCTACGAGAGCCGCACCGTCGCCGCTGCCACCCGCCTGCTGGATCACGGATGCGAAAGCGGCAATTTGGATGTTTGATGAGTTCTCCAAGAATCCAATGAGTGCGTTGGCAAACGGAGACCCAAGAAGCGGGCTGTCAATCGAGATAATGCGGCGAAAGTCGCCCTGCCCAAAGTTATTCGCCCTCACATAAGGGTACTGTTTGCCGTCCCAAACGTCATCTACGTTGCCCGCATCCAAAATTATATAAATGCTCGGCCTATTGAATGCAACGTTCCCAAGGTTTTCTGCATACCATAAACAAAGCACGCCACCCATACTGTGCCCAACAGCGTCCACCTGTGTGATCGCTTGATAGACTATCCGGTCGAGCGACAAACGTTTAAGGACGGCCTCAATAACCAGAGGCGCAGCTGCCGGGAACCCAGAGTCGTTAGCCGTTGACCAATCGATATAAGCGACTTTGGCACCAGACTGGCCGGACGGGGTGCTCGAACTGGCTGAAGCATTGAGCGCGGTTCCGAGCGTCTCCATCGAAGTGGGCCCCGAGAGAAATCCGTGCACCAGCAGCTCGTCGGGAGGCACGAGCGTCACGTCGCCCGATGATATAGTTTTGCCGCCAGCATGTGCGCCCGCATATACGAAGATTGTAAGGCCCTGCTCCTGCCCACCGTCCTGCTGATAGAGAATGTTGCGAGCCGGTGGGCGGTAATAAACGACTGCCGGCTGGCCCGCCGGAATCGTGACCGATAAGCTGCCGAACTGGCCGCCGTTTGTCGGTGCCGGCAGAGGCGGCATTGAGGACCAGATTGACCCGTCGTGCTCGGCGTCGCCGCCGATTGTCCCGCTTGTCGCGCTCGTATCAAATAATTGGAAGGTGACCGCTTGAGAAAAGTAAAAGGGCCTCAGCCGAATCACCAATACGCTCACCCCGTCGGTTGTGTCGTAAAATACCTTCGGGGCGTCTACATCGGCGGTTACCGACAGCGCAAGTGTTTGCTGTGCGGTCGGCTCAAAATTCTGGGCATCGATTATCTGCAGGCCCGCCGACGCCTCGGACAGCGGCGCAGGATTGCCGGGGCCGTAGGTTTGCTCGCCGGTTTCCTCCGGCCCGGGCTGGTCCAAGCCTCGGCTGCTGAATGGCGCCATCAACACAGCGACAAGCGTGGCCGCAGAAATAAACGAAATCAATTTCTGAAACATTATTCAGTCTCCTTTGTTAGTTTGCCGGCACCCGGGTTGACACCGCCGGGTGGCTCTTCAGGTACATGTGCACATATGCACCACCAGAAGCGCTTGGATCGCCGATCATCCACCAGCGAAGCGACCGCTCTATCTGCCGCGGAGTGGTGTAGCCCTGCGATTCCTGGATTGCCTCAGACCTGCGAAACCGATGGAGCCGCCATAGCAGCCGCGACGCGGACATCCAAACTCCGTTGTCTTTTGCGGCATTGCTTATCCCGCCGATCGCCGCCTCCAGCAGGCGCAACCGCTCGGCTTGAGTCGTTGGCCCCAAATACGCGTCAGCCTCCATTTTGCGAGGTGGGACGGATAGTGGCTGTTTAATCCCGTACCCCAGCGGCAGGTAATATCGCCCGTTTTTTGTGAAGGCTCCCGCCGGTTTGGGCGCAGATTTCTGATACCAATAAGAGAACAGGGCCGCATCGGGTATTGGCGAGCCGTAGGGTGGCGGCCTCTGGTTATAAAGCCCCAGCATGATCGCCGAAACAATCGTATTACGCGAATAGTTGCGCCCCAACTTAATGCAGAGCGTGATCGGCCCGTGCACCATGAATCGCGTGTATACGCCCGACCAAAAGTTGACGATTCGCTTACGCGCAAGTTCCGGCCAAGAGTTAAACTGCGCGAGCGGAAGCGATTCCATGTTTGCCGCGCCGCCAGGGGCCTGCCGCACATCCACCGTGTAATCACGGAAGCGGTTTGGGCCCGTATGCCCGTCCTTGTTGACGTTGTAAAGCGCAAGAAGAAACACGCCGGGCGGCACGTGCACTGAAATGTAAAGCCCCGGCCCCTGCCAAGTCATGGCGTAGCCTTCACCGTGGTCGTCCCATTCTGCCTCGCGACGGTCACCATTCTTGCTGGCCACAAGGCCCGTGAGCCAGCATTTATCTAAATACGGCTTTGGCATCTCCAGCACCCTAGGGTCGCTGGTGTATAGCCATTGTATCCAATAGCGCAGGGAGTCGCCTTTGGCCAGCAACTTGGTCTCTTGGCGTACATGCGGACCTACGGCTCCGCCGATGTCAACACCGTTGCCGCGCCATCCAGCCCCCCAGTAAAAATTGCCGGGCGATTTCATAGCGCACAGGCAACACCAGTACGTCCCATACCTTCCCAGCCAATTACCTTCTGTACACCAATCGTCATCCAGCTTTATCACATGCGGGCCGTTTTTATTGGGCCAGAGCTTTTTGGCGAGGGCGTTTACCTTGGCCTCTTCCGCGGCAACCTGCGCCTTGGTTGGCACCCCGGCTGCGGTCGGCATTTTGACAGGTTTGCTTGCGGCGGCTGGCAAGCCGCTCACCCGCATCGCATTCGCCGTGCCCGCAAGCCACATCGGCACTTCAAATGCACCACCCCCATAGCAGCAGATAATTGGCGGACTTTTTGGCAGCATCAGTATTTTATCTACGTATTTGTGCGGCTGTTGCCAGGGCTGGCCGTCGGGTGATGCTGCCGCCAGCTTCAGCGGAATAATCGCATTCTTGCCTGGATTGATAATATCAATTCCTGCTTGCCGATGGCCCACCCAAATGTCGCCCTGCGAATCTTGTGCTAAACAGGTACAGTAATCTTCTGAAAGGATGCGAGTCCTGGTAACCCGCCTTGCCGCGTTAAGCACAAACAGCCTCGATGGCGGGTGCATCAGGCCTTTGTCCTTAGCCAGCCAATCTTTGCCGCGTACGAACCGCCAGCGACTGCCCCCATCGCTGCTCCAGGCTACGCCCGCATCGGTGGCAACCCAGGCTGTGCCTGTTGGTGTTACCAATATGTCGTTAAGTAAATCGCTCGGCAACCCGCTGCCGGTGGGTGTAAGTGGAACCTGGTTGTCAAAACGGCTTTTTACAATGCGCCATGCCTGGTAATGCAACGGACCCAAGAGTTTGCGGTGGCGCAGTGCCGTGCGGTCTTTTTCGACCGGCCTTGCAATAGCAATGCCATCGCACCGTGTGGCCACATACACACGGCCATGCGGGCCAAAGGCGACGGTTTGCACGTCATCGGACGGTAGACCTTCCGCCACGGTGTAATACTGCCATTGGCCGACAAGGGTTTTGCCGGAGGCCGTTTTATAGCCCGGCTCGTAGCGGGCGATGCCGCTGTTGGTACAAAGCCATACGCTGCCATCCAGCGGACACACTCTGATAGAAAATATATGCTCGCCGATAGGCCCGGCGAGTTCATCTTTGCTCGCATCAGTAAGAAGGCCATAATGCTGCCAGCTTTGGCCGTTGTACACCGTTACCCCGTGGCATAACGACCCGACCCATACGCGGCCCTTAGAATCGCAGGCAACGCTTTGAGCGGTAGCGTCGGCAAGGCCGTCAGAAGCGGTAAATTGCTGCCAGTGTTGGGCGGTTTGGTCGGTTCCGGGGCGAGGGTTAAAGCGAAAGATGCCGTGGTCTTCGGTGGCGAGCCACACATTACCGCCGCGATCGCGGCAGGCATCAACAATAAAATGAGCCGAGCAGTGGCTGACGTCCACGTAGGCCGAAGCTGCGGCGGCTGGAGCGACGGCAGCAGCCCATTGGCCTACGGCTGCAGCGAGCAGCACGGTGGCAACCCGCCATCGCAGGCTCACCCGAGAAATGATGCAGCTGCTCCACTTCAAAACCGGGCACTCCCAAAGTCCCAAAACGCCTGCTCTGCAGCCTTCACGCCGCACAACAAATATGGGCTAACCATAATACCTTGCCCACAAGTATACCGCAGTATAGTACGCAAAAAAAAAAAAACGCAAGCGGTAAGTTAAAAAATTAATATACGTCTGGTACAACAGGCCCTCAGAAACGGGCCGGGGCAGCGTATTACGCGCATCCAGCGCTGTTGTTGCGTCTCAGGCGGCGCATGAGTTTACCCGCCAACCAAATCGCCGCGCCAGTGCGATGTGGTTGCTGGCCACGGCGCCGCCACATCTGCTATGCGCGAATGAGCGAAGAGTTGCATACACGGGTTGCAGCGGTTCTACTGGCCTGCTGTCGGCAGAATACCGTGCAGGCACCTCGGGATTGGCTGGCGGCGGGGCCTTGTTGGACCCGTGGAGGTTTAAGGGCGTTGCGGGTGTTGCATTATGCCAAGTCAACGGCCAGTTCATCTTGTGGAACAGATGGATGATCCGGCGGTTTCGCCGACGGATTTGGCCGATTCACTGCGATTTATTCGGTGGGTTAACCGAAACCTTGGCGGCTCGGCGGCAGTATTAAACTATTTAACGGCCTGGGCTGAGGGTTGGCCATCAGGTGCAGGCAATATTTGCATGCTCGATGTTGCCACCGGCTCGGCCGATGTGCCGATGGCGGTGCTGGCGTGGGCTGCACGCACGGGCCGCAAATTGCAGGTTATTGGCTTGGACAATCATCGCCAGACCCTGGCGCTCGCGCAGGCATGGGGCAGCGGAGCTGCGGGCGTAAAGCTGGTGCGTGGCGATGCGTTTCGCCTGCCGCTGGCAGATGGTGCAGTGGATTACGCCTTTACCGGCATGTTTTTACATCACTTAAGCGAGGCGCAGGCATTGGCGGTGCTGCGTGAGATGCTGCGGGTGAGCCGACGGGGCATTATCGTCAGTGATTTGCTGCGTGGGCCGCTGTATCAGGCGGCGATTGGGCTGATGACGTTGTTGGCGCGGCCGATGGTGCGACATGATGCGCGGCTGTCGGTAAAAAAAGGCTGGAGCCGGCGCGAGGTGGCCGCATGGCCGGGCAAATTAAACGCACCATGGTTGCGGCTACATATACATTGGGCCGGGCGCTTTACGCTTGCCGGGGAGCGCAGCGTAGAGCGAGTACACTATTGACGTGACAGCGACTGCGCCAGGGCCAGCAGCCGCATGAGCACAGGTTCGCAGGCGGGGTCAACGTGGCGGGCGGCGCGCAGCAACGCCATCTTAGCCCAAGGCTGGGCCGGCACCGCATGGCGCGACTCCCACTGCAGAGCCAGCTTTTCAAATGCCAAAAGCACCGCCTCGCCGGTCATGACAGCCAGAGGCGAACCGGCTGCATAAAAACCGGGTACGGCCAACGGGCAGGTCCATGGCTCATGAGCTTCGGGCGCGGTTACCGGAGCCGCCTGGCGCAGCCAGCGTACCGGCAGGCCGAGGGCCAAACGCGCCGCATAAGGTGAAGCAAGCCACCATTGATTGCCTTTCTGCAACAGCACCAGTATTTCGAGCGAGCGGTTTTGGCTTTGAGCGGCCGATTTAATGTTTTGCGCCAGTTTATGCATAGCGGCCGGCAGCAGCACCACACCGGGCGTATGAGCGTTGGCAGCGCCGCTTGCCCGCCAAATAGCGGCCGCATTGGCCTGGCCGCTCACGAAAACAAAGCCCTCGCAGGCAAGCTGCCTGATTTGCCGGCAGGTTTCGAGCAAGGGCAAATAGATTCGGGCCAGGGTGGCGGCATCGCGCTGGCACCATGCCATGCGCTCGGCTTGCTCAAGCAGGCGTTTGGCCGCGACATACCGGCCGCGTGCCAGCGCCCGTTGACCGGCATCACACAACGCGTACACCATGGGAGTGCGTGAGACCGCGGCCGGCTCGGCAGGCATGGAAATATCACTTATGCTGCGGCTGTTCATCGCAGGCGATGATGGACAATCGCCGCGTGGTTGTCAAATGCGGGTTTGGCGCCGGGAGCCTGCGCCGACAACATTTCTGCGGCAAGGAGACGCCGGCCAGGGCTGCGGCAAATATTGCCATCAGGCGCAGCTCGCTATGCGCTTAAAACAGCGGCGCTTCGTCGGCGGCACTTTCCACAGGCTTGAGCGGCGGCTTGATTTTGAGGTGGCTGTAGGCGGCGACGGTAAGCTGGCGGCCCTTGGGCGTGCGGCGGATGAAGCCGGTTTGCAGCAAAAATGGTTCGACAACATCTTCGAGCGTGTCGGCCTCTTCGCCCATGGTGGCGGCGAGCGCTTCGAGGCCGGCAGGGCCGCCATCGTAATCGCGCGCGAGCACCTGCATAAAGCGGCGATCTAACGCATCAAGGCCAAGTTCGTCTATGCCCTCTAAATTGAGCGCATCGCGGGCAATAGGCAGTGTAAGCCGCCCCTGGCCACGAACCAGTGCGAAGTCGCGCACGCGGCGCAAAATGCGGTTGGCCACGCGCGGCGTGCCGCGGGCCCGCTGCGCCACGAGCGTAAGCGCCTCGGCATCGGCCGGCAGCTCGAGCAATTGAGCCGAGCGTTTGACGATGGTGAGCAAATCAGCGGGCGAATAGAAGTTCAGATGATGCACAATGCCGAAGCGCGAACGCATGGGGCCGCTGAGCAAACCGGCGCGTGTGGTAGCGCCTATGAGCGTGAAGGGAGCAAGATCAATATGCAGCGAATCAGCATGTGTGCCGCCACCGGTGACCACATCAATGGCAAAGTCCTCCATGGCGGAATAGAGATATTCTTCGACGGCGGCGGGCATGCGGTGAATTTCATCAATAAACAGCACCTCGCCATCGCGAATGTTGGTAAGCATGGAGACCAGATCGGTGGGTCGCGCGAGGGCGGGCCCGCTGGTCATTTTGGGCGCGCCGGCGTTTAGCTCTTCCGAGATAATGTGGGCCAGCGTGGTTTTACCGAGGCCGGGCGGGCCATGCAGCAGCACATGTTCCATGGCTTCGTGGCGGGCCTTGGCGGCCTGTACGCTGATTTGCAGCTTTTCGACCAGCTCGCTCTGGCCGATGTATTCAGCAAGGCGCTTGGGGCGCAGCGGCGAGGCGCCCTGCCGCGAAGGCTCATCTTCAGGTAGCTGTTGCCCGCTGACGATACGTTGTCTGGTCATGGTGCGGTCTCTATGGGTTTAAGGTCAGGCGGCGGCGGGCCGCGGTTTAAGCACCAGCCTTAAGGCGGTATGCCGCCTTCATAATGGCATTGCTGCCGACTAGCGCAGGGTCTACGGCGCAGGCACGATCCACCCAATTTTCGGCTTCGATGCGCCGCTCGCCAAGCTGAACCATCGCGGCAATGGCCTGGCTTTGCGCCTCGGTGCGCGGCTTGGCCGCTTCGGCGGCCACGCCAGTACCGGGCGTGGCAAAGCTGTCCACTTTGCCGTTTAACTCCGCAATCATCTGCTCGGCGGTGCGTTTGCCGATTTCCGGCAGACTTGTGAGAAACTTGCTGTCTTTGCGGCAGATGGCGCCGGCAATCTGGTCTATGGGTTTGGTGAGTGCCCGCAGGGCGCGGCGCGGGCCGATGCCTTTAACCGTGATGAATTTTTGAAAAAACTCTTTGTCATCGCTGCGCATAAAGCCAATGAGTCGCGGAGCCAACTGCCCAAAGCTGGCGTTGCCCTCAATATACTCGAGCGTAAAAAAGGTGACGCGATTGCCCACCTGCGTTTGCAGTCGCGGCAGGTCTACGGCGGGCACATAAAGCTCGTAGCCCATATCGCCGACGAAAACCAGAACCGCCTCGGTTCCAACCGCTTCGACCGTACCATTGATGCGAGCAATCATTGTGTACTCTGTTCCTGCTACGGACAACCGGCAAGCCCTAATAGCGCCAGCCGCCCATCTAATACAGGGGCAAGTATAACCGGCACGCGAGCAGCGTACAGAGGCGGCGGTGAATAGCGAGCATTTCGGTGGGTTGGTTGCCCGGCAAAAATACCCACGGGGGAGCAAGTGGCTCCCCCGTGGGTGGTGCGATAAGAAAGGAGAGAGGGTCAACGTTAGTTCGGGCTTACGGCGAACCGAAAAAGTAATTCGCCGAGCCCAGGGCAAGCATGCCCCCCATGCCATCCAAGGGCATGTCGGCAACCGGTTTGGCTGCCAAGCTTGAATTGTTGATCGCCGACGTTGTGGCGACCGAGCTCTTTTGCTGTGCGACCGACGGGCCAAGCGTACCAGCGGCGGCATTCAGTATCTGCTTTTCAAACGCTGTGGAGAAGGCTGCCCCTGTGGGGCCACTTATGCAATCCACAGCCTCACTGGGAGCCGCAACATTAGCAGCGATTTTACTTACCGTGACTGCCTTGCCGAAGCCAACCGTCGAGAAACATGCGGTCGCCACCAGGACAGTTGTCAGAGAAAACTTTCTTCCCATCATACTTTTGCGTGCTGTCGTCGGCATAACAAAACCTTCTGATCTCTTCCCAAAGCGGCCACTAAAAGCACCCGCCAACGCATTTAAGTTTGGCGACCATCTCAGCCTACCGTCAGAGTATTTGCCCGCGTCGGCTGGTCGCCTAAGCATCCTGTGCTTAAGCCTACGTTCGAGCGGCAAGGCTCCGAGTTGCGGTTACTGCTTGTAACCAAGCCAGCAACCAAGTCAACAAAGGAGATTATAGACCCGATAATTGATTTGTCAAGAGAAAATCTTCTAATTTTTTGTTATTCTTTTATGCGAATTAAAACGCCTATATCAGCCTATAAACGCCGCTTTTATACGATACACCTGCTAAGGACGCCCCACGTGGACACTTGGCCGGTGCGATTTTTTGGCGTTGAAAAAGCTCCTTACCGCCCCTGGGATCACTTTGGGGGCTTACTTTGGGAGCCGTACAAGCGATTTACGCCCCGCCGACGGCGACCGAGCCAGCGCCAGTATGCATATAACTGACACATTGTTGATACTGTACTATACCGAAGAATTCTATATTAATGATAATTTCATAACTACGGTATCTTTAATGACATGTATTCGCCATAGCTATTGACTCATTGCTGGCAGCGCCATCGCTCGTAATGACGCATTACGCAGCCATCTACGGGGTAAATAAATGTGGTTTTGCGGGATGGAAGGCCATGCACGGGTGCGGCAGCTTTACCTGGCCATCACATCATCGGGCAACGTAAAATCAGCGGCGTTTGAATTGACGCTCCAGATCGCGCAGCGTCAGCCGCACCGTGGTCGGCCGGCCATGCGGGCAATTGCTTGATCGGTCAACCAGTTGGCGGCGCGCAAGCAATGCGGCGATCTCTGCGTCGGTGAGCGGATCGCCCGCCTTAATTGCGGCCTTGCAACTGGCCATGTCGAGCACTTCATGGAGCAGGTGCTCATCCTGTAGTTTATCACCCTCTTCAAGCAGATGATCGAGCAGTTGCTTGAGCAGTTCAGCCGGGTTTAAGCGGCGCAGCAGCGTGGGCAGGCTTTGCACGGCAATGCTGCCGGCGTCGAAATGATTGATCTCGATGCCGAGCCGGGCCAGTAGCGGCCGCACGCGTTCCACGACGTCGGCCTGTTCGGGCAGCACGGGGACAACCACCGGCAGCAGCAGGCGCTGGGCCTCAAGTGTGCCGCGGCGAATGCGCTCCAGCAATTCTTCATAAATGATGCGTTCGTGCAGGGCGTGCTGGTCAATAATCACCAGACCATCATCTTCTTCAACGACGATGTAGCTTTGATGAAACTGCTGAAATCGGTAAGGCCCCGGCACCGGCAGAGATGGGGCGTTGGCACTCATTTGCTTTGCTGCGACGGGTGCCTCTGCCGGGACCGAAGCATCACCATCGGCAGCTTGGCCAAGTTCCAAAACCGACGGCAGCTCGGCCAACGGAGCGGCCGGCGAAACTGCAAAACTTTGCCCGCCCGGCATGGTGGCGGGCGACACAGGGGCTTCAAACTGGCCTGACATTGTGGTTTGCCCGCCGGCTGGAGCCGCCTTAAAGAAGTCGGCCAGCACGCGGCGGGTTTCAGCGGCGGTGTCGCGGGGCCGCCAGGGAGCAGTTGGCACGGGCTGCGGCACCGCGGCATCGGGGCGAAGCTGCGCCCGCGGCGTAAGGTCGCGGCTGAGCAGACATTCGCGTATGGCTGCGAGCACCGCACGGTAGGCGGCATTGGGGTCGCGAAATCGCACCTCTATTTTTTGAGGATGCACATTAACGTCAAAGAGTACCGGCGGCATGGTGATAAACACCACCGCCATGGGCTGGTGGCTCGGCTCGATGAGGCCGCGGTAGGCCTCTTTGACGGCGTGCAAAATGGAGCGATCGCGAATAAACCGCCCGTTCAAAAACACATATTGATAGCGCGCCGTGGCCCGCGCCAAGGCCGGCATGCCCGCGAACGCCGCGACCTGCACCTCAGGCGATTTAAACGCCAGCGGCAGCAGGTTATCGTAATGGTCACGCCCTACCACCTCGGCAACGCGCAGGCGATGGTCGCTGGTTGCCGCCAAATCCAGTATTTTTCGCCCATTATGCGTGAGCGAAAAGCCGACGTGGCTCTGCGCCAAGGCCACGCGCACCAGCGCCTCTTGTATATGGCCGAACTCGGCGGTATCGCTGCGCAAAAACTTACGCCGCGCCGGCACACAGTAAAATAAATCGCGAACCTCTATGCTGGTGCCCACGGGCGCGGCGCACGGCTCGGCCGGGCCTACCGTGCTTTCATGCGCTTCGACTCGCACGCCCTGGGCGTCTTTGGCTTGGCGCGTGACAAGCGTGAGGTGGCTTACGCCCGCAATGGAAGCCAGCGCCTCGCCGCGAAAGCCCATGGTGTGAATTTCGAATAAATCGTCCATGGAGCGGATTTTGCTTGTTGCGTGCCGTGCCAGTGATAGCTGCGCCTCATCGGGCGCTATGCCGCCGCCGTTGTCGGCAACACGAATGAGCGTGCGGCCGGCGTTTTCGACCGTAACGGAAATGGATGTAGCGCCGGCGTCTACGGAGTTTTCGACGAGTTCTTTGACGACGCTGGCGGGACGATCTACCACTTCGCCGGCGGCGATTTTGTTGATTAAGGCGTCGGACAACAGGCGAATATCAGCCACACATGCACTTTCGCTAAGCAAACCAACTACACCGGCGGGCCGGGCGATATGCGCACGGTCCGCCCAAACACGCTTTCAAACATATCGGCTTTGTGGCGCGCTGCCCAGAGTTCTAGCTCGGGGTCGGCCTGCGTTAAGATGCGCACGCTGACCGTAGCCGCCGCAATGCGCGATCGCAAAGCCCTGACGTTGCCCCAATGGCCGCGGTCCAGCGCTTCGGCAAGGCGGAGCAAGGCGGCGAGCTTGCACACCACAGTGCGCTCTGCGGGGGCAAGGCTCATATAGGCCTCGTGGCTTTTTTTGGGAAAGCTGCGGCGGTGGTAACGGGCCACATTGGCAATAATGTCTATTTCGAGCGGGGCAAAGCCTTCGAGGTCTCCATTTTTTAACAGATAGTACGAATGTTTATGGTGCCCGCTATGGCCGATGTGCCAACCCAGGTCGTGGCCGAGTGCGGCATATTCCAAAAGTTCGCGGTATTTGTCGGGCAGGTGATGCACGCGCTTAAGCTGATTAAACAGTTCCACGGCCAGCCGCGACACTTGCTGGTGGTGCTTCTCATCGTAATTGCAGCGGCGGCCAAGCTCGATAACGCTGCGCCGCCGCGGGTCCTGAACCTCCACGGACAGCCGCACCTTGGGCCAGTGGGTTTGCATGTAGTCTATAATCATGCCTTCGCGCATGGCCCGATCAGATACGTCAATGGCCGGGGCGTTTATCTCTTCAAAAACAAAATTCACCACGGCAGCGCCGGCGAGAATTTGTTCCGCCCGGCCGGGGTCAAGGCCGGCCACGCCCCGGCGCTCGTCTACGTCCATTTGCAGCAATTCGGTAAATACGTCGTCAAAGTCTTCGCGGAGCATACGGCTTAAGATGCGGCGGCGGGCTTCCTCTTCGCCGTGAAGGCCGGCGCACATGGCGGCAAGGTTTTCCATCGTGCCGGAGGTGCCGATGACGCGCCGCACGCCCAACTCTTTGGCCCGGCGCAATACCGGTCGCAAAAGCTTTTTAATGTGCTTTTGAAGCGCGCGTAAGTCGCGCCGGCTTATGGGGTCGCTGCGCACAAACTGCTGCGTGAGGCGGCTGGCGCCGACTTTGCGGCTTTCGAGCATAAGAGCTTTTTGCGCGGTGCCCACAATAAACTCCGCCGAGCCGCCGCCAATGTCCACAATAAGCACCGGTTGATCTTGAAAATCCACCCCCTGGCGAACAGCAAGGTAAATGAGCCGGGCTTCTTCTGATGAGCTTATGACGTGGACATCCATACCGAGGCGCTCTTTGGCGGCTTGTACAAAGTCGCCACCGTTGACGCTTTCGCGCACGGCACTTGTGGCATAAGCCAAAACTTTGTCACATTCGAGCTGCTGTGCGATGCGCAGGTATCGCCCAAGCACGCTGAGGGTATGCTCCATGCTGCTGCGGGTAAGCACATGCTTTACCAAAGCGGAGTGGCCGAGCTTGGTGAGGTCTTTTTCGGAGCTTAACACCTTAAAACCGAGCTGCTGGGTAACCTCCACCACCACCATGTGCAGGCTGTTGGTGCCGATGTCTATGGCGGCAATTCGCAGACCATGAGGGCTGGGCTGGCTGGGGCGGCGCTTCGCCGTCGTACGGCGCAGGCGTGATGCGTTCCGGTGAACCTCTCGGGCCTTGGGGTGTTGAGTTTTGGGCGTCATGCCTGCAATTCCGGCTGTAATGGTCTCGCGTGCCGCTGCTGGGCCAAAACGATTATGCTGCCGCAGGCAGGGAATGTAAACGCGCTCCAGCCGGTGAGGTTGTGGGGGTAGTAACCGTGTTGCAACGGCTTGAAGCGGTGCGTGGCGCTGCTATTTACCTGCAAGGGCTGTCGGCGGTTTAAAGGCTTTGCTGTATATGCCGGAGCGGTCGAAGCAGCACACCCGCCGTTTGCCGGCACCCAGCATCGCGCAGGCGCTGGCGACGCGGCGCATGCGCGTTTTGGGCTGCTTGGTAGAGGTTATCCAGTGAATCCAATCGCGGCGAGCCTTGGGTGTTATGTTTTTCCAGAGCGCCCGCGCTTTGGGTGCTGCGGCAAAAGCCTGGCGCACATCTGTCGGAACCCGCGGTTCAGGCTCGTCGGGCACCGGTGTCATTTCCAGTGTGACCGCATCGCCTGCCGCTACCCCAGCCGCCATCAGCAGTTTGCGGTTCAATTTAAGCCAATGGCCGGCTTGGCCGTCGGGCTGCAGAACCGCGCGAAAGGCAATACCGTTGATAGTGCCCGCGATGGCTACCAAGCCCCGCGACGCAAGTTTGGAGCTGGCTTTTTGCGGCAGGATAAGAAACGCCGAGGAGGCGATTTTGACATTGGCTGCCGGACGCTGCAACTTCGCTTTAAATCGAATTTTGGATGGGGCTTGGGGCATCTTTGCCTCGCGTTTTGTTGGGCGCTGCTGATTCAGGCCGAGCGTATCTCTTGCAGTTAAGGGGCAGCCGCACTTGTCCCGGCCGGGCTGGCCGTCGGCAGCGCGCAAAACCCCTGTGCCGGCAAGTCGAGTGCTGAATTAAACTTTGACGACATATTTTGAAACGCTATAAGCCCGGTAAGCTCAACGATGAAGTCGTCCGGCCACTGCGCTTTGAGCTGGCGGCGCAAATCATCATCAACGCGGTTGAGCGTCATCGCCTCGGCATATCCCAGCGCGAGGCGCTCCTGGGCGGTAAACAGTTCCGGCGGCTGGGCCTGGCGCCAGTTGGCCAGCGCAGCCACTTTTTCAAGCGATACGCCGCGTTTGAGCAGCGTTGCGGCGTTAATATCCACACAAAACTCGCAGTGATTAATTTGAGAAACCCGAACCGTCACCAAACTCCGCAAGGCCGGCGGCACCGGCGACGAGCCACGATCGAATGCGCCGTAAAGCAAAGCCAATGTGGCAAATACTTTGGGCGAACGCCCCCAGATGAGGCCCGGTTCGAGCACCTGGCCGTACTTGCGCTTTTGTTTGCTAAAAAAAAGCCTGATGAACCACGGGTAGGTGTTAAGCGGTTTAGAATTAACGGTTTGCATACGAGTCCCCAAGGTGTTGTTGAGCGGTGCTGCCGGCGTTTTAGCGGTCCGCGGTTTGGCGAATGATGCCAAACGGGCGGCGGCGACTGCTCAGCACCGCGGCGATGTTTGCGGCATGGGCGGGCCACCGGCTTTACCGCGCTCTCACTAACGACGCGACATTATTGTAACCAAGATGGCGCTGAATACAGCATGAAGATGACAAGCCAGAGCGTGAGGGCGCGGCGGTTTGCCTTGGGCGGCAGTCCGCTTCTTTTTTGGGGGTAATAGGGGAGATTTTTTTTGACGCGGTAATTTTACAGTACGCTGGTGACCAGGTCGCAAATAATCGGAAAGCGCTTCAGCGGCTTGACGGTGACGTTTCTCAAAGGTGGCCCAACCATCTCATGTCTTGCTTCAACTGAAATTAGACAAAGGGACTGCGTGGCCTTAAGGTACAGTCATGTCGTTTGCAGGAGCCCATTTATTCTTGGTCGTACCTGCGCCGGAACTGAAAAGTTCGCCATTCCGCCGGTGCAACATGCTCGATCAAGCGTGGGCCACCGCAGGGCAGCAGGCCGTGATTGTGGGCAAGAATAAGGATAGGTTACTGCGCCGGAAATTTTGTGTCTTTGCATGAAGGATTCATCATGAGGTTGGCTGGAATATCGTTGTCGCGGTGGTTGGCGACAGGACGACGCTTTGGGGCGATTTTGGCGTTGGTGTGTTTGGCAACGGTGGTATCTGCCAAACCGGTAGCCGCCAAAGCTGCTGGAACTATTGCGTGGAAACATCAAACGCTCAGCCAGTGGCATGGTTTTGTCTGCCATCATTTTGTGGTGGCCGGGAAGGCGTGTTGGGTGGTGGAACCGCATCATTCATTGCCGGGCCATCCCTGGGTGTGGTGCATGAAGTTTGCGGATGCGTTTCCGCACCGCTGCAGCGAAATTTCCTTGGTACACAGGGGCTTTTGCCTGGCCGTCATGCAATTTGGTTCCATGCTCGGAAGCCCAAAATCCATGAAACTGGCTGATGCCTTCTACCAAACCGTAACGCGTGCGGGCTTGTCGCAAAAGGTTGTGCTCCTCGGAATCAGCCGCGGCGGCCTGTATGCGTATAACTGGGCGGCACTTCATCCGGATCGGGTCAGTGTGATTTACGGCGATGCGCCCGTGTGCGATTTCAAGAGCTGGCCGGGTGGCTTTGGTAAGGGTCGGGGAAGCCCCGCAGATTGGCGGAACCTTCTCAAGCAGTACGGTTTTAAAAATAAGGCGGCTGCAATGGCCTGGAAGGGAAATCCAATTGATGAATTGGCCCCGATTGCCAAGGCCAACATTCCGTTGATAAGCGTGGTCGGCCTCGCCGATCATACGGTGCCACCCGCGGAAAATACCTTTATTTTGGCGGAGCGATACAAGAAACTGGGCGGAGAAATTGTTATCCTTTGCAAACCCAATATGCATCATCACCCGCATGGTCTTTCACATCCGGGTGTGGTCGTAGATTTTATTGTGCGTCACGCACTCGCACAGTCTGCCGACTTGTGCCAAAAGATTCAGCAGCCGACAAAGTGAACTCAGCGCATAGCCGCAACCGGCGCCATTTATCATTGGTTGCAGCCTTGAGGTTCATCAGCAGCATGTTCACCGATGCTTGAACTGCGCGGGCCGCCAAATGGGTTGTGATATATCACGTTATTAATCGCGGCAACGGCCGCTTAAAGATGGTCGGCAAGCCGGCGGATTATCCAGCGTTTGAGCCTGAGCCTGTTTGGCCGGCCCAAAAGCAAAGACCAGCATAAATTGGTGGATGGCCCGTGGATGGCCCTCTGATCGCTTAAAATGTAAATAATGTTGACCTACAATGCTCTGGCAAGACCGTTTAATCTGTGGATAATAACGGTTGGTAGTCGGTGGCGTGCATGGTGCGCGGAGACAATGTTTGGCCACCGATGATCGCTTTTTCACCTTGCAACATTAGAATGGTCACAAGCGGCATTTGAGGTTGCGCACATGAATAGAAAGTTTCTGCTGGCGGGTACGTTATTTGCGATCATCACAACTTTTGCGCATACGACCTGGGCACTAAGCGCAGCGAACCTGTATAAGCAAGTCGGCACCGATCCTTCCTGGCAACAGATTAAGGCCGGTGGCCAACTCGTCTTGGGCCACAACTCCAACAAGGGTGTCCGAGGTTCTAAAATTATTGTGAATCTAAAACTTCTACACCGCCTCGAAGCCGCCCCTGGTGCCACAAACCCCATCGTACGAGATATCGCCATTCACACCGTCGGCAACAGCGCTATCCCACGGCCTGATTTTGCCAGGTGGTCCCGCTGGTATCAGGAGGACGGCAACGTTCAAATTTTTCGGCTTTTTAAGGGCGAAACGAACGTACGCAATAAACGACCCATGGCCGCAAGAATCGAGGCCTACTATAAAAAGGCGTGGAAAGCCGGGCCATGGCACGAATGGACGGGTGAATATACGATAATCAAGCCCGGCGGGGCCTGCATATTTCAGGTATTTAACAACAAACGTGTCTAGGCGGTGCATCTGGACATGAGCGATCGGGGCAACATCGTAATTGACCCCCGCAGCCACAAGGGCTGGCGGATTATCGCGCGTGACATGGTTGGCAAACCCTTTTTTGTGCGCGTCCTTGACAATGGCGATGCATGGCGAGTGTATCTCAATGGCAAGTTTATCGAGAGTGGATCGTTCCCATGTCCTGCAAACAGTAAAACAACGTTTCGCTGGGGCATGTATGTCGGCGAGCACGTCGTGGCTCACAACATGATGTATTTTGTCAGCGGAGCCACGGTTCGCACGCTAAAGTCTGCTCCTGGCTCTCACTAGGATGGAACTTGTCCGGGGGGTGGCCAGATTACGATCTCGGCGCGAGCTGCGATGTTTTTTGGCGCCCATCAGCAAGCGATGGCGGCGCTGAAGCTGGCGAAGTTGCGGCACCGGAGCGCCACACCGCCGAAGGAGACCAAAAACCACGTCGCCCCACCGGGTGGGCCAGAAATGCAACGTCTGCATTGCCGGCGGAACTTGCATACGCATTTTTTAGAGTCGGCTCGATCCTTCGCCGCGCATACGGGGCATTTGAGGCTCATCGCAATCCCGGCCATCACTCGGACAGGCTCTTGGGTTGCATAACTATTGGCTAATGGGCTTTTTTATTATGGCCGCGTGGCACACGCTTGGTCGTGCGCGGCTTTTGGGCAACCTTTGCTGGTGTCGAAGCGACCGCCCCGCCATCATCGGCTGCGCGGGCCTGGGCGAGCTTACCCGCTTGACGCAAGGTGACACCTTTGATGCCCGCGACGCTTTTGGCATGCTTGCGCGTTCCAGCGGATTTTGCAGCCTTGGAGGCCCCCCTCGGCGCCGCCTGCATCGAAGCCGAATCAGATAGTCCGGCAGACGCCACCGAACCGGCGGGCTTGACCGGATTGGCCATTTTGGATCGCCCGGCAGGTTTAGCGGTTCGCGCCGGTGAGGCCTTTTTTTTCTTGAGGATGTGAGCTTTCGGGCTGGCGGCATTTTGGGGGCCGACAACTTCGGCGGGTTCGGCAACCACGGGGGCGGGCGCAGGTTCAAGCTCCACACCAAATACATTCGACAACTGGTCGCCGGCAATGGTTTTGCGGCGCTTTCCGCCCTCGGTCATCGCCGCAAAGCTCTCAGCCGATGGAATTAATTCAAGATGATTCACCTGCCGCAATGTAAAAAGCAACTCCGGCTGCGCATCGAGCCGAGCGCCAACACCATACATTACAGCCGCGAGGTGCTTGCACATTCCCGCGAAATCTGGGCAGGAACATTGCATATCTATTTGCGCCGGGGCCGGAAACAACCCCTTGTCGCGATCGGTCACAATGGCCATAACTTCATTTGAAAGTCGGCCTGCCAGCAGTTCGATGGCGCTGCGAATGCCGCCAGCGGCGCTTTGCTTAACATGCTGCCAGGTAGCAGCGGGGAGCGGCACGATTTTGATGATAATATCGTAGATACTCGAGCCGGACACCATAGCACGAATAACGCCCGGCTCAATTTGTAAATCTATCACCGAGCCGTTACGCACATAGGTTCGCCCGCGCGGCAGCCGATTTGAGAAATCGCTGTATGACTCGAGATTTTGGCACCAAGCCTTACCCCAAAAGCTTGCCGCGATGGTATAGTCGGCGAGACGCACCGGCGAAAGCTTGCGCCCCGCCTTGGCCAACTTGTGAGTCAATTTGGCGGCCTCCGCATGACGGCGTGCCACCGGCACATACTTACGGTAGCGAAACCACATCAGCCAAGCTCCTGCGTAACGAAATCTACAGGGTGGATATCATACTTCGCCGGCACGGTTTATATCCAGCGATACAAGTTTGAGCAATTCCTGATCACTCATTTCAGTGAGCATTTTTTCTGAGCCGCCCTCAATAACCTCGCGCGATAAGGCCGCTTTTTCGTCCAGCATGGCGTCAATCCTTTCTTCAAGCGTGCCGCTGCATACAAACTTGTGCACCAGCACATTGTTTCTCTGGCCGATACGAAAGGCGCGGTCTGTGGCCTGATTTTCGACGGCGGGATTCCACCATCGGTCAAAATGAATCACATGCGAAGCCGCCGTCAGGTTAAGCCCCACGCCTCCGGCCTTGAGCGAGAGGACGAAAAACGGCGGGCCGTCGGCGGTTTGGAACCGCTGCACCAGCGACCTTCTTTCCGCAACGGGGGTTGAACCGTGGAGCACCAGGCCATTTTGCCCGAAGATGGAGGCAAGAAACGTCGCCAGTGGTGCGGTCATCTCGCGGAACTGGGTAAAAACCAGAACTTTTTCCTGCCTGGCCGCGATTTCTTCGCACAAGTCGCGCAGCCGATGAAACTTACCGCTGTGAGCGGGGTCATAATCACCGTTTGCCAGCCATTGTGCGGGGTGGTTGCACAATTGCTTGAATCGCATGAGGTACGCGAGCACCAGACCCTTGCGCTGAATACCCTGGGAATATTCAAGTTGCCGCGAAAGCTCCTCAACCGCCTGCTGGTAGAGCACAATTTGCTTTTTGCTAAGCGCACAAAATGCTCGCACCTCGGTTTTGTCGGGCAGGTCGGCAATGACGCTCTTATCGGTTTTGAGTCGCCGCAAAATATAAGGCTGCACCAATGTTCGCAAGGGCGCATAACCGCCGGGCGCATCGGCGAGGCCTTTGACAAATGTGCCAAAGGCCTTGGGGTCGCCCAGCAAGCCGGGGTTGATAAAGTCAAAAATAGACCACAGGTCGGAGAGCCGGTTCTCCACGGGCGTGCCGGTCAGCACAATCCGGATTTTAGTATTCAACTGCTTGACGCGTCGGGTTTGTTTGGAGCCGGCGTTTTTTATCGCCTGCGCTTCATCAAGTATCACCGCGCGCCATGGTTGTTTGTCGAGCCAGTCGAGTCGCAGCGCCATGCCATAAGTGGTGATAACGATGTCAATTTCGGCAAGTTCGCGGGCGACGAACGATGCGTCTACCGGACTGCACAATGGGTCATTCTCGGATGGGTGAATCACGCGAAGCCGCAGCGACGGGGCAAACTTGGCAAGCTCGTCCTTCCAGTTGGCAATCAGTGAAGCTGGAATAATCAGCAGCGCCGGCGACGACACTTGCCCGGCGGCCTCTTTAAGGCGCAATAAAAAACCAATGACCTGAATGGTCTTTCCAAGCCCCATATCATCGGCAAGGCACGCGCCCAGGCCGAGCTGCCCCATAAACGTCAGCCAATGAACGCCCACCTGCTGGTAAGGTCGCAGCGATGCTTTAAGTCCCGTCGGCGTCTGGCCGTTTGACCCTGTGCCCGGGGCCGATTGCAACTGCCGCAGTTCCTGAAGTCTCGCTGCAAGCCAATCGCCGGCGGCAATGTCCGACCATGCCCGCACATCCGCGGCGGCAACACCGGCGGTGGCATCATCTATGCCCGCGCCGGTGAGCATGCGCATGGCCTGCGCAAACGACACTCCTTCCAACCCGCACGCCTCCTGGGCGCTTTGCCACACCTCAAGCGTTTTAGAAAGCTGCTCGCGATTAATTTCAACCCACTTGCCGCGTAATAGCGCCAGCCCATCGGTTGAGGCCAGCAGGGCCTTTATTTCGGCTTGGGTAAGAGTCTGCCCGTCAACCGCTACAGCCACCGAAAAATCGAGCATATCGTCAAGGCCGAGCGTGTTTTTGGCTGTGCTGCCAATACGTACGCTCACCATCGGTCTTGGCGGATTGCTGCGGCTCCACCAATTGGGCACACGCACCACAACGCCGCATTCTTCAAAAATTGGTATATCCTTGAGAAAACGGTAGGCAAGATCTGCCGGCCATGCCAATGGATGATAAATATCACCGGAATCAACAAGTTCTCGCGCCAGGTTGCTGCGTTTGGAAGCCTCGCTGATGGGTGTGAGCAGCGCCAGAAGACGCTCGCGCTGCTTGCTGCCGGCATATTCGTTGAGCGCCTGGCTCAGCGGCAACTGCCGCAGCGTAGCCCGCTCGGTAACATGCGTGGCGTAAGTAACCAAAAATGCGAAAGGGTGTGATTCGTCGCGCTTGTTTTCCGCGAGGTGAAAGGTCACCCGGCCAACCATTCGCCAGATTGGATTAAGCTCGCGCAGGTAGGCCGCTGCGCCTCCCTGGCATGCCGCGCACTGGGCCTGCACCCATTGGTCTAAATTATTCCAATATCGGGCGAGCAGCTCGGCATTGAGGTACTCAAGCCCGTGCATGGGCGGCGCCCGAAGGCAGCGGAATGCCAGCGATTCGAGCGGCGGGGCCGTCACGGGGCCTAAGGCCGCGGCATCCGTCGCCGTGGGCCGATGGCACAGTGCGGTGAGATAGTCTTTGGCAAAATCGCGGAAGAAGTTCAACTCCGACGGCAACTGACACTGCAATTCATGACCACCGAGATGCAAAAGCCCCGCGGCTTGGCCCTTTTCAAAGGCGCGGGCAATGCGCTGCTCGACCGGGGTGGCACTCGCAGCCTCCGCATGGGCCTCGATCTGCACCACCAGCGAACCATCCGGCGTAATTTTCAGCACACAAGCCATAAGCCGCTATGGATACTCAAATAATCGGCCAAGGTCAAACGCGCCCCGCTGATAGCGCCAGGAGAAAGTGCTTTGCAATGTAGCGCCATGAGCCAGGGGACATCATCATACTCCGCCAATGTATCGGGCTTCAGGGCCATACAGGGCCGCGTTGGAATGCCGCGCCACGGGGTACCGGCCATTTACCAGCGGCAAGCTGGCGGCTCTATGGCGCGTGGCCATCATTGGCGCACGTGGCGCGGTGTTGCGGCAATCTTGGCCGGGAACGGTATAAACAGGGCCATGCGGCATGCGTGCGGGCCGCAATAGCTGCAATCCGAACGCCGCAAGAAAACTTCGCAGATACGCCGTTTGGTTCGGCGAATATTCCCTTGACCAAGGTGAGGACTGATTGATATAGTTTCCTAGGCAACTAGTAAAGGAGATTTTACATGGGTGTTGTCACCAAATTCATCCCCCTGGCGTGTTCACCGCAGGCCGCATGGAAATTCATGGCCGATGGCGGCCAGTGGCCCCACTGGGCGATCCGCAATGTGCTTGCCTCCACACCACTCGGCCAGAATCGCTGGCAGATTCAAACACCCCGCGGCGCAGGTGTACTGCAAATCCGCGGCGTCGAAGCTTATGGCATTCTCGATCACGACTTCATTGACCCCAAAGATGGAAAATGGACCGTGCCCGCCCGGGTCATCCCCACTTCCACCGGCTCGCTGTTGCTCATGACGCTTGAAAGTCCTCCCGGGATGCCCAATGATGCCTTTGAGCGCGGCCTCATGGAGCTAGAGGATGAACTCACTCGCCTGGCGCAGTTAGCGCGGAGGCTTTGAGACTACGGATGGCGAAAAAAATTGAAATCAGTAAACTCGAATCACATGTTGGCTATTGGTTGCGGTACGTCTCGAACCATGTCTCCCACGCTTTCATGCTGAAAGTGCAGGCCAAAGGCGTCACGGTCGCCGAATGGGCTCTCATGCGCGAAATGCTGGTGACCGGCCCAACTCATCCCAGCCAATTGGCGCAGCAACTGGGCATGACGCGCGGAGCCATTTCCAAGCTTCTCGACCGACTCGGCCAAAAAGATTTCGTCAGGTGGTCGGCCTCTTCCGGCAAGGATCGTCGCTATCAGAGCACGACTCTCACGGCGGAGGGGAAAAAAATCGTACCCGGGCTGGCCCAACTCGCCGATGAAAACGACCGGGAATTTTTCGGGCACATGCCCAGCGAGCAGCAATGTGATTTTGTGCGGATGTTAAAAGACATTGTTCATCGGCACGGGTGGAAGGATATTCCGATTGATTAGTTCGGTTTAGGTCACTTTAAGAAAAGAAAATCGTTATGAGTTGCAGGGACGAGTTCCTTCTGAAAGGCCACGGAAAACAAGGCCAACGTGATCAATGGAGCCTAAGCCTAGGGGACGGCTGATTCAATTGGCACAACCGGCCGCTCGGCTTGCTCACGTTGCAAACTGAGCATATTATGCGCCGCAATATTATGGCAATATTACAGCGGACGCAGTTGTAGGAATCATTCGGAACATTCTGGAGATTCTTTTTATTTTGCCCAAGTTCCTGGTTGTTTCTTCGATAATGCGTTTGTCCGTGGGCGTTGAGCCGCGTGATCCGAAGGCTTGCAGTGGCGCACGCAATGGGCCGAGGGGGGAAGCTGCGTAAGCCCAACGCGGGCGTGCGATGCTACGCATCTAAGGCCGCCCCGTTTCGCTGCCCTCAACTCGGGCAGCGCAGCCTATCGAGGTTATACTATTACGCTCGAAAAACGTTTGCTTTCAAAAAGAGGATCGCCTATGCAATGCCACTATCGCCTTCGCGCCGGAACGGTTATTTTGGCGATGACACTGGTGTTTACCGCGGGGTGCTCCAAGAAGGTTGCTAAAAAGCTTTCCCCGACGCGGGGTGGCCCGAGTGTGCCAGCTGAGACGGCCACCGGCACGGCACTGTTACAAATGGTACCGGCGGGCGCTGATACATTTATCTTTTTGCCCAATCTCGCCAAAGGCTTGGCTGATTTGCTGGATTGGGCACCACAGGTGGGTGGCGCGCTGCCGCCTGGGGGCCTTGCGACTGCTGTGGATGACTTCGGCGGCCCAAAGTGCATCAATGATGCGGGGCCGGCGGCCGTATTTATATGGCCACAACCCGCCGGGAACACCGACCGCCAACTCCCCCCGCCGGTCGCAATGGTGGTGAGTGTCAGGAACTTCGGACTGCTGGAGAATCGCTTACATGCCGTACGCATCGGCCCTGCAATTTGGCGTGTTAAAGTTGGCCCGCACTTGGTGGCTTATCTGGCACGGAAGGACGACCTTGCTGTCATTTCGCCCAGCTCGCTGCTGGTTAACCAATTCGGCCTTGGTGAGCGACCGCTGAAACGAATTACGCAGCACGAAGAGGCGATTCTACTGCACTCCGATGCAGGCCTATGGATGCAAAATGCCGGTTTGCGTGGCATCCCCGGCAAGTTCATACGACGATGGCTTTTCGGTGCTGAGGTTAGCGAGGCGGGAACTCAACCTTCGCTGAACGCCATGGTCGCCGAGGCTCTACCTCGGGCAGCCAAACAGGGATGGCGCGCTGTGTTGGACGATACGCAATCCGTCGCTTGTGGGTTGCGGCGCACAGAAAGTATGGGTTATGTTTTTAACCTGTGCCTTCATTTTAATCGCAGACGGGTGAGCCGATCTTTACTAGCGGCCTTTCATCCACTGCCCGCAGATTTTTTTGTCGGCTTCCCGCGACGCCCGTATCGCACTCTTGCCGCAGCTGACGCCGACTGGGCGAAGCTGGCTGGTTTGGAAAGCCCACCCGGCACTATTCAAGTGCATAAGCCGGGGGCGGAAGGGAGTTCGCTGCCGCGCTCAACTGACGCCGCCAACACCTTTGGCGTGGTGAGTATGGGCGTCTTCGGAACAACTGTGCCACAAGCCGGCCCATGTGCAATTGCCGAGGTGGGGTTCCAGTCACCCAAAGGGGGTGACTGGAACCCCGCTGTTCTGGAAGGGAGCGTCAAGAATCTCTTGCAGCGGGTGAACAGAGGTGTGTTGGTGTCGGAAGGCAACGGTTCCCCTGGCAACACCACCTTGGGCATAAGGGCCTTGCCTATCACCGCCACGATGAAGATTGATCTGACCACGGCGCTTCCGCATCGGCTTCTGCTTGGGTTCAATATAGGTAAGGCGAGCCTGGCGGCATTTGCCGCAGCAGTAGAAGCAGGGCGAGCAGGGCCGGCATTGGATGCAAAGGGCCCACGAGGCCAGCTACTCATTCAGCCGTTTGCAGAATGCCTGCTACGTGGCTCGGCGCTGCCTAACTTTTACAGGCTTCGGCCGGTGGTTGCACCGAGAGGCAGCGCAGGCTCGGCTCGTGCGGTTTATGCGGCACCGAAAAAGGCTTTCATGCTGGCCAGTTTTGCAACGCGGCGCAGCAGCCTGCTATGCCGCATCTACACCACGGCATGGTGGCATCAGATTGTCGCGACGCGGCATAAGGAAAACGTGTATCGCCGGGGTTTCAAGCGCTCGGCGCAAGAACAAGGGGTTGGTTTGGTCGGCGGTACGGAATTAACTTATCAGATTGAGGCTCCTCGCGGCTCCCACGGCAATTCTCTCCAGCTTACAGGCCGGCTGGCTGCGTCGCTGCAGCGCCGTATCGGGGCGCCGGATGTATATCACGTGACTTGGGTGGCCCTTGACGACGATAGGATTGAAATTCTGGTGCCGACGCCGGCGGCCGAGTGCCGCGGTGCCCAGCTTGAGTACGATCGAGCTGCCGCTGCACTAAGAAACTCGGGCATCCATCCCCACAACGTGGAGCAACTTCTTGCCGCTGCGCAGAACGAGGAGACGTCTACCGCTGCCCAGGCGGGCCGATCTTTGCGAGCCTTCATGTTACAACACGTGGCGCAGGCCGGGGTTCTGGTGCCGTTCCTGCAAGCCTGCACAGAAAAAGACCAGTACAACCCCGCCCGGGAAAGTATCCCGAGCATTGAGCGGAGGCTAAGCGGTTCTGGCACCCTCACTTTTCGCATCGCAGTTCGCCCAAGTGTACCCGGCGCCAGCAGCGCAATCGAGGCGCTGGCCCGCCAAGGCCCGTACCTAGCCGCTGCGCCAGCCGGAACGGCGTGGTTTCCCATCAGCCGTCGGGAGGGTAGAGGTTTGCTGCGATCGGGTGGCCACCTAACGGGAACATGGTCCGGGCGGCACTACATCCTGCTCTACGACACACCGGAGCGTAGCCTCACCCACGACCATGGCCGTGAGCAATGGGGCGTTGCCGAGGCTGACGTCGAAGCGGACCCAGCAACAAATATGCCGACCGTCATGTTTACACTTGATGCTGCTGGTGGAACCTACATGAGGAAATTGACCGCAGGCAATATCCATCGGCAGATGGCGATTCTGGTGGGTGGTCAGGCGATAGACGCCCCACGGATTGAGACCATGATAGGACAACATGGTGAAATCAGCCTCGGCTTTGGTTCCACCGCCGCGGACCGCAGGCTCATTGCAGCGGAGTCGCATCGGTTGGCAGAGCGACTCGCGGGTGGCGGCGATCAGCCGACAAAACTGGCGGGCCAGCCCACTGCGGTACGACCCATTACCGCTGTGTTCGGCGGGCCGCTCTTCCCAGCGAGGGGCATCCAGATCGCTCTTCGCGTGCGGGTAGGGGCCCGGCTGAGCGCGGAACAAGTACACAATCGGTTGCTCCAGCTTGCCGAGGCAAAACCCATGCTGGCGGCTTTGCAGAAAGCACCCGTTATCAGCCTTGGTGGTAAGCATCCAGAGTTACTGATTTGGATTGGAATCGGCCGCTTGGGAACGGCTAAACTCCTGACGCGGCAAATCCACTCTGCATTCGATCGAGACGCTCTGGTCTCGTCGCCTGTGCGTTTTTGCTTGCGGCAGTGAGTTGACGCGGCCGGGCTGATGCGACAGGTGAAAGGTACCAGCAACTGATAGCAGTGATGGGTTGGCGGTTGGGCAGGCGTCCCGTGGCTGTCTGGTTGGAGCTGCCCGACCTAAATTTAACCATCGCGCTTTGGACTTGTTTTCGAAAATCTTCGGGATTTTTTCGGTCTGGTTGGCGACGTAATGCGATTTTAATGGCCCGAGTGTGGAGGTTGGGGTAAGAGTGGCGCGGCCCGAAGCGGCGGCAATAGCGATGGTGCCACTACTCACCCCATATTGCTTCAGAAGGGAGAACGATGCGGCGATCGGCTGGGGGCGGCTCGGCGGCGGCGGCCGTGGTGGGGTCCGGGGTCGCTGGTGGTGTGCCCCAACCGGTGCGGTCGGCGTGCTGATCAAGGCCGGCGACAAGGTATCGCGGCGCGTTAAGTGCGTGATCGTTCTCGGTGCGCTGACAGCCAAGATGCTTTACGGGGCCTGGGCGCATGTCGAAGAGTTCGGCGGGCGGCCCGACATCGGATTCTGGACCGATGCCGCCGATACCGCGATGTGGCAAGTACAAATTGCAAGGCCGGCCAAGTTCAGTGTGGAGTTGACCTACGCTTGCGACCCAACCTCTGCAGGCTCAAAATATGATCTGCAAATCAATGGTAAAAGCCTTAAAAACAGCGTAACATCTACCCGCTCGTGGACGCATTTTATGAATGCAAGACTTGGTGACGTGACCATCGTTCAGCCGGGCAAAGTGACATTTGTGTTAAAACCGTCGGTCATACACGGCGCTCTGCTGAACTTGCGCAGTATTACATTGACCCCGGAAAAATAGCCCGCTTGCCGCCGCGATGACGGATCGAGTAACCTGAGCTTTTGTAAGGATCAAGCCGTATGCGCGTTAAAATCAAGACCTGCCGAAGCTCACCTCTGTCGTCCACCGGGATGGCCTCCACGCCACGATCACGCCTGTCGCCCGCAATCGGCTTGGCCGCATTGGTGCTCTCTACCTTAGGGGCATGCAGCCATGGCCATCAGCCGCAGGCATCCCAAGCTGCCGTGCAGAGGCTGGCGCCCGACCCTCTTTTGTCCGCGGCCAATATCAGCCGCGCCTGTCAGCGTGTGCGGCAGAACCTGGGGGCGAAAAATTGGGCCTTGCTGCTGGCGCACCTGCGAACCGTCAATAAAAATATCGCCACCCACTCCGTTGCCTATAACGCCAAGTATAAGCTGTGGCTCTTCACCGGTTATGACTATGGCACCTACTACGACTGGGACGATTATTTTGAAAATATATATCTCGCCTACAACGGCATCAGCCGCTTTGCGGTCAATAATCCGACATTATTTCTGAAGCTCGAACATCCAGACGGCTTTATCCCGCGATATTTGAGTCCCAACGGCTACCAAAAAGACGCCCAGTTTAAACCATTTCTCGCGCAAATCGCCTGGCTCGGCTTTATGCAGCGCCACGATATTGGCTGGCTCAAAGCCCACTTTGCCAGGCTCGCGCTCTATCTCAAAAAATGGCGTAGCTACGATACGGACCACAACGGACTGGCCTACTGGCCGCAAGGCTGCGATCAGGCGGGCATGGACAATCAATGGTCGCGCACCGTCGGCCGCAGCGAAGGTGTGGACCTCAACTGCTATCTCGTGCGCGAGTACCGCGCCATGGCTCGCATCGCCGCCGTGCTTGGCAAGCCGGCTGTCGAAAAAGAGTATCTCATGCGTGCTGCGCACCTTGCCCATCTCATCAATACCATCCTCTGGGACGCCAAGCGCGGTTTTTACTTTGATCGCAATGAGGTCACCGGCAAGCTTACGCAGGTGCTGTCGGTATCGGGCTTTACGCCCCTGTGGGCGGGCGTTGCCTCACGCCGGCAGGCCAGCGATCTGGTGAGGCGGCATCTGATCAACCCCGCGCAATTTTGGCTCAAATACCCCATTGCGTCCTACGCTCAAACCGAGCCTGACTTTTACGAAGGCTCGCGGCATGGAGAATGCAACTGGCGCGGCAGCGCCTGGATTCCCACAAACTACATGATTTTCCATGGCCTGATGCGCTACGGCTACTTTAATGCGGCGCGACAGCTCGCCTACCGCACATGCCAGATGGCTCTAAAAAATGCGCAAACCCGCGAGTATTACAATTCGCAGACCGGAGCGGGACTTGGCCGTGATCCATTCTGGGGCTGGTCGGCACTTGCTTATGTCATGCCGTTTGAATATCAACTGCAGTACAACCCGACGAGTCTGCAATCCGGCGACGTACCCAACCTTATTGTCGCCATTGGCGTGACCGCCCCTCATATTCCGGGCAATTGAAGGGTGCCGACGCCGCCGCCATCGGCACGGCGCTCTGATGTGCCGCCGCGGGTAGCGGCGGCTGGCACCACCATCGTTGCGCTGGAAACCTTCGGCCGTGCGTGCCAAGCGGCGCGATTTGATGGCCTCTCAGCGCAGAATCATTTACAGAGTTTCCGCTCTATCATCGAGGGTGGTGCGGTTGGCCGGGTTCTGTGCCATGGCATGTTCAGGTGCGTTGCGGGGATCCGGGCACAGCGATCGCGCCGCTACTCACCCCATATTGCTTCAGACGGGAGAACGATGCGGCGATCGGCTGGAGGCGGCGAGGCGGTAGCGGCCGGGGAGGTGATTTCCGCGGTCGCTGGTGGTGTGCCCCAACCGGTGCGGTCGGCGTGCTGATCAAGGCCGGTGACAAGGTATCGCAGAGCGTCGAGCGCGTGATCGTCCTTCGACACGGGCGCTTCTTCGGGCCGGCCGGCGCCATGGTAGTGATAGTTGGCGGCTTCTTTAATAAGCTCGTGGCATGAGTTGTATACTTTGAGGCGATCAGCCATGATGCGCTCGGTTACTTGCCTTATGCCGCCCAATACGCCTTCGGGCGTTCGTTTGATGCAGGTAAAACCGCGACTGATGAACTCTTTGATGAGTTCGGGCCGCGATTGATCGCAGAAGAACAGTTCGACGCTCCAGCGGTCGGTGAGGTCCCGCATGACTTGATAAATTTGATGAGCGAGCGCTTCTTTCTGGTAAAACTCATCCACAATGTACAGCCGATCGTCGGCGGCGAGCACCCCGACCAGAATGGCCATCGAATCGGTCCAGCCCCAGTCTATGCCGCCGCAGATGCGCACCGGCCGGGCCGGCGGCATCTGATGGGGCGGCACCGGTATAATATGGTCGGCAAAAGTCGGATAGACGGCTCCCTCGGCGGCGGCCCATATGCCATCGAGCAGGCGCTTGCGGCGTACGCCCGTAAGCCGCCCCAGCGTGGCGCGATAGGCCACGCCGGCGGGCGTCCAGCATTGGCGGGCGGCATCAAAAAAGAAGGGATTGTCCTGATGCACCGACTCCAGCGGCGTCATGGAGCCGGCGGCGAGGCGCTGATGCAGCCAATGCGTTGGCGCGCCGGGGTTGCAGTCGGCAATGGCCTGCTGGTATGGCATGACACCGTTGCGCAGGCGGGTGAGAATTTTTTCCCAGTCTTCAAGGTCTATTTCGGTGGCTTCAAACACGGCTGCAAGGTCAAACTCGGTGGACATGATGCGATCGGGATTATCCAGCCCGGCAATAACGAGTTCCGACCGGTTGGCCAAACGATAGGACGCCCGGCGCGCCCGCCCGGCCCCGCGCATGGCGGCATAGCCAACCGGCAGCACTTTTTCTTCTAAGGTGACGAGCACCGATTGGCTCATGCTGGCGCGGGTTTTGCGTGCGAGCAAGGCCCGCATGGCCGGGTATTTTTGCGCGCAGATAAAAATCTTTTCAAGCACGGCTCGCGTTTTGCCCGTACCCGCCGGCCCCACCATCATGAGTTCGCGGTCTTTGCAGTACATAAGCCGGCGGGCCGCACCAAAAGGTTCGTAGGCGCGCTGAGTTTCGGCGATGTCGGCGGGTTTGCGCCGCATGCGGGGCACACGCTTCACACCTGCTCCAGGTTAATGTTGATATACGCCTTGGGCGGCCTTTGATCCGCGGAGGTTTTTGCCGCCGCATTTTGTTTGAGATAATGCCGCCCAAGCCAAAGCAGCATGCGTTCGCTTGGCTCTTTGCCGCAGGCGCGATCCACCTGATGTGCCCGCAGGCGCAGCTTCAGGGCGGTGCGCCCACGGGCAATTGCCGGGCCGCAGCGGCGTTTGAGCGCGGCAGGCGAAAGGCCCACATGGCAGGCAATTTCGCGATTGGCTGCACCAATGCGGGCAAGCCGCTCGACCTCGGCGGCGAGTTCTTCGCCGGCCAGGGCGCATTTGAGTTTTTGCACTTTGGGAGCCATGGGGGTTTACACCTTTATTTCACAACAGCTGCTGCGCTATTCACCCATACAACGGGCCTTGTGAGGTTGTGCCGTTGGCCCGGCAAGCCGGGGCTGAATAAGTTTATGCCGCCGATACACCAGCGAGCACACCATGCGCGTGTGGCCGGCCGGCGCGGTGCGGCCGGCGATTCGCTGCCCGCGGCTGTACCGGGCGCTATCAAGCCGCCAGCATGGGCTGGCCAGGCAACTGCGAATCATCGCAGGGTGGCTTGTTACCAGGCTCAGGCGACGGCAATCGGGCAACGCGCTCTCGAACTGTGCAACCGCATCTCTGAACTTTCCGCCAATGCCTATACCCTGATAATCCGGCAAAACCACCACCCGGCCAAAACGCCGATAACCTTTGTATCCATGCACCGGCGATATGGCGGCAAACGCCACCGCTCGCCCCGCCAGCACGCCCGCATAGCACCGCATGACCGCGGGCAAATGATGGCTTAAATAGTGATAGCGCCTGAACATGGCCCAAAGCGCCGGTTCGCAGCGGCGAAGTTCAAGCTCCAGGACGGGTCGCCGAAGTACCCTCCGCGTAAGTCGGCTGTCGCTCATGTCGAGCACCCAGTCGGGACAAAGCCAATCCACAATGTCGTAGTGGCAGGCCACAGCCACAAAACGCCGGGCGCCAACCAGCCCGCCCCGTATAGCTTTGGCCACAGCAGCCGAGCACACCCTGGCCACGGTGCGATCTACCACGCTGGTAAACTCATCCATCACGGCAACGCCGCAGGGCGCCGCTGGCACGTCGGCGGCCGGCTGCTCATGCAGCAGCAGCCGGGCCAGATCGCAGCGAAACTTTTCGCCATTGGAAAGCATGTGGTAAGGCCGCAGCCATGCCGGCGGGCTGGAGAAGCCTACGGCGGTAAGCATGCGCGTTATTTCGCGGATGGAGTGTTCGCCAAACCCATCCACAATGGCCGCGTCGCGGCTCCACGGGCGGCTGGAATACTCCAGCGCTGCGGCTCCAAATGCCTCACAGGCCACGGTGGTTTTGCCGCTGCCGCTTGGCCCGACGATCAGGCCGATTTGCCACGCGGGCTTGCCTGCGTCATCACATTCATCGGCGGCAGGAATGTCAACGCTGAAGCGTTCAGAGCGGCCCGCATCAACGGGCAGGTCAAACATGCCGGCCACCTGCTCAACCCTGAAACTGCGGGCAATGGCCGCCTCCACTACAACGTCAACACGCGGCATACGCGCCCCTCCGCCTGCAAACGGGCAAAGAGCTGCCGCTGGTCGGCTTCGTCTTTGCATTCGACGGCAATTTCGTACACGTTGTTTAAATGGGCATCGGCCTGGGAATCGGCGGATGACAAGTCGCCATCGGCAGCGTCGGCGGCGCTGAGCCTTGCGAGCAACGCATCAAGCTCACCATCGGCAAAGCCCGCGGCCTGCTGCAGCGGCCCATCGAGCGAGCGCACCTGCGCAGCGAGTGCGTCGGCATCCCAACCGGCAAGCTCGGCGGTGCGGTTGTCGGCAATGGCGTAGGCGACGGCATCGGCGCCGGTCAGCGCGCTGCGAATGGCCTGTATGTGGGTCCAGCCGAGTTGCCGGGCGGCTTCGAGCGTGCCGTTGCCGGCGCGCACCACATGGGCGGCGTCAATGACAATGGGCTTTTGCTGACCAAAGCGTTGGAGGCTGGCCTTGATGGCCTGAATGTTGCGCGGCGAATGTCGCCGCACATTGGCCGGGTCCTGCGAGAGCAGGGCGATCGCAACGGTTTCGATAGGTGACAAGGTATCCATGCACGCGCTTGTAGCCATGCTTGCGGCGGCAAGCCGCGGCCATTGGCAACGGAGTTGAACTACGGCGCTCGCTTGTGCGGTAGGTCATGGAGAACGATGCCGGTTTTCTGGCAATAAAAAAGGCATTCCAGAGGGCCGTCGTGGCGCCTGCTGGAATGCCGAAATTTCTGAGAAACCTCGCCGCCAGGCTCAAGCGTATTGCCTGAAACGGGCCGGGCGAAGGTTACTTGCTGCCGAGGATCGCATCCTTGGCGGCCTTGGCCACGCGGAACTTCACGACCCGCTTGGCCGGAATTTCGATGGCTTCGCCGGTGGCCGGGTTGCGGCCCATGCGCTTCTTGCGGTTCACGAGCACGAGCTTGCCGAGGCCGGGCACGGTGAACTTGTTCTTGGCTTCCTTGTAGGCAAGAGCAGCGAGTGCGTCGAGCGCGGCGACGGCGTGCTTCTTGCTCATCTCGGAACCGGTTTCTTTGCTGACGAGCTCGGCGAGCTTGGCAGCGGTCTGGGATTTGGTGAGGGACTTGGCCATGAATGTCTCCTTTTAACATGGCGGACAGATTGCGAAGATTCGCCCGACGCTCCATGCCCGGGTTTTAGATACGACTCCCCGCAGTCAACGCCTTATAAAATAAGGCATTTTGCGGCGCTTGCAACTCAAAAATGCTGAAAATCACGGATTTACGGCCGCTGCAGGCCGCGCCCGCCAAACAGATGCCGTGGCAAACGCGCTGTGCCCGGCCGCCGGGCGAGGCAAACTTCGGTCGGTTCGCAGCTATTTTAATCAATAACCATGCGGTATTGCTGTATGTTAACTCAATTCACTGCGGGGCAGACAGAGGTGCGATCAGGGCCGGCGTCAAACTGCAGCCCGCCTGTGCATTGGCATACACGCCGACAAAACCCTCAACCCCAAGGCATCCTGCGAAAGATGCCCCGCGCGCCCATAGGCCTCTCCGTGCGAGGCTTAATTTGTAAATAGGCCTCTTGCCATGATGCTTGAATTATCACCAGGCATCTTGGGGTGAGGCTTATTTATCAATTAAGCCTCACAGCCAGAAAATAGGATGGTTAAATGAGCGAGTCCGATCGGCACGGTACACAGCGGTGCCCAGGTGTCCACGAAATGATTCTCTGCATTGCACACCTGCAGCATCTTGTTTTTTGAAAATATTGCCGTCTTGCCATAAGCCGCTTACCCACACAATCGGACTCACCTCTGGCCTTTGGGGGAGATTCTGAGCTGCCTTTACCCACTTTCCTACTTGCCCACTTGCCTTTATTGGGGCCAAATGCTCGGTAGGATGAATGGAGTATTGCCTAAGAGCCTGTTTGAAAAGGCTGGTGCGGTCGGATTGCGGCCCAGGGTGGCCGGATGCAAGGCCGTAGCTCCGAGGCATATTCGAAAATATGGCGAGGAGCGAGAACGCAGCAGACGGCCGCCCTGGGCCGCAA
>JABEVB010000174.1 GCA_013044165.1 Phycisphaerales bacterium
CTAGAGGTATCTGTCATCACACCGTCCTCGGTAAGGTTACCCAATCTGCCATATAATGCCCGCATGGCCGCATGTTGGTCAAACGAGTTGGCAGGAATTTAAGCATGAACAACGCTTTATGGGCACCTTGGCGTATTGATTACATTCGAACAGTTGCCGACGGTGGTGCGGGATGCTTTCTGTGTGAGGCAGCCACCATGCCGCAAAGCGATGCGCCGCATCTGGTCTTGGCACGCAACAGCCGGTGTATTTTGATGATGAATAAGTTTCCATATGTTAATGGACACCTGCTGGTGGCACCTTACCAGCATGCTGCCGACCTCGCCCAGGTTCCCCCCGATACGCGAAGCGCTATGATGGAACTGGTGGTGATAGGCCAGCAACTGCTCTCCGAAGCCATGAATCCGCAAGGTTTTAACATAGGGCTGAACATCGGCCGCTGCGCCGGTGCGGGCGTACCCGGCCATGTGCATATGCATATTGTGCCACGGTGGAATGGCGACGTGAACTTCATGAGTGTCACGGGCAATGTGCGGGTCATTCCACAGGCGTTGACCGAGGCTTACAAAGCCCTTCTTGCCGCCGCCGACAAGGTTTTACCGGCGGGCCAAGCCCACGCCGCAGGACTCAATCTTCCAACGGAGTAAAATATCTTGCCAGCCATGATTGTTATTCCAGCACGGTTCAATTCCACGCGATTGCCAGGCAAGCCGCTGCTTAATCGCACCGGCAAATACTTAATCCAGCATGTGGTGGAGCAGGCCTCCCAAGCAAAACTCGCCGACCGGGTCGTTGTGGCTACTGACGATCAGCGTATTTTCGCCGCGGTAGAGTCTTTCGGCGGGCATTGCGAATTGACACAGTCAACGCATCTTTCAGGCACCGACCGCATTGCTGAAGTTGCCGCACGAGCGGCTTTTGCTCGCTACGACATAGTGGTTAACGTACAAGGCGACGAGCCAGAAATTGCCCCGGAACTCATTGACGATTTGATTGCGGCCTGCAGCACTCCAAGTACCGGCATGTCAACGGCCTCGGCGCCGGTGGCCAGCCAGCAGGAATTGCTTTCGCCCAACGTCGTGAAGGTTGTGTGCGACCAGCAAAGCCGCGCCATGTACTTCTCGCGGAGCGTCATTCCGTTTGATCGCGAGGGAGACATCAAAAGCCCAGCAGACCTCGGTGGATATTACCAGAAGCATCTCGGCATTTACGCTTACCGACGCGACGTACTGCTGCAACTGGCGGCAGCGCCCCCTTGCCATCTCGAATGCGTCGAAAAGCTGGAACAACTCCGGGCGTTGTACCTCGGGCATAAGATTCTTGTGATTCGCACAAACAACGCTCCGCATGGAATAGACACCCCGTCTGATTACGAGGCATTTGTCGCCCGCCGATCGCTTGTGTGAGATTGGATTTTTGCCCTGCTTGGCATTACAATTGCCGTAAGTTTCGCGGGCGTGGCGGAATTGGCAGACGCGCTAGATTCAGGTTCTAGTGGCCGCAAGGTCTTGGAGGTTCGACTCCTCTCGCCCGCAGTAATCTATTCATTGGCTATTCGCCTCATATCTGACGCCATGTATAATTCGCCGGCTGGCCTTTGATGGAATCCCGCCAACAGGCTGATTTGGCCCCTTATGTTCAATTATCGGACGCTCATACCTCATCCGCCGAAAAATCGTCCGCCAAGGCCAAAACGCTATTGAGTACCTCCCCATCCATAGCCGATAAATTCGCAGGGACACTGCACTTATGAGAACATCTGCCTCAAAACAACACATGCGACCACCGCATGCCCGAAAGGTTGTGATCGTGGGCCTTGCGATCGCCATTGCGATTGCTATTCCCGCGGTAGAGTTCTACATGTCCCAGCGAGCGGCGATTACCCAAGCTGAACTTGATCTCGACTGGGCTAAATATGTTACACCACTAATCTCAATGATGATAAAAATCCAGCAGCGGCGGCAACTCGTGGCGGCCAGTATGGACGGCAGCAACCAGGCTATTGCCAGATTGCACAAGCTTGACCGCAACATCGAAGGCCGCATGCAATCGTTCTCCAAGCTCGATCAGCAACTGCAGAATCCCCTCGACTCAAGCATGCGCTGGCTCATCATCAGGCATGAATGGAAAAATCTCGCCGCTCATCACACAGACCTTACCAGCAGCGAGCTAAACTATCGCCATGACGTACTGCTGGCCAATATATGGAATCTAATTGTTCATACCGCAGACACAGCCGAAATGGGCTACACCGGCTCCGTCAGCGAGGTCTATCAGGTAGACGCCCTGCGCATGCAGATCCCATCGCTTATCAACCACATTAGCCTTGCCGATAATTTGCTGTTGCTGCATAAGCAAGCCGCTCCAATTCTGCAGCTTCTGCAGCATCAGCTGGCCATTATTGACACCAATCTCTCAGCCATTCAGTTGGACATGACCAGGTCTGATGCCCATCAGCCAGCAGCCAACAGCACCATTAACAAAAACCTGCAAAGCCTTAAGCGTCAGCAAGTCCGGCTTGACAGGCTGAATGCACAACTGCAGGTGGGTGCATTGACCGCCCCGCTGCGCGTCAATCTTTTGCAATTCTCGGCGACCAGCAACCAAGCGGCGGCCCGTCTCTTTCATGACAGCATAAACCAACTGGCTGATTCTTTTGGGCAGAGGCTCATTACATTAAAGCATAGGCTGGCAATCTACCTGGCCTTGGCACTCGGCGTTGCCGCCGTAGTCCTGGGTCTTTTCATTGCGATGTATCGCTCCATGCTGGCCGCCATACTCGAGCGGTTCCGCGCCGAATCCAATCTGCACCAGGTCAAAAACCTGCACGAAGCTCTCGGACATATCCATCAATTGATAGCGTATCGCTCCGAGCAGGCAGCGCTATTCGATAAAGTCTGTCACGTTGCCGTTAAAGAAGGCGCCTTCTGCCTTAGCGCCATCACGCTTTTTAACAGCGACTCACATGAACCCGCAGTTGCGGCCTGGGCGGGCGCAGGCGATTTTTCCGGCATTGATGAGCGCGAGTTAAACCGCTTGATCCTCGCGTGCGCGTCACAACTAGATCGCGTCGCACTTCGCCCCGAACCGGTGTTCACCTCCAATTTCAATGCTCCGGCCGTGTTTTCTTTTGGCACACGCCGACTAGAAACAACGCTGAGCGTGGCGGGTTTTTGGCCGCTGAGCCAAGGTGGAAAAGTCGTGGGTGCCATGGCATTGTTCGGACAGAACAGCACCCTGCTCGATGCGCAGGTCAAAACGCTCATCGCGGAGATGGCCGCGGCCCTCTCATTTGCACTCGACGATCTCGAGCGTGAACAAACCCGCCGAATTGCCGAACAGGCTCTTCGCGATTCGGAGCAGCGCTATCATTTGATCATGGAGGGCGCCGGCGACGCCATTTTGCTCATGGATGCTGATGGCCGCATTCTCGAAGGCAATCGCCGAGCCTGCGAGCAGTTCGGATATTCCCGCCACGAGCTTTTGGCGATGCGATCCAGCCAACTCTTTCCACCCCAGGCACAGGACGACGCTCAAACGCGGCAGATAAAAGTCCTCGCTGATGGACAAACAGTCAACACCACAACCGTGGCCCTGCGTAAAAACTTCGCCACATACCCGGTTGAACTCAGCGAGTCGCGTGTGGAGTTTCAGGGCAGGTCACTGCTCTTGGGTATTTTTCGCGATATCAGCGATCGCAAGGCCGCCGAAGAACGCATCAAATATCTCGCCTATCACGATCCGCTGACCAATCTGCCCAATCGCACACTTCTTAACGACCGACTTGAACAATCGCTGCGGCACGCACGTCGTGAAAATACCACGGTCGGAGTTATCTTCCTGGACTTGGATAATTTCAAGAGCGTTAACGATACGCTCGGACATGACTTTGGCGACGAACTGCTGCAACGGGCAGCTCGACGCCTGCGGTCCGCCCTCCGATCAGAGGATACCGTGGCACGCTTGGGCGGCGATGAGTTTGTGGTCATTCTCCCACAGCCCGCGTCGTCTGACGAGGTCGCACAGGTTGCCGAAAAGATACTGCAAACCATGAGCGTTCCGTTTGTCATCTCGGGCCACACATTCCATATCACCTGCAGCATGGGCATGAGTCTGTTCCCCCGCGATGGCCAGGATTGCGGTGAACTGCTGCGTAATGCTGACGAAGCTCTTTACCGCGCGAAAAAGGATGGCCGCAATCGCTTTGCGGTTCATTCACCTGAGATGCACGCCGCAACCGTTGAAACCCTTTGGATGGAAAATGATCTGCGCGAAGCGCTGCACAAAGAACAATTTGTTCTTCACTACCAGCCACAGGTAGACCTAAGCACCGGCAAGATCATAGGCGCGGAAGCTCTGATCCGGTGGCGACATCCGCAGCGCGGACTTATATCGCCGGCAAAGTTCATCCCACTTGCCGAAGAAAGAGGCCTCATGCTGAGCCTTGGATCCTGGATATTGCATTCTGCGTGCCATCAGATCAAACGCTGGCAAAGCAGTGGCCTTCCTGTGGTGCCAGTGGCGGTGAATCTTTCCGGTGTACAGTGCCGCGAAGCATCGCTCACCAACACCATCGCCAATGTACTTAGCGCCACCGGTCTTGACCCCCGCCTGCTGGAGTTGGAAATTACCGAGGGCACGCTGATGTCGCAAACCGATTCTTTGCGGGCACGCATGGTTGAGCTTAAAAAACTTGGTATCCGCTTTTCACTCGATGATTTCGGTACTGGCTACTCAAGCCTGAGCTATTTGACCCGATTCCCAATAGACACATTGAAGATAGATATTTCGTTTGTACGCGGCATGCTCGACGATCCGAAAGACCTCGCTGTTGTTGACACCATTATTGACCTTGCCGACAACCTCCAACTCCATACCGTGGCCGAAGGCGTTGAGAGCGCCGAACAGGTCACGCTGCTGAACCTTCTGGAATGTCGCGCCATGCAGGGTTACTACTTCAGCAAACCTCTGGCTCCGGAGGATTTTGCCGCCATGCTCGCCGAGGACCGGCGGCTTATTCCCGTTAATCAATCCAAAATCGCTGCCGAGCCGCCCATTATCCTCTCGGCTTAACTCGTAATACGCCGCTCCACCGGGTCTTCAGGCGTCACGGGAGCCGCCAAAGCAAGTTGCCGCACCGTCTCCTCTATCACATGCGCATTGCTCGACCACACGCAGCAGAACATCGCCTCGCGCACTCGACGCTGCGCTGCATTACCCATGACAAATCCCCGGCCTTTTGAGAGTTCAAGGCACATCAGCGAAGATCGGAAGGCCAGAAGGTTGGCCTTGGCCCGCATCGTCGCGGCCTCGCTCAAAGGCAGCTTACCGCCAGAGCCTCGCCGGTATACGGACCGGGCCAGATGCTTGTATTCGGTCCGGAGTGTCTCAACGCTTTGGCGGCATTGGGCCGACCGCCCCGACAGCACCAGCCGAGCCGCGGAAATGGCGCCGGCGGCAACCCCAAGCGGAAGCACACATGTTGTTAATGAAAAACGCCGCACCGCGTCGCGCGCAGCCAGCACGTGTGAGCATGGCCCCAACAGCACAAGACTCTGCGGCACCTCGACGCCTTTAAGCCGGACTGCACAGGTCTTGGACCCATTCAGCGCGGCCATCGGCGGCGGCGTTCCCGGCATAACACCCTTGAGCGACGTTGGCAGCAATACCAGCAGTTCTTGCCGATCGGTTGTTTTGGCACCAACAACAATCCAGCGGCTCTCATTCGCTCCCGTTACCCAGGGGATGCGTCCGTCGAGCGTCCAACCAGCTGCACTTCGTGATGCCACTACCGCAGGCTGATGCTGGTGCTGCGTAGATGTCGTAAGCTGTGAAATTCCAATCGTCGCCCAGCCACGCCCTTGAGCCAAGGCGTGTAGCACCTTGCTTATCGCCAACGTTGCCGCGCAGCTCTGCAAAAGACCAACAGCAGCATCACGCTGAGTCCATGCCAAGGCGGTGGTCAGGCAGCATGCGGCAACTTGTTCATAACGGCGATGCAGAGTCATAGCAGCCATACCGGTCCCGCAAAACCGGCGTTCTACAGCCCAACTCATGGCCCCCGCTTGCTTTAAGCGCCGCAGGCTGCTCTGCGGCCAAAGACTGCGGGAATCTACAGCGTCAGCCTTGTCTGCAATGCCTGCGAGCACTTCTCGCCAAGATGCCCTTTGCTGGTCTTTCATGATATTTGCGGCTTGCCTATCTCCACTTAACTATGCAGTGCATCAAAGCACCACCGCTGGAGGACCCGATGGACCACCAGCTTTTTAAGACCGCCGTACCTTCATGCGGCCACACCGCTTTTGGGCATGCGGCCGCCACCAGTCGAGGGAACAGAGCAACGCTGCTGACTGCCATGCCGTAGCAGTGCAGTAGAGTCTTATTTTGCAGCCTGATACAGCTGGCCAACTTTTTGCCAGTTTACAACGTCCCACCAGGCCGCTAGATAGTCAGCCCGCTTATTTTGATATTTGAGATAGTAGGCATGCTCCCAAACATCCACTCCGAGCACCGGCTTACCCGAAAGCCCGGCAATCGCATCACCCATGAGAGGATTGTCCTGGTTCGCCGTCGAGCCAATCGCCAACTTGCCACCCTTCACGACAAGCCATGCCCAACCAGATCCAAAACGCTTCATGCCCGCATCGGCCAGCTTCACCTTAAAATCTCCAAACGAACCAAAACCGGCTTTGATGGCGTCGGCCAGTTCCCCGGTAGGTTCACCACCACCCTGCCCTTTAGGAGCCATAATCTGCCAAAACATGCTGTGATTAATGTGACCACCACCATTGTTGCGAACGGCACCACGAATATCCTCCGGTACCGCAGCCAAGTCCCCTACGAGAGCCTCAATCGTCTTGCTCTCAAGATTAGCTTTGCCTGCAATGGCATTATTCAGATTGGTTACATACGCGCCATGATGCTTACCATGGTGAATTTGCATGGTCTGCGAATCAATAACAGGCTCAAGAGCCGAGAAGTCATAAGGTAGCTTGGGTAAAGTAAAAGCCATAACAGCATCTCCTAATCGAAAACCCATAAAACATCTTCACCGTCGCGCACATGCCTGGGCTTGTCACAAGTGCGGATGAACACATTCCTTTATAGGCCGTAGTGGAGTCGTTAGTCAAGCATCTTCCGTGCCTTTAGCGTAGAATTGTCCGCCATGGGCCGGACCACCGGCGTAGACAATTCAGCCTGTTGACCAGGCGCTTGCGAAACGTACTCAGGCCCCCGCTCGCAGGAAACCCACAGATTACAGGCTTGAAAAATGACGCAACAAATCTTTACTTCAGATCAAATCGGGTTCATGCACAAGGCTCTGCAACTGGCCCGGCGCGGCTTGGGTCGCGTTGAACCAAATCCCTTGGTTGGCTGCGTAATCGTACGCAATGGCACAATCATAGCCACCGGATACCACCGGGCATTCGGCGGTCCTCACGCAGAAATTGAAGCACTTAAAGCAGCCGGAACCAGAGCACGCGGTGCGGAGTTGTATGTTACCCTCGAACCCTGCTGCCACACCGGCAAAACTGGCCCATGCACCCGCGCAATCATCGCCGCCGGAGTCCGTAGGGTCGTCGCGGCCATGATAGACCCTTTTCCAGCCGTAGCTGGCCGGGGCTTTGCCGAACTTAGGAAAGCCGGCCTCGATGTAACACATGGACTGCTGACGGATCAAGCCGCCGCGCTCAACGCTCCTTTTATTAAGCGAATCCATCGCCATCTCCCTTATTGCATCATGAAATGGGCGCAAAGCCTTGATGGATGCGTAGCAACGCGTTCGGGGCATTCCCAATGGATAAGTTGCCCCGAGTCTCGGCAACGCGTGCATGAGCTGCGAGGCCGCGTTGATGCCATCATGACTGGCATCAACACGGTCCTCACAGACGACCCACTGCTTACATGTCGCGCACAAAAGGCATCCGCGCTCAAGCGAATTGCCATGCGAGTTGTACTTGATAGCACCTGCCGCACGCCTCTCAACTCCAAGCTTGTTCATACGGCTAAAGACTATCCATTGCTGATCGCGCATAAGGCCAATCTACCTGACAATGCCGGTCGCCGAGCGGCTGCGTTGCGTTTGGCAGGCGCCGAACTGATGCCGTTAGGCTCTGACCCTCTTGGTCGGTTGCGACTCGATCAATTATTAAAGAATCTAAGCAAGCGGGGCATAACCAATGTACTTGTTGAGGCCGGGCCGACGGTGATGGGCTCATTGCTGATGCACAGAGATTTGGTTGATTCCATTGAGGCTTATATAGCTCCCCGTGTGCTGGGCGACACTCAGGCTCCCCACGCAATCGCCGGCTTTGCGCCAAGGCTCTTTAGCCAAGCCATGTCGTTCACTTGGAGCCAAGCTCAACTCGTTGGGGTAGACTGGCTCCTGACCGCCCAACTCAAAAAGCAGGCCTCCTCTACTGCCGGAAAAATGCCTCGCCATTCATAAAAAATATCTGTGGACTGCCGCAACATGCGTCGCTGCTTTTATCGCTCAACAACAACCGCATTACGTTTATGCTGGGCCGCGTTCATGTCTTGAGCCGTTGGGCTGTTGCCTGTTTTCATCATCTGCACAAAGCAATCGAATAAATAGGTGGCGTCATGCGGGCCAGGGCTGGCTTCAGGGTGGTATTGCACAGCGAATACCGGCTCCGCCGCCATTCTAAATCCCTCTAAGGTCTGGTCATTGAGATTGATGTGCGTAGGCTCCCCGCCTCGCTGCTCTAGTGACTGCGTGTCCACTGCAAAGCCATGATTTTGAGAGGTTATTTCCACCTTGCCTGTGCCCACATTCTGCACCGGCTGGTTTGCACCACGGTGGCCGAACTTGAGCTTGTAAGTTGAAGCGCCAAGAGCCAGGCCCAAAAGCTGATGCCCCAGGCATATTCCGAATATCGGTTTTTGACCAATCAACTTCTTCAGTGTGGCCTGGGTATACGAAATAGGCTCCGGATCGCCCGGGCCGTTGCTTACGAACACACCATCAGGTTTCAGCGAGAGTATTTCCTCCGTGGGGGTTGCCGCCGGCACGACCGTTACCCGACAGCCGCTCTGCACAAGATTGCGTAATATATTGCGTTTTGCACCACAGTCTATTGCCACCACATGAAACAGTCCCTTGGCATGTGCGTCATTCGGCTGTGCCCATAAGCCTTTGTCTTTCTGCCAGGCGGTAACCTTGGGAGCCACCACCTTCGATACCAGGTCAAGACCGACCAACCCCGGCCACTGACGAGCCTGTGCAACGAGCGCGGCATCGTCGCCAAGCTTTGCCGGGTCAGTACATATAACCCCCTTAAGAGCGCCTTGCATACGTAGTTTGCGAACCAAGGCGCGTGTATCAAGCCCCTGAATACCGGGCACGTTATGACGTAGCAGGTAATCTGACAACGACTCCACCGCGCGATAATTGCTCACCACCGGTGAAAGCTCCTTGACAATAAATCCTTCCACCTGCGGGTGCCCCGATTCTTCGTCCGCTGCGCCGGCGATTCCGTAGTTGCCAATCTGCGGGCACGTCATGGCGACAATTTGCCCACAATAAGACGGATCCGTTAAAATCTCCTGATACCCCGAGAGCGACGTATTAAACACAACCTCCCCGACATGTGTCGCCGCCGCGCCAAATGCGCGACCTGCGAACACGGTACCATCTTCTAAAATCAGTTTAGCCGACACTAAATCCATAGTTTCTCCACCTTTTTGCACATATTGCTCGCGTTGGCGGCAGGCTCCACGCCTGCGACGCTTATTATATCCGATGGCAAAAAAATGTCTTGCGCACCAAAGCCTCCACAGATGCGGCAAAACGCATCAAGGCTGCTCCCCACAAATTCAGGCCAATACCGCGGCCCAGCCGACACCTCTGCCTGGTTGCCGCAAAATTGGTTCTCGCAAAATCACCGTTTCTTTGTTAGAATCATCGGCCCCTGTGGGAAGTCGTCAGACTATGGCGCATGCCTGGCCGAAATCTGCGACGGTGGATGTGTCAGTGAAGCGACCACATGCCAGCCTTGGCGAAATGCTTTTATTATGGTTGACACGCTATGACGACCAAAGTTGTATCCGATTCCAAACTTCTATTGATTGTAACGGCCGTGGGCGTCGAGCAGCACGCCATTTCGCCGGTTGTCAAGCATTGGCTCGGCGAAACCCCCGCTGCCGTCCGCTCGCCGCGTTACGAAAACATCATAGTAGAGCAGTTGGGCGTTCGTAGTTCGCGTTTGGGGGAAGTCATGCCCCGATACGCTCACTGCCATCTTGCGGGCATTATCAGCGCCGGATTGGGCGGCGGCCTCGACCCTGAACTCGCCATTGCCGACGTTGTCCTGGATCAGGACTCACATCAGTGCAGTCGCGTGCTTGATTTCATCAATGCCATGTCGGGCGGACAGCGATGTCAATTGGGCAAAATGTACACCAGCAAACAGGTAATTGCGCGGCCCGAGGAAAAAAAAGAGTTATTCCAAAAAACCGGCTGCAATGTGGTGGATATGGAAAGCCGACGCATTCGAGACTATGCCACGCGGCACAATACGCCATGGCTCGGCGTGCGGGCCATCAGCGATACAGCTTTCGACGCCATGCCCAAGGAGTTTGTCCGCATGCTCGATGACGGCGGCAACATCAGCTTTCTGAAGCTGGCATCCAGCCTGGCCACCAGTCCAAGCTTGCTCAAGCACATGCTTCGACTGCGAAAAACCTCTCACGACGCCGCACGGCAACTGGCCAATACTATTGGAGCCATTATCCGTTCAGGTTGGCCCTTCTAACCCGGCTCCCACAACTCCGTATTGACCGGACAGCGCGGGCGGCGACCCTGCACCATGGCAATGAGGTTCTCTGCCGCGAGTTCAGCCATACGGGTGCGTGTTTCAACCGTGGCGCTCCCTATGTGCGGCAGAAGCACTGTGTTTGGCAGTTGCAGCAGCCGATCCGCTATGCGAGGCTCAAATTCATACACATCCAGTCCAGCCCCGAAAATCGTCTTGCGCTCCAAAGCGTCCACCAATGCCGCTTCATCCACAACCGAGCCACGAGCCGTATTGATGACGACCGCCGTTGGCTTCATCAACGCAAGCTCTCCATGCCCTATCATGTGATGCGTAGCCTCGGTCAGCGGCACATGCAGCGAAACAAAATCAGCCCATGCCAGAAGAGCTTTGAGTTCCATGCGCACACCGCCAAGCCTTTCAAGCTCTTGCTTGGCCTGGCGACCTACGTACGCCACCTTCATATCAAAACCTGTTGCCATGCGGGCCAAGCGTTGCCCAATGCGGCCGCCACCTACGATTCCTAAATTCTTTCCCGTGATCTGCCTGCCCAAAAACTGCATCGGCCCCCATCCAGCCCATTTCCCTTGCCGTACGCATTGCTCCGCCTCTCCAAGCCGCCGAGCCGTTGCCATCAATAAGGCCCAAGCCAACTCGGCAGAAGCGTCAGTCAGAACATCGGGCGTATTGCTAACCCCAATGCCACGATGGCTGCACTGTTTTATATCAATATTGTTATACCCGACAGCATAGTTGCTTATGGCCCGCAACTCGGAAAGTTTATCCAGCATGGCGGAATCAAAGCGATCATTCAGCATAGCCAAAATGCCTTGGCAATGCCGCCCCGCTTCTACCAACTCTTCCGGCGAAATCGGCCGATCCAAAGAAAATTCAGTCACCTCGCCTTGGCGCACGAGCAATTCCTTTGCAACCGGCGGCAGCCTTTGAGTTATTAAAAATCGCAGCGGCATCACTTCGCCCTTTTTACAAACGCCTCAACCCGCACCTAAGGCCCAACCACTCGCCGCAACCTGCTGCCCCAGCGCGTGGCCAATTCATAGCCAATCGTACCGCACAGGCTCGCCAACCGGTCGGTGGCGTGCGGATCTTCTGCCGATGAACTCATCAGCACCACCTCGTCTCCAATGCAGGCCGGTAAATCCGTAACATCAATCGTCACTTGATCCATGCTTACCCGCCCTACCACCGGAATGATTTTATTATTCAGCGATACAACTGCATGGTTGCCAAGCATCCGAGGGTACCCGTCCGCATATCCCACTGGCACAACTGCAATTTGGGAGCGTCGCTTCGCCACAAATGCGTGACCATAGCCCACGCCACAGCCGGGTTCAATCAGATGAATGGCCGTAACTGGCGCAGTCAACTTGGCCACGGGTTTAAGCTCGGCTATCGGGTGGCCCATCGAGGGTTGCAGCCCATAGATTGCAATGCCGGGACGCACCATGTCCAGTTCCGCCATATCCTCAAGCCCATGCCAAGCACCACCGCTATTTTGCGCATGGCGCAATAGCTCAGGCCAAAGCCTTTTGAGCTTATCCGTAACTCGCATGAAAAGCCCGATTTGCTCTCGTACCGTAACATGCCCCGGCTCATCACCATGAGATAAATGCATAAAAACTCCCTCCAGCCGCAGCCGGTCTTGCTGCCTCACAGTGTTGCAGACATGCTCTAAATCATGCGGTGCAGCCCCCTGCCTCACCAGCCCGGTATCCACCTGTACATGCACCGGAACCGGTGACGTCATCCCGGCCAGAATGATGGCCTGGGCGATTGTCGCAGCCGAACTCTGATCATTTATCGTAAGCCTGATCTTTTGTGACTGCAGGAGTTCGCACTGCCATGGCTCCAGACGCTCATTACCGATCATTTGACTCGGGGCCAGCGTCAGAATATTCGCCCAAGGCGCCAGTGTCGCCACCTGCCGCGCCTCTTCCAGCGAATAAACACAAAACCAGTTAATGCCCTCCCCGACCAAAATCTCAACGCACGGCCTAAGTCCATGGCCATATGCGTTGGCCTTAACCGTAGCCATCAGTTCTACGCGCGGACCGCCCCTTTGGCGCAAAGCCGTTATGTTATGCCGCATCGCCGAAGCCGACAGCGTCAGGGTGCCTTGCTGTGGCATCATAGCTTCGCCTCCGGTGACCAAGGCTCGGTAGCACGTCCCAGCCGATCTAAAATGGCGGCCCACAGGCCGGTCTGAGCCGCAGGTAGCTCAATAAACAGGCAGTCACAGCCACATTCATCGGCAAGACGAAGCGTACGATAAAACTCCCTGGCATACAGCATCGGTTCCGTTGGCATGTTAAAACGCTCTCGCGTACGCGGTAGTACCGATGAATGCAACATCGCCAATTGCGCTATCGCCACGTTTGCTTTCTCCGGCAGCCAGGTCCTGATTGCAGGAACTTGGGAAGCCTCATAACGAAAGGCCCTGGTCTTAGGCGCATAATGTCGCCACAAAAGCCCCGGACTCTTAAGAGCTTCGCCAGCCAAATGTGATGCACGCGACATTTCATTTACCGAAAGCTGCAATGGGTCCAGTTCTAAAATCGGTGCCAACATTTCGCCGGTGATCGCGCCAGGGCGCAAAATGGCGGGCGTTGAACCTGACAGATCCAACACGGTAGATTCCAGTCCGACCAGGCACTCGCCACCATCTACAATCAATTCAACGATGCCATCAAATTCGGACGCCACATGCGCCGGGGATGTCGGCGACGTATGGCCAGAGCGATTGGCGCTTGGAGCGGCGATTGGGCGACCCACGGCACGAATGATATCCAGCGCCATCGGATGCCCAGGGCAGCGAACCGCAACGGTCTTACCACCGGCCACGGCTCGCTCACAAACAACCCCATCCCCTTGCAGCCGCCGAGGCAGCACAAGCGTCAAAGGCCCAGGCCAAAACCTTTCTACCAAAGCATAAGCCTTGGCTGGAAAGTTTTGGCATATTTTTTCTGCGGACGGAATATCAGCGATATGAACAATCAATGGATTGTTGCTGGGTCTCCCTTTGGCGGCATATATCTTGGCCACCGCATCCGCATTCGTCGCGTCAGCTCCAAGGCCGTAAACCGTCTCTGTTGGCAGGGCAACCAGTTCGCCTGCTGCCAGCAACTCAGCGGCGCGGCGCACGACCTTGGGGCCGCATTGAATCACGGTTCGCACAGCCTGTTTTACCACCCTACAATGTTGTAGCCACCGTCTACATAAATGGTTTCGCCGGTGACGCCGCTCGCTAAAGACGAGCACAAATACAACGCGGTGCGTCCAACATGCGACGCGGCGGTGTCGCCATTCCACGGAAGCGGCGATTTTTCAGTATAATGCGCCATCATTTTGTCTATGTCGCCAATGCCGCGAGCTGCCATTGTTTTAATAGCACCGGCGCTTATGGCGTTTACGCGAATGTGCTTCTCGTCGCGGCCCAATTCGGCCGCAAGATAGCGTACCGAACACTCGAGCGCCGCCTTGGCGACCGCCATCACGTTGTACATCGGGATGAACTTCTCCGCGCCCAGGTAACTTAACGTCACAATGCTGCCATCAGCGTTCATCATTGGCAAAGCTGCACGAGCCAGCGCCACAAGCGAATAGGCGCTGATGTCCAGCGCCGTGCGCCAAGCTTCCCGACTCGTCTGCAGAAAGGGGTTATGAAGCGCTTCAGCCGGGGCAAACGCCAATGAGTGAATCAAAATGTCAAAGGTCCCAAATTTCTGGCCGACCGTTTCAAACGTTCTGGCAATATCTTCATCTTTACTCACATCACATGGTGCTAAAAAAGTCGGATTAAAAGGCTCCACCGCCTTCACTACCCGTCGCTCAATTTTATCACCCGGCAAATGCGAAAAGGCCAGCTCACATCCCTGCTTATGCAGCGCCTCGGAAATATGCCATCCAATGGAATACTCGTTGAGAACGCCAAAAACAAGTGCCTTTTTCCCCGCCAGCATCGTCATATTTTTTTTCCTTAAAGACTACAATACCCCACAATTATCCACGCGGATAATCGCCCCGAAGCAGTCGAACCGCTTCCGCTCGATCCTTTTCACGGAAGATAGCGGCGCCAGCCACCAAAACATCGGCCCCAGCCTCCAGCGCATCATGGGCCGTACGTATGCCAATGCCACCATCAATCGCCAGCCGTTGGTGCGTAGCGAGGCGATGCCGTAACCAGCGAACTTTTTCCAGCGTTTCCGGAATAAACCCTTGCCCCGTAAAACCAGGATGTACGCTCATAACCAGCACCAGATCCACCACGGGCAAAACCCCACTGAGCGACTCGGGCGGCGTTTCCGGGTTCAGGCATATGCCGGCCGTCAGGCCGTGATCTTGAATACGATGAATCAAATCTACCGCCCCAAACTGTTTCAACCCTGGAGCTTCTATATGGAACGTTATGCTGCCTGCGCCGGCATCCACAAACGGTTTGATGAAATCCTGCGGGTCGCTCACCATCAGATGCACATCCAGCATCAGCGAGCACGCCCGCCGCAACGCCATGACAACATCAGGCCCCATGGTCAGGTTGGGCACAAAGTGACCA
>JABEVB010000002.1 GCA_013044165.1 Phycisphaerales bacterium
GAGGCATATTCGAAAATATGGCGAGGAGCGAGAACGCAGCAGACGGCCGCCCTGGGCCGCAAGACGATCCCGCCGGAGTTTTCAAACAGGCTCTAAGGGTCAACGCGCACGGTGCAAGACGGGCCAGGGCGCCCCAGGGCATGTTGTAATTTTTCTTTTGGTCAAGTACCGTTATGGCGCATCAGGAGGCGTGGCAGAGCGGTTGATTGCGCCGGTTTTGAAAACCGGTTTGGGTGAAAGCCCAACGGGGGTTCGAATCCCTCCGCCTCCGATTTCGGTTACTTATCCAGGAGACGACCGCCGACATGAGCGATCCTTTGCCTTACCGCATCGCGGCGCTGGTCTACCTCTTTAACGCTCAAGGCGAACTGCTGCTGCTGCACCGTCGGCGATCACCCAATAAAGACTTATTTTCGCCCATTGGCGGCAAGCTTGAACAAAGTCAGGGCGAATCACCGTTTCAATGCGCCATCCGCGAAACCTTTGAAGAAGTCGGCATAACGCTTGGCGCGTCGGAGTTACGCGTGTGCGGCATTATTTCGGAGAAGGCTTTTGAAGGTCACGGCCATTGGCTTATGTTCTGTTTTGAAGCTTTGACCCCGCAAACGTTTCCCGCACGCGACATCCCTGAAGGCCGCCTGGAATGGGTGCCACCGCAGCAGGTGCCGACACTTAACATTCCTGATACCGATAGGCACATTATCTGGCCGTTGATGCTCGACCACAGCCGCATGCTCAGTCGGCACAATGCCAATAACAAAGGCTCGACCGCCAATGCCACGGCGAGCGAGCCTTTTTACGCCCATATAGATTGTTCCAACCCGAAGCAACTTGCGGTGCACTGCGAGTACCCTGTTGCCAAGCACTGGGTGGTGCCCTTGGCTTAACCTAAACGGCTATGCCGAGCGCCAGAGGTGTTTGGCTAATGGTGTACCGCATTACTCCTCTTCATCCTCATCGTAGTACAGGTCGTCCTCGTCATCATCGCCGATAGTATCATCCTCAAAATCGTCGTCGAGGTCGTCGTAGTCGTCGTCATCATCATCGTCTTCGTCATCATCATCGTCGAGGTCGTCTTCGTCCTCATCTTCAGGTTCGTCCTCCTCATCCTGCCGACGTTTGGCAAGCATGACGATCTCCCCATTGCCAGCGGGCGATTCTTCCAGCAGTCCCACCAGCGATGCAGTCAGCGGCGAGCAGAGCTGCGAATCGCCAAGCTCCGGCAATCCGGCGGCCTGAAACAGCTCCAATGATGCCGCATCTGATTCAATACAATTCAACATACGATAGCCCTCATGAACACAAGTGTAGGTCGTCATTAATAGTCGCTCCAACTTAAGATGAGGTTTTATAAATCGGCCCCGCCAAATACGCAATAGCGCCGACAAAAACCCCCGACGCGCGGGCCATAAGCGTCTAAAACGCCGCCTCGCCCACCGAGGCTGCATAACAGGCCCTGCGCCGGTAAAATAACGTGTGTTGTCGGTAAGTCAACAGGCGCGCGGCCAAATGTTGGCTCCGCAGGCAAAGCCCCTCTCCCGGAGCCTTGCCACCAGAGCCGATGCTTGAACTTGGAAAGGGCCTTTATGGCAAAGAAGAGTCAACTGATTGCGGTATTTCCCGGCACCTTTGACCCGGTAACGCTGGGCCATCTGGATGTAATAGAGCGAGGGCGCAGGCTTTTTGACCATGTAATTGTGGCTATCGGACGCAATCCAGATAAAACGCAGCTTTTTCCACTGGAAGAACGGCTGGATATGATTCGTCGCCTGGTGCCCGCAAGCAAGCCGGGGCTGGCCAAGGTTACGGTGGAGGCCTATAACGGCTTAACGGTGGAGTTGGTGCGCCGCCGCCGCGCCATTGCCATTCTGCGTGGCCTGCGCAACATGACCGACCTTGAATATGAGTTTCAACTCGCTTTAACCAATCGAGCGGTGGCCGGGGTGGATACCGTCTTCATTATGACCAGCGAACGACTTGGCTTTACCAGCAGCAGCCTTATCCGACAGGTTGCAACCTTGGGCGGCCCGCTTCAAAGCCTTTCGAGCTTTCTGCCCAAGCTGGTGATTGCCCGGCTGCGCAACTATCGTAAAAATAAGAGTCACTTGTTTAACAAGCTGCCAGTAAGCCCTGATTTGGGCTAAGCTGAGGTCACAAATCTGAGCGCTGTTGCCATATACAAGTCCGGCGGCTTGAAAATCGCCCCATTTGCCGTAGCAATCCATATCCGCTTAACACCCGCTGCTTAAGGCAATCTGCGAGCGGATTCAGTGCCGGTCGAACTGGGCATCAAACACAATGCGGCTGGGGGCGAAATCGAGCTTCTTTACAAAAGAAGCCGCTTCGGTGGCTCCGTGGCAACGGTCCATGTTCTGATCTTCCCACTCCACTGAAAGCGGACCGCCATAGGCAATTTCATTCAGTGCGCGAATAATTTGCTCAAAATTAACGCAACCGCGCCCCAACGAACGAAACTCCCAAAACCGCTGGGCATGTCCAAATGGCAAATGCCCCCCGAAAACACCGCTGCGCCGCGGGACCGGGCTGACCCAGACATCCTTCATATGCACGTGATAGATGCGGTCGCGGAACTCGCGAATAAAATCAACGTAGTCAACCCCCTGATACGCAAAATGCGACGGGTCAAAATTAAAGCCAAAACTCTTGCGGCCACCAACGGCCTCAACCGCCATGCGGGCGCTGGCGGCATCAAAGGCAATTTCGGTTGGATGCGCTTCGAGCGCGAAGACCACGCCGTGTTCATCAAATACGTCAAGTATTGGATTCCATCGGCAGGCAAAATCTTTAAAGCCATCTTCGATCTGGCCCGCCAGCACCGGCGGAAAGCTATACACCAAATGCCAAATGCTGCTGCCCGTAAAGCCATTGACCACGGGCCGCTTGATTTTGCGCTTCACCGCAGCCGGGGCCGCATCAAAAAACTTGCGCGCGGTGCGGGCGGTGTTCTTCATCTCCTCGGCGGCACGCTGCCGCACGGCCTCGGGCTTGCCATCACCCCATACATGCGCCGGCAGAATGGCCTTGTGCCGGGCGTCTATGTTGTCACAAACGGCCTGGCCAACCAAATGAGCGCTGATGCCGTGGCAAACAAGCCCATGCTTCTGAAGCAGTTGCCACTTGTGGCGCGCATAGTCTTTTTCTGCCAAGGCACGCCCCACCTCAAAATGGTCGCCCCAGCAAGCCAGTTCGAGGCCATCGTAGCCAAATTTTTTGGCTTGTCGGCACAGATCGGCAAGTGACAAATCGGCCCACTGCCCGGTAAACAAGGTAACAGGACGCGACATAAAGACTCCATAGGTAAGCGCACATTGCCCACGGCGGCCTCGCTTTGGAGGCCAGCGGCCACCATATTAGCCATTTCAGCAGCCTCTGGCGAGATTCGTACTTCGCGGTAATCAATATATTGGTCTTCAATCATGCCCGCGAATGGCGCAACAATTTGCCGTCGTTTAACCGAAACCTTCGCAGCCTTTAGCGCAAGCGAGCGTTCGCTTTAGGTGCTGAACGCAAGTGTCATCCATCGCAACCGTCAAGCCGCCCCAAGTGTAGCAGCAGCATTATAGCCACAGAACAAAACGCCACGCCGCCCGAAAGCGCCCCTGCAGGCACGGATGCCTGCACCACAAGCGATCACCCGTTCGCCTGCTCTACCTTCACCTCTTCTCCGCGCAGCCGCCACTTCGCTTTTGCACGGCACGCCTGGGCCGCTACACCACACCCCCGGCCAGGGGACTGCGGCCACGGCTCGCCCCGGTGCGCGCCGACTGCGACTCAATCGCCGCGAAGTCGGATACGGCGACCGACCTGTTACGAATTATCAACACTTCTCAATTCATTCTCATTATCGCCAGCCGTCTCAAATTCCTTTATTGTGAATTTGCGTTCCTTCACAATCCGCTGGGCCGCTTCACGTCCCCTGCGGTTAACCTACGTCGCGCAGCGTCACGACGATGCGGGGCAGAATGTCTGTCTTACAAGCTATTATCTTTTCGCGTATTCCAAATGCACATGCCCGCGTCTTGACCTAAGCCCGTCCAGCCACACCGCGCTGCTTCATTACGACAGGAGCGATGTTATGGCCGCCAGCAAGGCGCTGTTTTGTTCTGGTGTGCCAATCGTGATACGAAGCTTATCGCGAAGCCCGGGCAGCGCAAAATAGCGCACCAGAATATTACGATCCTTAAGCTGCTGATACAGCGCCGCTGCATCCCGGCCGGCCGGCACAGTTGCCAGAATAAAGTTGCTGTGGCTCGATGGAATGCTAAAGCCCTTTGCACGCAGCTTTTGCGTCAGAGCCTCCCGCTCGGCAATTACTCTTTGCCAGGTGCGTTGGGCATAGGGCTGATCTTGCAGGGCGGCGGTTGCTGCGCCTATCGCCACGGCATCGCAGGGGTAACTGTCACGAACCTTATTCAATTCGGCAATAAGCCCCGGCTGCGCGATGCCATAACCAAAGCGCAAACCCGCCAAGCCATAGCCCTTCGACATGGACCGTAGCAAAATGACGTTGCTGTGCCGCTGCAGTAAGGGCAGAGCGCTTTGCGGGGCAAAATCCACATAAGCTTCATCCACCAGCAGCAGCCCGCCAAAGCCAGCCGCCAGCTCTGATAGTTGCTCCACCGGCACGAGCGTACCGGATGGCGCATTAGGGTTCACAATCAGCAGCAGTTTGGCACTAATGCCCGCCAATCCGTTGGGCAATTTCCAGTCGTTGCCCTGCAGTTCATATTGCACCGGCATGGGCCGGGCGGCCTGCATGGCCGCAAGCACCGGGTAGAGCGAGTAGCCCGGCTCAAGCCAGGCGATTGTGTCGTTTTCGCCGGCACAGGCTCGCACCACAATGCTTAATAACTCGTCACCGCCGTTGGTTGCGATGATCATATCGGGCGAGACACCATGGACCTTTGCAGCCGCCAACCGAAATGCCCGGGCATCCGGTTGAGGATAGCGGCGAAGTTGTTCCGGCGTAACCTGCCGGATGGCTTCGATGGCCGCCGGCGATGGCGGATACGGATTTTCATTGGTATTGAGCTTAATAACCGATACATCGCCAGGCTGCTCGCCCGGCGTATACCCGTGCATGGCTCCAATGTTGCTGCGCACCAAACTCATAGCCCATCCTTAGATGCCTAAACCGACCACTAAATATGCCTGCCAGTATAGAGGCGGTTCAGGCGTTGCGGAAGATGGCTCCGACAGCACAGGCACTCCTTCTCAGCGGCGGCTTTGGCGACAGCACGCTTGCTGCAACTCCAAAAGACCGATACCATCGCTATCAAACACCCCAGCTCCGGCCAAATCGGCAGTTCGTGCCATGGCTGCTCGTCGGCGTTCTCGCAAAGGAACAGCCCCATGCATAATGCGCCTGCTTCCCGGCTATGGCTTCTGGCAATACCGCTGGCTTTTCCGCTGGTCATGACCGTACCTATTTTTCTTGCGGCCCGTTTGGAACGCCGCGCTTCGCGGCCCTATCAACCGGTAGGTGATGAGACGGCACTCGATATCGGCCAATACGCCGCATCCATGTCGCGGGCATTGCTGGCGCAAAGCTTTGTCCCCAAAAGTGCCGGCCGGCAAATTTCCAAGGCGGTCCGCGCACAACTGCTTTGCTGGCTCTCGCCCGATTGCCTCACCTGTGCCGTGGTGGGCGAGGCCAAAGTTTTGAATATACCACAGCAACGGACTTGGCTATATTCCCGACTGGCCGATGATTGCTATGTGGTCACCACCGATGACAGCAGTTGGTATGATCTCTCGGGGCTGTTACACGTCGGCCGCTACGTAGGGGCAACCTTCGATCGCCTCTACGCCTTTCACCAAGGCCGCCTGGCCAAGGGAAGTAACCCTGCTCCGTGGCCTGCCGACACCTCGCTCGAAACCATCAACGACGTGCTCCAGAAGCAGCGAGCCATGATGGTTCAGCGCGGGCGAGCCTATTACCTCGACGCCCAGCAGGAGTTCTGGCGTTATACGTCGCTGGGCGCGGCGCTCTATTGCCGCGAATATCTCAAGCAGTTGTTCGTGGCGCTGGCGTCGCCACGCCGCTATGCCATTGGCCGATGACCGTTCACCATGCGAACTACCACCAATGATGCAATGTTACCATCGCCCGCATCAGGAACCGCCCGGTAATGCCTCAAACACCGTATCGTATATAGCCTTAATCGGCTTGCCCGCAACGCCACGGCCTTTGTTGGCCGCGAGATGCCGCAATATATGAAATACGGTTTCAACCTCATCAACGGCACCAATGGCATGGGCAATTTGCCCGGCGGTGCCCGCTCCACCGGCGGCCATGTGCTTCTGCACTCTGGCCTGCAGCGCCAGCACGGCACCCGCCGCCTTTTTGCCAGCCTCAACGCCCGGCTGATGGTACGCGTTGATGTTGATGAGCTCGGCATACAGCCCCACCGCCCGCTCAAACAATGCAATCAGCGCGCCTACGCTCCGCGGGCTGACATCGCTTACGGTTATCGTTATGCTTTCGCGCTGGTTTTCGTAAAGCGCCCGGCGCGTGCCTTGAAAAAAGCCATTTAAATAATCTCCGCTGCGCACCTGTGGCTCAACGTCAAGATCACAAACTGATTCTTTACGGTCGGCAAATGCCCGATCTTCCAGCACTTCAATAAAAGTTACAAAAAAGTTATTCACCCCTTCGCGCAGCTGCTGCACATACGCATGCTGGTCGGTCGAGCCTTTGTTGCCATAAACGGCAATGCCTTGATGCACCACCTGCCCGCTGCGGTCAAGCTGTTTGCCCAGCGATTCCATCACAAGCTGCTGGAGGTATTTGCTCAGCAGCAGCAGCCGGTCTTTGTAGGGCAGAACGACCATATCCTTTCGGCCACGACCTTCGCCGGCGTAGTACCACATGAGCGCCAGTAATGCGGCGGGGTTGGCGAGCACATCCGCTTTGCGCGTGATGATATCGGCATCGCGAGCGCCCGAGAGCAGTTGATCAACGTTAATGCCCTGCAGGGCCGCCGGCAGCAGACCCACCGCCGATAGTTCGCTGGTGCGGCCACCAACCCAATCCCACATGGGAAAGCGCTTAAGCCAGCCCTGGGTTGTTGCGGTTTTATCAAGTTCGCTGTCGACGCCCGTAACAGCCACGGCATGCGGCGGAAAGGCCACGCCAACTGACGCAAATGCCCGCTGAGCCGCAAGCATGCCATTGCGTGTCTCCTTGGTGCCACCAGACTTACTGATAACGACCACCAAAGTCCGCGCGATGTTGCGGCCCACCGCGCGCAAGACAACATCCATACCGTCGGGGTCGGTGTTGTCAAAAAAATGCACCGCAAGCCGGTCGCGCCCGGAGCCTAATGCATTGGCCACAAACTGCGGTCCAAGCGCCGATCCGCCGATGCCGATGACCAGCAGGTCGGTAAACTTTTTCCCGTTGGAGGCCCGCACCACGCCTTTGGCAACATCGCGGGCAAAGTTTTTGATGGCTTCCAGCGTCTGTTCGATTTCTGCGGTAATTTCGGGTGTTGGAGCCAGCTTGGCATCGCGCAGCCAGTAATGGCCAACCATGCGTTTTTCGTCGGCGTTGGCGATGGCACCTTTTTCCAGAGCATCCATGGCAATAAAAGCCGCCTGCATACGAGGGGTCATCTCTTTGATGTAACCGTCCGGAAAGTTCATACGACTTATATCAAGCGTCAGGCCAATTTTAGGGCATACGCATACATATTTTTGGTAACGCTGCCAAAGGTCTCGGTTGCTTGGAACCATCTTTACACTCCTGTTAAAAGCCTGCATCACAATAATGCAGAATCAACTTAAGCGAAAGTAAAAAAGATAAATACATTTCGCCCAAATACGCCGGCACGCACCGGCGGTTGGCGGCCCACATCTTCAGCAGTGAAACATCACTGCGTTTGCGAGGCGGCGGCGCTCTGCGTAATCCTGTAGAGAGTCTGGTGGTAATGGCCGTCAAATATCCGATCAATTATCTGTGCCTCTGCATGTGTTTGGGCACACGCCTTTTGCAATCGCAGAGCAAAAGGCGCCGCGGCACGCGTGAGCACGTACACGGGCGGATGCTGCTTTATTTTGGCTTCTAACTGTGCCCGCGAAAGCGATGGCATGATTTTGCCGGCATAATAAAGCGTGCCGAGCCAGGGCGTATCGCCCTGGAGGGTATACACCGGGGCTTGGTGCGTCAGTTGCATGAGTTGCCGCACAGGCCCACGGTAAGGGCTAACCTGATAGCCCGCGCCCGCTCTGTAAGCCCAGGTGGTGGTGAGCATAAGAAGCCATGCGCCAGCGACATACCATATAAAGCTATTGCCAAACCTGCGGCTAAACTGATCCTTCCACAATCGCACGCCCAGCACGATAAACCCAACCGCCGCTGCGCCCCAGCCAGCCACACCCAATACATTGAGCGCCGGCCGCAAAAAGTAAATGCGCTGCATAAGCGTGTAATGATCTTCATAAACAGGTTTGGCATGTGAGGCCAGCACCACTGGAATAAAACCGAGCAACCCAATGCCCAAGCCCATCATAATAATGGCCTGCGACGCCAGTAAAATCTTGGCGGCGGCCTCCATCGGCGCACTGCGGCGCAGGCGAAGAAACTCCTTCCAGACAGCCGCCACCAGCAGCGCCGCAAACGGAAACTGCTGCAGGGCATAACGCTGCTTTTTTTGATGAGGCAGGGTTAACAGCGCCAAGCCCAAAATGAGCACCAACCAAAACATCCAGCGAGCCTGCGATTCCTGCCGACTCGGCGGTGGGTCAGATCGCACCGGCAAAAAGGGCAGCGCCAGGCCGCCGATCAGCGCCGGCGTCCACGGAAACACCCATGCCAGCATGCCAAAATAGTACCAGCGGGTATCGGTATATTGCCGGCCCGGCCGGGCGACATATTTAACAAACTGGCTGGTCCAGACCGCCCAGCCGCTGGCATGATACTGTGATTCGTAGCGCGCATTGGCGGCGACGAGCCACGGCAGAAAAACGGCCACCGATACCACAGCGGCCACCAGCAGCCCCCACCAGTTGCTCGCGGGCCGCCGCCGAAACCAGAGCATCCAAATAACAAACGGCACAAGCACATAAGCGGGCGGAACCGGACCTTTGCTAAGCACCGCCAGCCCAAAGCCAACGCCCGCCAAAGCAGCCCAGGCCCACCAGCGCTGGGCCTGCTCTATCATGCCCATGATCGCCCAAAGGCCTACGGTGATAAACGCGGTCGAATAAATGTCATACGATGCGAGCCTCGCCTGGCGCACAAACACCACCATGCTGGCCAGCACCAGTGCCGCCAGCAGGCCCAGCCGCCGATCGCGGGTGGTAAAGCAGCCGATGCCATAGGTGGCCCAGCAGGTCAGCAGCCCCATCACCACCGAAGGCAAACGCACCACCCATAAGTTGTCGCTATGAAACAGCTCCGCCACAGCCGCCGGAATCCACACAGGCAGCGGCGGCTTCTGCATGCGCGGGAAACCGTTAAGCGTTGGCAAGAGCCAATGATGGTCGCGAAAACACTCGCGCACCGGCACAAGATTAAATAGCTCCATCATGTCGCGTGCCTGACCGGTGCCGAGGCAGATTAAATATAACGGCAGCGCAAAAGCCGTAATAATTGCCAGCGCCCAGCCGTGGCCAATATGCCAGTCGGCCGGCTCGTTCAGGCGCCCGCTGGGTGCGCCGCCTTGCGAAGCGTATGACGTTGTCATGCTCATCAGCGCTTTATCTCCATGATTTTTGCCGCGTCGGCGTGAGCCGACGGGCTACATACAATTGCTGCGACTGCTATTGGGCACTACGCCAGCGGCGGCATATGTCGCTGGCGGGCGGGCGTGAGGGTACGCCCGGCCATACGAACTTCACGCACGGTATACACCCGTTTGCCTTGGGCTTCAAAGTAAACGCGGGCGATAAGCTCCGCCAACAGCCCGGTTGAGAAAAACATCAGCGACATTAAAAACAGCAGCGCGCCGACAATAAGCAGCGGCCCGTGCGCCGCGAGAATGCTGTAGCCGGCAATTTTTTCGGCCATCAAAAACACGCCGATCACAAACGACAGCGCCATAGAGGCCAAGCCCACCTTGCCAAACAGATGCAGCGGCCGAGTAAGGTAACTGTTCAAAAACTTAATAGTCAAAAGGTCCAGCAGCACACGAAAGGTGCGGCCAATGCCATAATTGCTCGGCCGATAGGGTGCATTGATGTTGCGAATGGGCACTTCCGTAATGGTGGCCCCGGCCATGGCCGCCAACGCCGGAATAAACCGATGCGAATCGCCATAAAGATTGATGTGCTCAAGCACCTCGCGGCGGTAGGCCTTGAAGGTCGTGCCGAAATCGTGAATCTCCACGCCCGAAATTTTGCGAATCAACTTGTTGGCCGTGGCGCTGGGCAAACGCCGCAAGAAAAAGCCATCCACCCGCCGCTCCCGCCAGCCTGAAACCACGTCGTAGCCTTCGGCAATCTTGGCAACAAATTTTGGTATCTCATCCGGGTCGTGCTGTAGATCGCCGTCCATGGCAATAATGACCTCGCCGCGGGCATAGTCAAAACCGGCCGCCAAAGCCGGCGTTTGGCCGAAATTACGCCGCAGTTTCACCAGCATCACACGCGCATCGGCGTCGGCGATCGCGGCAAGTTTGTTGTAGGTCTGATCTTTGCTGCCATCATCCACAAAGATGATTTCGTAAGGCTTGCCCAAGCTCTCGCCGTTGCGTTTTAATCCGTCGTAGAGTTCCTGAACCGAATCTTGCTCGTTGTACATCGGCACCACCAGCGAATAGTACGCCTCGGGGCACGCAGCTTCGCGGCGGACTTGGGTAAGAGCATTGTCCTGAAGTTGTTCGGCCATAATGGTCATGATACTCCTGTCGCGGCAAAGTATACCCCCTGCCGCTATTCGCTTACAGTGTCACACGTACCGCCAAGCGGCGCAAGGCCGTCGCGTCTGCCCGACCGACACACGATGCTGCCATGAGCGGGTTAATCCAGATGGACGCCGGCGAGCATGTCGGCCAGCGATTGCGGCTCGCGCGCAATATCCGCAAACCCGCGCGGCAGCGGACGCCGCCCCGCAACCGCCTCGGCTCCGCGGTGCACGCACCATTGCCGTACGGCTTGGCCCCAGTCAAACGCTTTGCTGTTGGCAAGCGAAAAATAGGCTTCACAGAATGCCTTGGCACGGGGATATATACCTGTGCCATCCGCCTGAACGCACCACAAAACCAACGCGTCAACAATGTCGCTTTCTGTTGTGCCCAGCCCCACAGCGCCCCAGTCGGTTATGGCGGTGATAAGCCTGTCGCCGTCAAGCATGATTGCCGCCGGGTCGAGTGAGCCGTGCCCCAGCACCGGTTCACCGGGAGGCTTGAGTGCAGCCAATTGCTCAAAGGTTTCAGTTCCGAGGGCTGCGGCGATGCGCGTGGCACGCGCTTCGTGCGCCGCCGCAGCCACGCGCAGCCTATTGCCGCAGCCAAGATTGATCGGCGGAAATGGCACGTGGGCCAGGGAACGGTGCATCCACGCAAGGCGCACGCCCAATTGCGACAAGTCCTGCTCGCTCCATTGCTCCACCGGGAGGCTCTGGCCATGCAGCATATCCAGCAGCAGCATCAGGCGGTTCTGTGGTCCCACACACGCAATTGCGGCGTCTTTCTGCTTCAGGCCCACCGGGTGCCCCACCGGAAAGCCATCCTGCGATATAAGCTCCAGCACCGCTGCGGTGCGGTCGAGTAACTCTTGCGTAAACTCTGGTAGGTACACCTGCAGCGTATACTCCTGGCCGCCCGCCGTCAGCAGTTCATACGACTCGCACTGGCGGCCGCGCTGCACCGGCCTGAATCGCACAATGCGGCCAACGTTGTAATGACGCTGCACCAGAGCGTTAAGGGCATAGGCTGTTTGATCATCCATTGTGCACTCGTTTGCCTCTTTGTGGGGTCAGCGCGCCACCGCACCAAGGCCTCATGGCTTCAGCGGCGGCCACGAGTGCCTTTTCACTCGCCGGGTGCTATTCTATACGCGGTGAGCTTAGGCTTGAAGCTGGCGAAGCCGCCGCATGACACAAGATTCTGTAACGCCGGCGCTGGATGAGGCTTTTTTGCCTTGCGGAGGGGGCTTTGGCAAAATCACCCCATGCACCGCTATAGGCCGATAAGATGAATTGCCGATTGTAAGCGGTGCGTCACGGCGTTTTTGTTTATGCCGACGTTCGAGTCACTCATAACAGGAAGTTAATTGATGAAATCTGTTGTTCACGTCACGCACGAGGCTGTGCAAAAAATTGGCGGCATCGGCGCGGTGCTTCACGGTCTGTTAACGTCCAAAGCCTATTCTGAAGAAATTGATCGCGACATATTGGTTGGCCCGCTGTTTTCGACCGATGGGCCGGGCCACTTGCGACTCGGGGCCGACGGCGAGGTGCTGTACAGTTCCATTGACGGCATCGTCCGCCACCCGTTTGGGCATGCATTTGCCGAAATTGAGCGCAAATATCACGTAAATATCGTGTATGGCCGCAAGGCGTTTTTTGATTCAATCACCGGCATCCGGGCGTATCCGGAGGTGCTGCTGTTTAACGTAAACCACTACGACCAGCAACGAATCAATCTTTTTAAATTTCGGCTCTTTCAAGAGTTTGGTATCGAATCGAGCAAATACGAGTATATCTGGGATTATGAACAATACTGCCGCATTGCCGAGCCTGCCCTCGAGGCGCTGCACGCCATTGGCTGCCCCGACGGGCCAGACCCGGCGGTGATTTTATCGCATGAGTACATGGGCATGCCGACCGCTCTGGCCGCCATGCTTAACAACCCTGAACGCTTTCGTACAGTATTTTATGCGCACGAAGTTGCCCCCATGCGCCGCATTGTTGAATCGCATGCCGGGCACGACATCACATTTTACAACGCGTTGGAACTCGCCCATAAGCAGAAGCTCAATGTCAATGATGTTTTTGGCCCACAGGATCATTTCTACAAATATCCGCTGGTGGATGCCGCTCGCCACTGCGACAACATTTTTGCCGTAGGCGATTACATTGTGCGGGAGTTTCGGTTTCTTAATCAGGCATTTGAGTCGCGCAACATTGACCTCGCGTACAACGGCGTGCCCGCACTTAAAATCAGCCTCGCCGACAAGCTGGCCTCGCGCAGGCGTTTACAGCGGTATATCGGCAAGCTGCTTGGCTTTGAGCCGGACTATGTATTTACCCATGTGACCCGCATGGTGCTTTCCAAAGGCTTGTGGCGCGACATTCGCGTAATGGAGCAACTTGAAACCCGCCTGGCCCGCGAGCATAAGCGTGCCGTGCTGCTGGTGCTTTCCACCGAAACCTCCGCTCGCCGTACCGATGATGTCATGAACATGGAAAGGGATTACCGATGGCCCGTGGCACACCGCGAAGGCTACCCTGACCTTACGGGCGGTGAGGCCGCGTTTTACGCCGGCGTGCAGGAGTTTAACGCCCGAAGCTGTGCTGCCAAGGTTATCTACATCAATCAATTTGGCTTCACGCGCCAAACCTGCGGCCAACGCATGCCCGCCGATATGGACTTTATGGACATACGCCAAGGCTCCGATCTGGAATTTGGGCAATCTATTTACGAACCCTTTGGCATTGCGCAGGTGGAGCCGATTTCCTTTGGCGGCATCTGTCTGTTCACGTCGCTTTGCGGCTGCGCCGGCTTTGCGCGTCATGCCGCAGGCAACGGACCAACTCCCAACGTGATTGAAGCCGACTACACCGTGGCTCCGGAGCTTAAAATCGCCAACATTAAAGACTGCCTGGCGATCACACGCGAAACGCGGGATGCCATCGAAACCGCCACCGCGGCGCGGCTTGCCGATGAAATTCATCGCCGCCTGCCCGCCACCGACAAGCAAATTGACGAGTTTTTGCAGCGAGGCTACGCCCTGGCGGAAAAAATGAGCTGGGATGCCGTCGCCCGGCACTATGTGCTTCCCGGCATAGCCCGGGCGCTGGCCAAACAACCCCGCCACCACCAGCAGCCGGTGCTGGTGTAACAGAGCGGATGAGAAGCTGTCGCTGCCACCTTCGGTTGCGGACACTGCCTCGGTAGAGCCGATGCTTCTGAACCTATATCTACCGTGTATGAGCCATACTACGGCCCAACGCACTACCCAGCCCCGCGCCGCCACGCGGTGCGCACGATCGCGCCGCAGCTTTCTTGGAAACACCTTACGGTTGTTGCCGGATGCACACCTCTCTTATACTTCGCCGGATGAAGGTTGTTGCCAACATGGCGGAGTTTCCATCGGCGGCTCGCGGAGGCGTGCTTTCGGTCGGCAATTTTGATGGAGTACACCTCGGGCACCAGCAGATGCTCTCCACCGCAGCGGCCATCGCGCAGCGCGAAGACTGCCCGCTGGTTATCTTAACGTTTGACCCGCACCCGCTGGCCGTTATCAAACCTGAAATTAAGCGATCCGGGCTGCTTACGCTGTCGCAGCGACTGGACCTTCTGGCCGGCTTTTCACCGGATGTGCTTGTGGTGCAGCAGGCCGACGCCGCGTTTTTAAGCATGGTGGCCGATGATTTCCTGCGGCATATCGTACGCGACACCTTCGCCGCCCGTTGGATGGTGGAAGGGCCTAATTTTACATTCGGCCACCGGGCACAGGGCACCGTGCAAACACTTATAGAGCGCGGGCACGAATTTCATTTTCAGGCAACAATTGTCGCCACCGCCACCACAGCCCTTAGCGATTTAACACTGGTAGACGTGAGCAGTTCGCTTATTCGCTGGCTTATTGCCCAAGGCAGAGTACGGGATGCGGCCATCACCCTTGGACGACCCTATGCCATTCGCGGACGTGTGGAGCATGGCGCTGCCCGTGGCCGCACTATTGGCTGGCCCACGGCCAACATTCAGACCCAGCAGGCGATTCCGGCGGCGGGTGTCTACAGCGGCTGGGGCATCCTGGGCGCGAAGCGCTATCCCGCAGCCATAAGCATTGGCAACAACCCCACATTTGCCGGCGCGCCAAGCACGCTTGAGGCCCATTTGCTCGATTTTTCGGGCGATATTTATGGCCATGAAGTTGAACTGCAATTTTTTCGCTGGCTGCGCGACCAGCAGAAGTTTGCCTCGGTGGATGCCCTTAAGCGACAAATAGAGCTTGACGTCGCCCATGTTCGGCAGGCCTCGCGAAGCCAGACGCTGCCAACCGCAACCGACCTCCCTGGCCCGATACGACATCAGCCGGCATCTGCCGGTGCAACTGCAAAGGAGCATGCATCGTGACCTTCCACGCCACCACCCTTGCTGAAGAAGAAAAAGTGCAGGCCGATCTTGCGGCCATTGCGCAGCGTCTGCAAGACTGTTCTACGGTTGGCATATTTACTCATGCAAGGCCCGATCCTGATGCAATAGGTTCGCAGCTTGCCTGCGCCCGTGCACTGCATTCGCTGGGCATCAGGCCCACACTTATAGACATTACGCCGGTGCCGCCCACCCTGGAGTTTTTATATGCTGATGCCGAGCCAGTCTCGCGCATCAGCCTGGGCGCTGCGGCGGCCGACCAGGCGCCGGCTCTGCCGGATTTTGACTGCATACTTCTTGTGGATACTCATTCGGTTTCGCAACTCGAGGGCGCCCGCGACTATATTTTACAGCGGCGGGCGACCACATTGGTTGTTGACCATCACCGCACCGGCGACAGCATCGCTTCGGTGCTGGCCTGCGACACCTCCGCGGCAGCATGCGTGGAACTCATCGCCGATTTGCTTACACCGCTCAACGTCCCCTTGTCGCACGCAATTGCCGAGCCGCTTTATGCCGGCCTCGTCGGCGACACGGGCTGGTTTCGATTTGACAGCGTAACACCGCGTACGCACGCATTGGCCAGGCAACTTCTGGCCACGGGCGTCGAGCCGGCCACCATGTATCGGCAACTTGCGCAGCAGGAATCGCCGGCTAAACTGCGGCTTATGGCTGCAGCCCTGGCGAGCCTGCAGTATTTGGGACAAGAGCAAATTGCCGTTATGACTCTTTCTAAAAATGATTTTACCCAGGCCGGCGCAGAGTCGTGGCAAACCGATGGTCTGGTGGATTGGCCCATGAGCGTCGGCACGGTCGAGGTTGTGGCACTGCTTTCCGAAACGGACGACGGCCGCACGCGCGTTAATTTGCGAAGCAAAACCAGCATAGACGTAAGCGCCATTTGCGCCCATTTTGGCGGTGGAGGCCATGCGCGTGCCGCTGGTTGCCGCATCACCGGCTCGCCCGCGACTGCCGCCGCGCAACTCACGCCAGAGTTGCTTAAGGCGGTCAAAACGTCATAGGAGGCGGGAGCGATCTGCCTGGAGGACATTTCTCCGCCACAAACTCATCATGCTGCCGGCACGCAGGCAACCGGGAAGACTGTTTTGTTGCGCAGCCGAAAAAAAAATAACCACCCGATGCTTACCGGCGCGTGCTGACGGCAGGATGAGCTGCGGCTGCAAAGCGAAGAAACGGGCTGATTTTCTCGAGGGTATCTTTGCCAAAACCACGAATGTGGCGCAAGTCGGCCAGTCGCATAAAAGCCGGTTGCCCCGAATGCGCCTTTGCAAATGCCGCGCGATATGCCAGCAGCCGCCGCACCTTGGCCGGGCCAAGGCCTGGCAAGCGCGTCAGCGATGCAAAGTCGGCGGTATTGACATCGAGGCGATAATCAGGCAGCGCCGCATGCTCTATATGCAGCTTCCCTCCCTGCCAATACGCGCTTTGCCGCCGCCACTGAACAGCAAGCAGCACCAGCAGCAAAGCCAGAAGAATAGCCAGGCTTAGCTGATGTGCCCAAGTCCAACCCCATGCCTCGGCATCGGATAAAGCATTCAGCGGCTGGGGCGCACTTTTGGCGGCACCGGCATCCATACGCCCTATATGGCCGTTTTCAGCTGGTGCATTTGGATTATTGGCAGCAGGCAATCGTCAACTCTCCGAGGCATTTGCTGTGGCAGCGAGCCTGGCACATCAGACGTTCGCTTGCTTGGCGGCTTTGACCGCCTCGGCATGTTTTGCCGCGTTCTGCCTTACGGACAGCACCGCTCGCCGCATTTTCACCCACGTTTCAAACGAAGGCTTGGGGGTCAAATCTTGGGCCAACAGACCTGCACATGGCAGGCTCGCATCTTCGGTATCGGCGAGGCGGCTCCAACAGACGGCATCCACAAAAGGCTTACTCAAGAGTATGTTCACCACCGCCTCAAGCCATTTGGCCTGGTGTTGCTCGTTCCAGGGACGCCTCCACACACCCCCACTGGCTTGCCCTTCCAACGGCTTGCTGGGCACGTCCAGCTTGGTAATGACCAGTGGCTTGCCAAAGGGGGCAAAGCGATCCACCAGAGCGCTGATCTGAAATAAGTCGCGCTGCCAGCAACCGTCCTTGGGCACCCCAAAGCTCAACTGCAGGCCCAGCATATCAAAGGCGATGCCGCTCTGCACAGCCATTTCGGCATAGAGCAGGGGTGGTATGCTGCGCTGATTGCGCGCGTAGTATTCGCCCCACGGCTGGGTGACTTCAATCATGGTTTGAGCGCTGGGAATGACCTTTTTAACCAGGCCAACCGCCATACGCGTAAGGTCCATAATTTGATCAAACGTAAACGAAAATTGCGCATTGACGTGCAAGCCGCTTAGCACATTCCACAGCACCACCTGCGGGCCGTAGCGGCTAACCACACGCTCAATATGCTCATATAGCAGGCCGCGCACCTGCTCATAATCGTGCTCCCACATGTAAAGCCAGTCGGGCACGGCTGCTTCCGAAAACTGCACCAGCGGGCCTGCGACCACCGGCAGTTTGGCCCGCCGTAAAAATTCCGTCCACTCGTCGCTCACGCCCCAGGCAAAGCTCTGGGCCTGCGGCTCTATTTGCCGCCAAAACGTGGGTAACGCCACAAAATCACCGGCCAGCACGAGTTTGCGCCGGTAGGGCTCGCCGATCTGTTGAACGTCCGTTTGGCAGCCAAAGACATTTCGCGGAAAACTGCGCGTCGCTATTCTTCTTTGCAACAGCAGCTCGGCATGTACCACAGCCGCCTGCTCTGAAAGCGGCAGCGCAATGGTCAAGCAACGATCCGCATGGCGGGCCGCGTCGGCAGGAGTGTCAAGATTTTCGAGCGCGTTGATCAGGCAATCGCGCGCTTCATTAAATTTTTCATTGATGGCTTGTGCTTCAGGCAGGTCAAAAAAGCCCCATTCTTCGCGTTTCTGCAAAAGGCGCATCATGCGGCCGCGGGCCAGCTCCACATTCAATATGTAGGGATGTGGACGCTCCGGCAAACGCGTCGTTTCCTGCATGACGGTGCCAAAGCCCTTGACTTCCCACATCAGCGAAAGCGCCGACGGCCCAGCCGCCCTCTTGCGGCAGGTCACTTCACCCGAAGCATATGTAAACTCCCCGCGGATGGGCACACTGTCAGCGCCCACCAGGTAAGCAGAGGTTAAGTCTAATTCACCTGGCGCTTCGCCATCACGAAACACCAAAAAACGCAGCATACTACTTCTCGCTGATGAGACCTTATCTCCGGTGCCCGCCGCCCGCTGCTGCCACCGCCAAAAGCACCGCGCACACTGCGTCGGCTGTCGGCAAATGTTGCAGCCCGCCCGAAAGCGGCCACATCGCCCATTACCCGCATGCCCACATGCCGGGGCTTTTTTCGCCAAGCGGCTTGGCATGCCGTTTATAGCGGATGCCGCGCCAAGGCGTCAAACCACCCATACCGCAAACTGTGGCCGACAATGGTGCCCGGCGGACGACTATTCACTGCTCGTGCGGCCCGACTCCATTTCCGACAGGTACGCGAGTGTCCTTTCCAATTGGCTCTTGAGATGCCGCACGCGGAGCAGACTCTTTACCCGCGTAATGAGTTCCAGCTTGTTGATTGGTTTTGATAGAAAATCGTCGGTTCCACTCTCCACGCCACGCTCGATGTCGCCCAATTCGTTCAGCGCTGTAACCATCAGCACGGGTATGTCGCGCAGTTCCGCGTTGGCCTTCAGCCGCCGACACACTTCAAAGCCGCTCATGCGCGGCATCATAACATCCAGCACAATTAGGTCGGGCCGCACCTGCTGAACTTTTTCAAGGGCTTCCACGCCATCGGTGGCCACTTCCGTCACGCAGTTCAGGCTTTCCAGATAGGCTTGGATCAGTTCCACGTTCTGCGGATTATCATCCACCACCAGCACGGTACTGCGCGGTAAGTGCGTGTCGTGACTGTTCAAGGTGCCACCGGTCATTGAATGCTCCACCAGACATTACGCCTGCCAAATTATACCCTGCGCCCGGCTGCGGCACGAATCGGCGGGCGACAACCTGGCTCGCTGCGGCCGTTCGGCGTTATCGGTCAAACTCATTACCCTTGAATGTGTGGCCCAGGTACGTCTTGCGGACAAGCTCATTATTGATAAGCTCGCGCGGCGTTCCCTGTGCCATCACTTTGCCGGCATCAATAATAATGCCCCGATCACATACCTCCAGCGTGCGCTGCACATTATGATCGGTTATCAGAATCGCTTTTCCCAATTCATCGCGCAACTGGCGGATCTCTTTCTGCAAGTCTTCGACGGCAATGGGGTCCACGCCGCTGAATGGCTCGTCCAGCAGAATCAGCGATGGGTTTGTTATAAGCGAACGCGCAATTTCCAGTTTGCGACGCTCCCCACCCGAAAGCGAATACGCCTTTTGCCCGGCGTTTTTCGTCAGATCAAACTGCGCCATCAGTCGCGCCGCCTCGGCATGCCGCTCGCTTCGGGTGCGCCGCGTTGTCTCTAAAATCGCCAGCAGGTTTTGTTCCACCGTCAGCCGTGTAAAGATGGATGGCTCCTGCGACAGGTACCCCATCCCGCGCCGCGCCCGCTGGTACATCGGCAGGCGGCTGATGTCCACCCCGTCAAACAGGACCTGTCCCTCATCGGGGCGAACCATCCCGATAACCATGCGAAACGTGGTCGTCTTGCCGGCGCCGTTGCGACCGAGCAGCCCAATAACCTCGCGCTGCCCCACCTCAAACGAAACATGCTGAACCACCGTCCGGCGGCCATAGGTTTTCTGCAAGTTAATGGCTTTGAGAAGTATCACTTAAGTCCGAATCCCCGGCTAGCTAACACGTTTGGGCATCGCTACTACACACTCAAGCGCCCCGCGAAGAACCAACCTATTGTGGAGGCGAACGCCTCGGACGGCAAGCATCGCAACTGCCTTGTGACCATTGGGCGTGGCAATTCAGTCAGCTCGTGGCGCGTCTTCATTATCCTGGCGACCAGGCTGAAGGCCTGTATAAAGCAACCGCCTCGTTGGCCGCAACCTGCCGACATTCCGCCGCAGGCTTTATCCACCGCCAACCTTGCCCGACACTATAACCCCACCCGCACCCATTGCTCCCCCAAGCGATTTGCCGCAATGCCGACAAAACCGGTCAGGGGCGTCGCACGGCCATCCACAATTGCCGCACCGAGGCTGCGGCGGAGCAACTTCGGGCACAGCCGGCCCCTCCACCATGCGAGCCAGCCTGCGCACCTGAGCCAATAGCAGATACCAAAGCCCCAGCACCAGCGTAATACTGCTGACTATCAGCAACGCATAACCCATCGCAGCCTGCATCAGCGGCTTGCCGTGCATTTTATAAGGGTCTAAGAATGACACCCCGTAAATGCCCCAGCCCGGAACCGCCGTAAGCACCGCAATCAGCAGCATCACATAGCCAATGCCACGAAAACGCTTGCGCTTGCCAACAACCTCGGGCGGCAAACCAACATCGTGCGGATGAACGGCAGCTTTTAGGCTCATAAAAATGGCTTCCCTTGCGGCATTGCCGGGCGAATGGCACAAAAACCTCGCCCCGAGCACGTCAACGCGGCTACTCCCACTCAATGGTGCCTGGCGGTTTGCTGGTGATATCGTACACCACCCGGCTTACCTGCCGCACTTCGTTGACAATGCGATTGCTCACTCGCGCCAAGACATCATAGGGGATGCGGCTCCAGTCCGCGGTCATAAAGTCCGTCGAGTCCACGCTGCGCAGCGCTATCACCGGCTTGTATCCGCGACCGTCGCCCATCACCGCCACGCTCGATACGGGCAACAAGGCTGCAAACGTCTGCGACGTGCTCCGATACAAACCCGCCGACACAATCTCCTCAAGAAAGATTTCGTCCGCATGCCGCAGCAGTTCCAGCCGCTCGCGTGTAATTTCGCCTATGCACCGCACCGCCAGACCCGGCCCCGGAAACGGATGCCGCCATACCAAATGCTCCGGCAACCCCAGCACTTCCCCAAGCCGGCGAACCTCATCCTTAAATAAATCGCGCAGCGGCTCTACCAGTTCAAACCCAAGTTCCGCCGGCAGTCCCCCTACATTATGGTGCAGCTTTATGTTGGCGGCGGTGCGGGCATACCCTTGGCCACTCTCAATTACATCGGGGTACAAAGTGCCCTGCGCTAAAAACCTCGCATCGGCAATACCCTTCGCCTCGCGTTTAAACACATCTATAAACAGCCGCCCTATCACTTTGCGCTTTTCCTGCGGATCGGTTACCCCCGCCAGCGCATCTAAAAATAGATCGCTCGCATCCACCGTCCGCAAATCTATCCTGAAATGATCGCGAAAGGTGCTTTCAACATTGTGCCGCTCATTTTTGCGCAGCAACCCGTTGTCCACAAAAATGCATGCCAGTTGACCGCCAATAGCTCGGTGCAAAAGAGCCGCGGCCACAGCGGAATCTACCCCGCCCGAAAGCCCGCAAATAACCCTGCCTTTGCCGACCTGCCGCCGAATTTTTTCGACGGCAATCTCCACAAAGTTCCCCATTTTCCACGAACCCGATGCCTTACAGACCCGATACAAAAAGTTTTCGAGCAGTTTGCCGCCGTGCGGCGTATGCGTCACCTCCGGGTGAAATTGCACGCCAAAAACCGCTCGCGTACGGTGTCGCAAGGCCGCCATCGGGCATGTGGCCGTGGACGCCAGCGCCACAAAGTCCGGGCCTAAATCCTGCACCTGATCGGCGTGGCTCATCCAAACGCCCGTTTCGTCGGGTATGCCTGCAAAAAGGTCATCGGCCATTTTGCCCGCAGCCCCATCCGTGCATACGCGCAATCGGGCTGCGCCATACTCGCCGGCATGTCCGGCACGCACCGCACCGCCGAGCACCTGCGCGGAGATCTGCATGCCGTAGCAAATGCCCAATATCGGCACGCCAATGTCAAATATCGCCGGGTCGCATTTGGGCGACTCGGCCTCATACACACTCGCCGGCCCACCCGATAAAATCAAACCTATGGGCGATAATTGCCGCAGTTCGTTGGCTGTTATGTCCGGTCGCACCAGCACCGCATGCACCCCGGCTTCGCGCACCCGCCGCGCTATAAGCTGCACATACTGCGATCCAAAATCTAAAATGGGAATGGTTTCCTGCATCTGTTTTTCAGTTGTGTTCATACGGCGATTCTAACGGATGAGCCGCAAACATAAAACGTTCCGCGTGGTACAGCCCCCGGCCTGCGGCCCGTTTTTTGGCAGCGCCATATTTTGTGCAATCTTGACCGCACCCACGCATTCGGATAGCATTTTATGTTCGACCCAGGGGGCATAGCTCAGTTGGGAGAGCGTCTCGATGGCATCGAGAAGGTCAGGGGTTCGAGTCCCCTTGCCTCCATGGCAAAAGCCCCGGCAACAGTTGCGTAACAGCAGCTAATCGCCGGGGCTTTTTCATTTACCCACGCCTGTTTCTGCAGGCTCAAGCGCTACTTTGCAGCCAGCTTGGCCGCTATTTCCGCTACATGTTTGCCTTGGAATTTGGCAATCGTCAATTCGTTGGCGCTGGGCGTACGCTTGCCATCGCCGCCGGCCAACGTCGAAGCGCCATACGGCGAGCCGCCGCTGATTTCATTCATCGTCAGCAGGCCCTGCTGCGAATAGGGCACGCCGACAATAATCATGCCATGGTGCAACAGCGTTGTATGAAAGCTCGTAATAGTCGTTTCCTGTCCGCCGTGCTGGCTCGCCGTGCTTACAAACACACTGCCAACCTTGCCGATCAGCCCGCCCTTAGCCCACAATTGCCCGGTCTGGTCTAAAAAGTTGCGCATCTGCGCGGCCATGTTGCCAAACCGAGTCGGTGTTCCAAAAATAATCGCGTCCGCCTCCGCAAGTTGTTCGGGCTTCATCACCGGCACATGTGCAAACGCCGCACGGGCAGCGGCCGCTCCGTGTTTTTCCAGTACATCGGCCGGAATCAGCTCCGGCACCTGAAAGAGCTGCACCTGTGTGCTCGGCACTTCCCGCGCCCCCGACGCAACCGCCTCGGCCATTGTGTAAAGGTGCCCGTACATGCTGTAAAAAACGACGTGAACTTTGGTAGCCATTATTTGGCACTCCTTATAAATAACGCAAAGCGTTACCCGCATTGGCCACGCGCCAACGCCCGGTAAGCGCCTTAACCACTTGCTTCTTCGCCGATAAGCCCGGCTTCAAATCGCTCCAAGAGTCGCAGCAGCAATTGCTGCTCAAGGGGCAAAAATTGCTCCGTCGCCTGCTGCACCAATGCCCGCTGTGTCGGAATCGCCTTGGTAACCAGCGCTTTGCCCTGCGGAGTTAAATACAGCCGATGTGCCCGGCCATCGTCCGGATCTGGCCGCCGCTCCACCCAGCCATTGGCCTGCATGCGGTCGAGCACCAGGCACACATTGCCCTTGGTTACCAGCAGGTGGCGGGCCAAATCTTGCTGGCGCAGCCCCTCGGCTCCGCGCAGCGCCACGAGCACATCAAACTGCGCCAGCGTAAGGCCATGAAGGTCCAATGCAATTTCAATTCGGCGGTGCATACGCGAAAACGTGCGCATCATCTGCAACCAAAGCTGCCGCGGCAGTTCATCCGGCGGATACATCACCGTCAGCCGGTTGGCCAGTTTTCCGCTTGTATGTCTTTCAGTGCGATGCATCGCCAACTCCAGGGGCAACCGACGGCCCAATTCGCTCCCAATTCTCTCCCCCAATTCCCTCTTGGTTTAATGCTATACTATTCGCTTCAGCCATGCAATGGCAGCCCAGGCGAAGGCCAGCCGCGCCGGCTCGCACCGGGTAGCACCGGCCGCACATTAGCCCCAGTGGCCACTGAGGCGCCATTGCTCGGAAAAGTCCGCCCACCAGGGGCGACTTTGCCATAGCATTGCCGCCAAAAATAGTATAAACTTCAGGAGTGTTGCGTAGGGTGGCCTTTCGCCCCGCCGGGAACCCAGGGGCAGAACCACTGGCACCCACGGGTTAACGCAAAACTGGCTGCGGGGCAAACCCCGACAGCCGATATACTTTGCGGAAGGTACATGGCTCGCCGAACCTTGGTGGTGCGGCATTTGGTTGTTTTTTCCAGAGGAAGACTGCGTGATTACATTGGTCGAGCAGAATCAAAAAACCGAACCATCCACCGCTCAAATTCTCGAGTGGTATAAGCAGATGTCCCTGATTCGCCAGTTTGAAACACGCTGCGCTCAATCTTACCAACAGCAAAAAGTCGGCGGCTTCTGCCACCTTTACAATGGACAGGAAGCGGTTGCCGTCGGCAGCATCGGCGCGGTGCGCCCCACCGACTATGTTATTACCGCCTACCGCGACCATGGCCACGCTATTGCCCGCGGCTGCGATATTCATCCGCTCTTTGCCGAGCTTTATGGCAAGGCCACCGGCTGCTCTCATGGCAAAGGCGGCTCAATGCACTTTTTCGACCAGAAACGCAACTTTTTTGGCGGGCACGCCATCGTCGCCGGCCACATTCCGCTGGCGGTAGGCCTCGGCTGGGCCATCAAATACCGCAAGGAAGATCGCGTCGTGCTGTGCTACTTTGGCGACGGCGCGATGAATCAGGGTTCCTTACACGAGGCGTTTAATCTCGCAGGCCTCTTCAAACTCCCCATCATCTTTTTGGTTGAAAACAACAGGTACGGAATGGGCACCCATCTGCACCGCGCCTCGGCGATTACCGACCTGAAACTGCGCACCGGCGACGCCTATGGCATTCCGGGTAAGGATGTTGACGGCATGGACTGCCTCGCCATGTACCGCATGACCCTTGACGCGGCGGAATACTGCCGCAAGGGCAATGGCTCAATCTTCCTCAACGTGCAGACCTATCGCTACCGCGGCCACAGCATGTCCGATCCGCAGAAGTATCGCTCCAAGGAAGAGGTTGAGAAATTTCAGGCCCACGACCCCATCGGCCGACTCGAAAAAGTGCTCCGCGATAAAGGCATTCTTGACGACAAAAAGATCGAGGCCATCAACCAGGAAATTCACAACCATGTTGAGGCCGCCCATCAGCAGGCCGACAGCGACCCATTCCCCCAGCCCGACGACGTTTGGAAAGACATCTACAGCAACCCGTTTGGCCCCTACCAGCCCTGAGGATGCCCCACTTGCAACAATCAGCAAAACCACGATGCGGGCTTTAAAGCCCCACAATGCGAGGAAAAGACAGTATGGCCGTTATTCAATTTAGAGAAGCGCTCAATCATGCCATGTGCGAAGAAATGCAGCGCGATCCCGATGTTTTTGTCATGGGCGAAGAAGTAGCCGAGTACGATGGAGCTTACAAAGTAACCCAGGGCATGCTGGCCAAATTCGGCCCGCAGCGCGTCGTGGACGCACCCATTTCAGAAGCCGGCTTTGCCGGCCTGGGCATTGGCGCAGCCATGGTTGGCATGCGGCCCATCATAGAGTTTATGACGTTCTCGTTTTCGCTGGTTGCCTTCGATCAGGTTGTCAACAACGCTCCTAAAATGCGGTATATGTCGGGCGGGCAGTTCAAGGTTCCTATTGTGTTTCGCGGCATTTCAGGCCCGGGGCAGCAGCTTGCCGCCACCCACTCGTGGACGGTAGACGCACTCTATGCCCATGTGCCCGGCCTTAAGGTTGTTATCCCAACCACGCCCTACGACGCCAAGGGGCTTCTTAAAACAGCCATTCGTGATGATGACCCCGTCATATTTCTTGAAAACGAAGCCATGTATGGCAACCGCGGCGAAGTGCCCGATGACGATTACACCATCCCCTTCGGCAAAGCCGACATTAAACGACCAGGCAAAGACTGCACCGTCATTGCCTGGGGCCACGGCTGCCTGACCGCGCTGGCTGCCGCGGACCTTCTCGCCAAAGATCATGGCATGGATGTTGAAGTGGTTGACCCGCGATCGCTGCGACCGCTCGATTTGCAAACCATTGCTGAATCGGTGCGCAAAACCGGCTACTGCGTGACCGTTGAAGAAGGCTACCCCACCTGCGGAATGGGCGCTGAACTTGCCGCACTTGTCCAGGAAACCTGTTTCGACGATCTCGACAACCATGTGGTGCGCGTGGCCTCGCTCGATGTGCCCATGCCCTACAGCAAGCCCCTGCTTAACCATGTGGTGCCTGGCGTAAACCGTGTGGCCGATGCCATCAAAAAAGCCACCTATTTTCAGGGTTAACCATCGGCACTCAACAAGCTGGCCGATGATGCCGAAGGAAGTTTGCCTGTCCGCAGGACGCTCGCAACACTCATTTAGGCCGTGTGGCCGTAAAGTACAAAGAGCGCCGGCGACGAACCAGACCACCGGCCCGAAGAGTCACGATATTTTGTCACAATGCCTTAGTTACTGAGATTTATGCACAACCTCAACCATGCCGGCAACACCCTTTCCGCAGCCCTGCTCGATCGGGTTTTTTCGCTCGCTGCCGACAAAGTGCGCTCGCTCGCGACCGCCTGGAACCATGCCGACGGCGCTCCGGTGTATACCGCACAGGGCCGCTACAAGGCTCGCAATTGGACACAATGGACTCACGGGTTTCAACTTGGCATGCCGATGCTCACGTTCGACGCCACCGGTGACAAGTCGCTGCTGACGCTGGCCTGCGACTCCATTGTTGCCGTCATGCCGGTGCATGTGTCGCACACGGGCGTGCATGATCACGGCTTCAATAATATTTCAACCTACGGCAACTGGCGCCGGCTTATGCGCGAAGGCCGCATTCCCCACGACACCGCCACTATCAACATGCTCGAACTTGCTCTGAAAGCCAGCGGAGCCGTGCAGGCCAATCGCTGGACTGCCATTCCCGCCAACCCCGCCGAAAAGCCCTTGCTGTTTGATGGTGGATATATCTATTCCTTTAATGGCCCGCATTCGCTTTTCAGCGATACCATTCGCTCGCTGCGTTCACTGGTGGTGGCCTGGCAGCTTGGCCATTCGCTGGCTGGTGAAAACGATGTCGGCATTAGCCTGCTGGGCCGGGCGGTGCGCCATGCCCTTGCCACCGCCAGGTACAATGTCTACTATGGCCAGGGCCGCGACATTTACGATTTTGAACCCGGCCGCGTCGTACACGAATCCATCTTTAACACCAACGACGGCCGCTACCGTTGCCCAAGCAGTCAACAGGGCTATTCGCCCTTCAGCACCTGGACGCGCGGTCTCGCCTGGATTCTGCTGGGCTTTGCCGAACAGCTTGAATTCTTGCAAACCCTTGCCGCGAAAGACTGGGCCGCCCTCGCCGCGGATATTGATCCTGCCGCCAAACCTGCGGCGGTAAGGGCGAGCATAGAAGGCATTTACCTGAATGCCGCACGCGCCACCGCCGACTGGTATATTGAACACAGCTTTGATGATGGCATGGTGTACTGGGATGCCGGCGCTCCCGATCTGCCGCGGCCCGTTCGCTACCAGGGCGCCATGAGCGACCCTCATAACGATCACGAACCTATTGACTCCAGCGCCGCCGCCATTGCCGGCCAGGGTTTCTTCCGGCTGGGACGCCTGCTGGCTGGTTCCGACGCAACAGCGGCAAAACGCTACCACCACGCCGCGCTGTGCATTGCCCATACGCTCTTCCAAGAGCCGTATTTAAGTCTCCAGAGCGACCATCAGGGATTGATTCTGCACAGCGTATACCATCGCCCCAACGGCTGGGATTACATACCGCCGGGCCGCAAAATTCCCTGCGGCGAAAGCAGCATGTGGGGCGACTACCACGCCTTGGAACTGGCCCTGGTGCTCAAACGCCACCTAGACGGCAAACCTATACCCACATTTTTTGACCAGCCATAATGCCCCGCGAGCCTGGGTAGCCGTAAGATAGTGCGTAGATGTACGTCGCAATCGCCGCAGCAATTTTTTACGAGGCCAACCTCATTCGCGTGCCGACATGACGCAAGGCAACCAACCCCACCGCCCGAACTTAATACGTTTGATAAGCCGAATTATCCGCCGACAAAAAGCCCGTGCCCGTACCAACCACGGCCGGCGTTGGCTCGGTGATAGTGTAGCGATCGTGCTGGGCGCCGGCATGCCCATCGCAGTAGGCCACATTGGTGCTGTTGGTATGACGAAACGCCTGTGTGCCGGCGGCACGCTCGTTGGGCTGCACGGCGTCGGCATTGGGCGGCACCGGACTTAGCCGGTCGGGTGCACGCATAAAGTAATTGATGCCGCCCCAATAGCCGCCATCGCCAAAGATTGCACATGTACTTGGCGAGCGTACATCGGTAACCCGTGCCGGCGTTGGATTAACCTCCAGCGCGCCATGCCCTATGTAGCTGGTGTTGTAGTTATAGCCATACACCATTTGCCCAATCGCCGGGTTCTGCTGCACCGCCGGGCACACCATCACATTGATGTTGACCGATCCCAGCCACATGATGCCCGGCTCATACGATCGTTGCCCGGTTTGCGGATTGACCGCTATATCAAGTGCCCACGATGGATTACCCCCGCCTTCATACGCCAGCGGATAAAACCCGTCACAACTCACCGTATACGTCTGGGCCGCTATGCCCAGTTGCCGCAGGTTGCTTAAACAGACGGCACACTGGGCATCGGCCTCGGCGGCCGCCAGTGCCGGCAGCAGCAGCGCAATCAAGATGGCGATCAATGCCAACACCACCAGCAATTCGGTAAGTGTGAAGCCTTTGCGCACCATGTTCAGCAGGTCCTTTCGGCTCGCAAAGCTTTGCCCCTGCGCCGCCGCAGCAAGGGTAGGGCCATCACCGGCAAAGCCAAAAGCAACAGAGATGCCGGTTCAGGCGCGGGAGCAGCCGCGACCGAATCAAGAATTAACGCATCGCCGGTTGGCACGCTTAATTGAATGAAGTTAATCTGCTGCGACGCAGACAAGCCAATCGGCAGCCAGGTTCCACCCGCGCCGCCGCCAAACGCACTCTCTATGCCGCCCAGCGTTTGATTAGCCAGCGGTTTGAGCGAATCGTACTCGCCGGCAGCCATCTCAGCCGCAGTTGGAGCCGCATAGTACGCTATGGCCTGGCTGGCTATCTGCGAACCATTGCCGACCACTGCATAGCCGCCGGCGGAGGCCACCGTCACTGTCGTATCGGTGTAGTAATTGCTTGGCACATCCAGCGCCACGGCATTGCCCCCGGCCAGCGCCGCAAGCGACGTTGGTACACTCGTGCTGCCGTTGGGAACATAGCCGACCTTAATAACAGCCTGCGACAGCGTGGAATATTCACCAACAGCCGGGGCGGCGCCTGCGGTATAGCTGCCGGTCTGCGGCGCTGCGTTGGCCGCGTTGGGGTTGCCCAGTTCAAAGGCCGCATTGGTAAAAATGCCGATGTAACTGTTGCCGGCTACCGGGTTCTGCAATTCAATATCCACATAGCCGCCCGCACCCACAAACGCCAACGACCCGCTGTTGTACTGCGACGCAAATGGGTTGTAGCCATAGCCGCCGCTGGTGGCCAGCGGCCCCAAAGCTCCGCTCGCGTCTGCCGACGGAGTTACGATCGTATTGGCCCCTGCTTTAAACCCAAGCACACTCGCCCCAACATCTGCCGCGGGCGCACCAGTGGCCACCGCCCCGCCAACAACCAAACTACCAGTCAATGCCAACGCACCCGCCATGCAAAGTGACTTCATACCCGCGACCTTTCCTCTGGCGGCACCAGCAAATGAGGCCAAGCCACGCGCACAGCCAACAAAGCCGTTATGCCTTCGCCAAGTTGCCAAAAAACGGCAACACATTCGCATCAACGATGCCAAGCACCAATTACTTACACGGCCTTGTGTCCCGTATTCGCGAGGACTTTGTGGCCATCAACAGGCAGGTCTTCTGGCTCAGGGCTGGAGAACGACGAACGATCTTCCCGGGGCACGCTTCGCAATTTCATGGCTGAAATTGCCGGCTTTTACCATCCAGCCTGCGCTGGAGAAACGCACTTCAGTGATCGAACGCCTTTGCTGCCCTTTACAGCGGCGCGTCCGCGGCGGGTTTCAACCGCCTTCCCTTTTCATCCGTCGGCAAACACACGACGAACACCTGTTGCAAGTTATAATAGGCTCGTAACTGCTTTTGTCAAATCCAAATCCGAGAATACTGCTTCGTGCATTCATTTTAAAACCGGACGGCCACTCTCATCATCGAGCCCCGCTGCTATCAGGACCGCGCCCTCCCCCAAACCCGCCACCTGATTTATTGGCGCCCCCGGCGGCGATATTCCAAAACAACGACACAACGCATGTTGAAGCATCCCCTCTTTTTCTTCACCCTGATCTATCGCCAACTTTGTGCTGTATCTACCCGTCGCATCGTCGTGTTGAACGCATCCCGGTCATCATTGTCCTCGCTCGCGCTGGCTACGCCGAAACGCTCCCGGCGGAACGCCTTGGTTTTGACGAAATGCCCGACAAAAATGTTGCACCTCTTTATAGCCGCAGCGGGCGGATATTTGCTCCAGCGTATCGCCCGAGTCGCTGAGCAGTCGAATCGCCATTTCCATGCGTACTTGCGTGATTTGCCCGTGTATGGTGCGCCCCAGCTTTCGCATAAATTGCCGCTCCAGCCAGCGGCGGTTTACAGGCGCTTGCGCCACCACCTTGTCTACGCTGCACGGATCGCACGCATGGTCGCGGATATAGGCGATCGCAGTGGCCACGTGCGGCTCATCCACGGCCATCACCGCGGTGCTCTGGCGAGCCGCCACACCGGCAGGGGCGATCTCCAGCCATCGCTCGGCAGCCGGTATTGGTTCGCCAGTCAACATGCGGTCCAATTGGCGAGCAGCCATATAACCTACCTGCGAAAAATCCACGCGCACGCTCGACAGCGGCGGCCACGCGCTTTCGCAAAGCAGATCGTCATTATTGACGCCAAGAATGGCCACTGAGTCGGGTACCGCTATGCCCTGCGACTGGCAGAGGGCCGCCAGGTCATGGGCCGCCATATCGTCCTGCACAAAAATACCCACCGGCTTAGGCAGTGCCATAATCCAACTTGTCAATGCCGGCCAGTGACTGCGCGCAACCCAATAATAGGTGGTGGGCCAGGTCACCGGGCTTACCGCAGCCGAGTAGCCGCGTGACTCCAGCGCCTGTTTAAATCCGGCGCAGCGCCGCTCGGCAACCGCCTCTCCGCTGCGACCATAAAACGCAAAATGTCGCAAGCCGCAGTCAGCCAGATGCTCGGCCGCCATTCGACCGATGGCCACGCTGTCAGCACATACAATGGGCTGATCAGCCGGATTGTAATTGCCCGAACAAATAACCAGATGCCGACTTTGGCGCCGTATAAGCCCAAGCACCTCCGGGTCAGCCCCTGCAATAATGGCGCCATCACATTGCGGCCAGTTGGGCAGTGTGGGTTGATTGACGCGCATTTCTTCGTGCAGCAGCCAGTGCCGTCGGGCGTTGGCATACCGCAACACACCGCGCATGAGTTCGCGGCCGAACTTCATAGTTGTATCCGTCCCAATTCCAACGAGCGGGCGTTTTTTCATAGTGCCATCCCACAGGAGAAAATTATGCAGGTAAAGCATATCATCAGGTACGATAATATAAAAACTTTTCTCGACGTCAGCGACCATATTTTTCGTAAACTACTATTTTGTAACATCTTACAATACACACTGCCATCACCTACATGTCTTAAAATGGTAAAAAATAGACGCAAAATGGCCTTGTTCACCGCGTCTTTATCACTACAATTGAATTCATACTCATAGGCTATTGTGGCCTGTGAAGGCGGCGGATCCACATCGGTCATGTCTGCCGCAGGTTTATGGCGAGGCTCTGAATGAGAGAGCCGCGGTTTAAGGAGTTTCATCATGGGTAACAAAATGATAACAATGGGAGCTGCGGTATTCGCGGCAGTAGGCTTGGCGGCGGCGGGCCACGCACAAGCGGCAACTATTTACCAATTCACCGGCCAGACGCCTGGTACGACTACCACTCCGGTGACTGGCGTATTCACCGGCGGCTTCAATGATGGAACCGCCTATGTGACACCGACAAACAGCAGTAATTCCTACCTGCAGTTTAATGCTACGAATACCTATACCGCGACCGATGATGGCAGCGTGACTTCAGTAGGGCAATTAACATTTGGAACGGGCAGCCTAGCTACTGTTGCTTTAAATGGAACCAGCCTTACCGATTCTGGCAACTTAGGTAGCATTTCGGGTACGACGCCAATCATTGAAAACGGCAGCAGTACAACCGCCGCCACGCTCACCAACAGCGGAGGTAACAGCTCTTTATCTGCCGTGATCCAAGATGGAGGACCTGCCTCACTTAGCCTGGCAACCAGTGGAAGCGCATACCTTCGGCTTTTCGGTGCCAACACCTATACCGGAGGCACAACAATCGGCGGTAGTTCGACCATCGAGGCAGATAATAACAGCGCCTTGGGTACTGGATTAGTCACGCTAAACGGAGGTACGATTAGCGATGCAAGCAGTCACAGTATTAGTACGACGCTCGCAAATAACATCGCAGGAAGTGGCACCTTGAGTCCGTATAACGTCAACCTGACATTGAATGGCTCTCTCACCGGAAGCGGAACATTCCAGCGCATTCAAGCCGGCGGTCAGCAACCCAACAGTGTATTCCTCGGCGGCAATAACAGCGGCTTCACCGGCACAATGAGCGTTATTTCCGGAGCACTCCGATTTATTGGTGCGAGCTCCAGCAGCGCTTCGGCTCTGTGGATTGATAATGTTGGCGGCAACTATTTTTCATTGGGTGCAGTGGGCACTTATCAATTGGGTGGATTACAGGGTAGCACTGCAGGTGCTATTTACAATGGTGCCGGCTCAGGCTCTGATATCTTGACGCTGGGCGGGCGAAATGACACCCTGGACAACTATTCCGGAAGCATTGGCGGCGGCAACAACGGCAGCAACGGCGCCAACATCAGCGTCGTCAAGACTGGCACCGGTAC
>JABEVB010000175.1 GCA_013044165.1 Phycisphaerales bacterium
ATGGATGCCGAAATCTCCCGGCGCTGGCCGGGACAGGCCTCTGTGGCAGGGATCCAAAGATCGGGGCTCTCGTGGCGCAGCCGCGCGGCCAAGGGCAAAAGCATGCATAAGCTGCCACAGGCCCAAGCAAAACAACCACGGTCAAAACATTTGATTCAAACGCGACAACATCCTACTATGGGGCTTGGCGGGCAACCGCCAACAGGGTGCCGCGTCTGACTTGGGCATGGCAAATTACGAATCCCCGCCCCAACAGGGCGCACAGGAGGTTTTAGCCGCATGAGCACACCCACCGCAGCAAAGCCGCTGCCTCGCACCGGATTGGCCGATGTTCAAGGCTCCGCCGACCAGCGAAATGTAGCCATAGACAAAGTTGGCGTCAAAAATGTGCGATACCCCATCACGCTTAAGGAGTGTGGTGGAGGAGAGCAATCCACCATTGCCTCGATCAACCTGTATGTGTCGCTGCCCAAACACAAAAAAGGCACGCACATGAGCCGCTTTCTCGAAATCTTAAACCACCACCACCGCTGCATTACGCCGGCACAAATCATTCCAATACTCCATGAAATGAAAACCCGCCTCATGGCCTCCGACGCTCACATTGCCATGAGTTTTCCGTACTTTATTGAAAAGTCCGCCCCGGTTACCGGCGCCCGCGGCCTGATGGATTACAACTGCTCTTTTGAGGGTTCCAGCAACGGCAAGGACGACTTTATCCTCGAAGTTAAGGCACCGGCCACTTCGCTGTGCCCCTGCAGTAAAGAAATTTCCGCACGCGGGGCCCACAACCAGCGATGCGAAATTACGGCTCGCGTCCGCTTTACTGGCCTGCTCTGGATTGAGGATCTTGTCAACATCATGGAAGCCGCCGCCAGTGCGCCGGTTTACGCGGTGCTTAAGCGCCCGGACGAAAAATTCGTCACCGAGCAGGCCTACGACAACCCCAAGTTTGTGGAAGACATTATCCGCGATTTGGCCATTGGCATGGAAAGCGACCCACGCATCACCTGGTACAGCATCGAAAGCGAAAACTTTGAATCCATCCACAATCACAACGCGTATGCACAAATAGAGCGTTGGAAAACAGAGCCAATGACCTAAAACTCATCCGTAAATATCGCTGTAACCACAAAAAAGAAATCCCATCGCTGCATACGCAGTAACACTTTACCGCAATAGCGCTGTGGGGCCATCGCAGGCCACTCCAAGCAATCAATGTTAAACGGCAAGCGTTAAATCACGCCAGAATTGCAAAGGCAGACTCCTTTGCGGACATTCGCGTTGGCGCAGCAGCAGGACAGCATCATCCCAATTTATTACATCGGGATGATGCCACAGCCGGAGTATTACGGGTTGGCAATTACCATGCAAAGTGCGAGAAGGCGCGGTTGGCCTCGGCCATCTTGTGCACATTTTCGCGGGTTTGCATCGCAGCGCCCTCGCGTTTACTTGCGGCAACAAGTTCCTCGGCGAGGCGTTCCATCATGGATTTGCCCGCCTTGGATCGAATAGCTTCGAGAATCCAGCGAATAGCAAGGCTTTGTTGCCGCTTACGCGACACGGCCATCGGTACCTGATAGTTCTGACCGCCGACACGACGGGATCGGGTTTCGATATTGGGTTTTACGTTATTCATGGCAAGCTCAAAAACTTCAATGGGCTTGGCGTCTTTGACGCGCTTGCCGATGAGGTCGAGGGCTCCGTACACCACACGTTGGGCGGTGGCCTTTTTGCCATCATACATCAGGCAATTGATGAACTTACTCAAGGTAAGCGACCCATAGACCGGGTCGGGTTTAAGATTGGCGACACTGACAGTAAACGATTTAGCGCCCATGGCTTCCTTTCATTTCTCCGGTTCGAATCATTCAAGATTCGGGATACTTCTAAGGTATGCGGTCGGAGCATCCGAGCCGCCGATTTATTTTTACACAACGTTATTTGGGTTTCTTGGCTCCGTACTTCGAGCGGCTGCGACGGCGGGCTTCTACACCACCGGCATCAAGCACGCCACGAACAATGTGGTAACGAACACCGGGCAGATCGCGTACGCGGCCGCCTCGCACGAGCACAATTGAGTGCTCCTGCAAATTATGATCTATGCCGGGGATGTAGGCGGTAACTTCTTTACCGTTGGAGAGCCGCACGCGGGCCACCTTACGCAAAGCCGAGTTAGGCTTCTTGGGGGTCATGGTTTTGACCACCAGACACACCCCACGACGCTGCGGCGAAGCTTCAAGGTCTTTCACCTTGTTGATGCGTTCGAGACTGCGACGCGGCTTTTTGATCAACTGATTGATTGTCGGCATAGTTAACCTTTTACTTTGCTGCTGCCACCTGCGGCCTACCATCAGCCAACAGGCGAGCCACCCGGAAGGCCGGAGTTCCGTCAACAGCCTATTCGACCGCCGGAACCCAGCAGACTCCGCCAAAATCCGAACCGGGAAGTGTAATGGCTTTTGCCCTACGTTGCAACCACGCTGCCCGTGCACGCAACATTTTTTCCAAGGCAAGGCGGCGGCATTGTCAACCAGCACCGGGCAGAGTACAATTTATGGTCTTGAATTTGGTTAACTACGGAGACTTACTTCCCATGCCCGAAACCGCAAAAGAAACCGCAAACGTTAAAAAGCTTTACGATGAAGCCCTCAAAGCCGCAAAAGATGGCCGGCTTGAAACCACACTTGAACTTCTGGATAAGGCCAACCAACTAGATCCCGAAGACGATGCCGTGGCGTTCAAACTCGCCTATTACTACGACCTGCTTGGCGAAGATGAAAAGGCCATCCTGCTTTACGAAAGCCTTGCCGCCCGCCAGCCCACCTACGAGGGCGTGCTGCTGAATCTGTCGGTACTCTACGAGGATGCCGGTCTTTACGACGACGCCGAAGAATGTCTTCACCGCCTGCTCACCAGCCAGCCCAATCACGTCAAGGGCCGCATGTTTTACCGCCATGTAGACAGCTCGCTCGACATGCAGATACCGGATGACACCGACCGCCGTTACGGCCCGCGCAACCTGGTGCTCGAGACACCCGTAACCGATTTTGAGCTTTCGGTTCGCGCCCGCAACTGCCTGCGTAAGATGAACATTCGCACCCTCGGAGACCTGTTAAAAATTACCGAGGCTGAACTGCTGAGCTACAAAAACTTCGGCGAAACCAGCCTTCAGGAAATTCGTGAGATGCTCTCGCGTAAGGGGCTGCGTTTGGGGCAGGCCTCGGAGGACGCTCTGGCGGCACAACGAGCCGAGGCTCTCCGGGCGGTTGCCGCCACCGTGCCACCCGAAGTCCTCAACCAAAGCGTCAGTGACATGGAGTTTGGCGCACGCAGCAGCAAGGCGCTGAAGTTGCTGGGCATCAATACCGTGGCCGATTTAATCAGCCGCACCGAAGCGGAGTTGCTGGGCGTACAAAACTTTGGCGACACCAGCCTCGACGAAGTCAAACAAAAGCTTGATAAGCTGGGCCTGAGCCTTCGCAAAGTAGATTGAACGGCAGGCCGTGTGTGGCAGCCATGCGACCTCATGTGGCCCGTGTAGCCCATAACGCCGCCGACAGCCTTGAACCAACTTGGCGTAATCCCAAAGCCGTGGCGCTGCGGGTTTTGCCAATGCTTTTTTTTAGAGGATCAAGGATGATCCACTTGCGACTGAGGCACTTCGTACTTTCCGCCGCGATGCTCGCGGTATCCACATCTATGCTGTTGCTGGCAGGCTGCCAGAGCAGTTCGTCCCAGATGGCGTTACCGCCGCCTCCCTCCATCGGCTCTTCCCCGGCCGCAAACACCAGTAGCCCCACCGTCGCCCCGGCGTTTCCACCCATACCCGCCATCTTACCCAAGCCGACAATCCTTGGTCCGGTCTATCCGGCAATTGTGCCTGTGTCGTGGCAGCGCACCGAGCCGTGGATCCGTGTAGCCATTACCGAGCCGCAACCCACAGCCCCGCGGCTCGATCCGCATTTTTACCGTGGCCGCGTGGAAGTGGTGCGATTGCCAACCGGTGAATATGTGGGCCTGAACGTACTACCTATAGAAGATTATCTCGCCGGTGTGCTCTCGCGCGAGTTGTATGGAAGCTGGCAACCTGCGGCCTATCGGGCACAGGCCATCGCCGCTCGAACCTACGCCCTGTACCAGATGCGTACCTTCGGGCTCACGCATGCATGGGATGTTACCGGTACGCAAAACTCACAGGTATATGGCGGCATGCGGGCCGAGACGCCTCGCGCTTGGGCCGCGGTACGTGCCACCTGGGGCGAGGTAATGTTTGCCCGCCAAGGCGTACTGCGTGGCATTTTTTGTGCTTTTTACTCCGCATGCACCGGCGGAGCTACCCAAACGCCCTCCGATGCCTGGGGAGATGAGAACCCACCCACGCTCACTGCACGCATCGTCGGCCCCGTGGATGCCGATTGCTCAAGATACGCTTGGCCGCCCATGACCATCAGCAAAGCCCTTGTCACGCAAGCCGTTACGCTCTGGGGCAAAAAAAACTCCTTGCCCTATTTAAGTGAACTTGGCCCCATCGCAAATGTGCAAATAACCCAGCGAAACAATATTACCAATCGGCCGACAATTGTGACCTTCACCGATATTTATGGCCATCAAGGCGCGATGCGAGCCGAAGAATTTCGGCTAGCGCTCGTGACCGACCCCAACCGCAACGTCCCCGCTCCGCCGAGCAGCGACTTCGACATTCGCAACACGCCGACCAGCATTGTGCTCTACAGCGGCCACGGCTTTGGCCACGGCATTGGCCTCTCGCAATGGGGCGCACAGGAGTTTGCACTCAAAGGCTTCTCGGCACGCTATATTCTGAATTTCTATTATCCGACAGAGACGATCCACAAACTCTGGTAAGCCCGCATTTTCAATGATGCCGGCAAGCTACCTCCCATCAGGGCACCGGCTTGAGCCGACGACCAAGGGCCAAGAGCGCTGGCAGCACCACAAGCGTCAGCGGTAACTGCACCGTCAGGCCCGAAATAATGGCCACCGCCAGCGGGCGTTGCATCTGTGCGCCCTGTCCGCGGCCCAGTGCCAGCGGCAGCAGGGCCAAAATAGCCGCAAGGCTGGTCATGGCGATGGGTCGCAGGCGATTTTTTCCGGCATCTATCAGTCGCTGAATGTCGCCCGTCTCGGCAGGAAGTTCACGGTATTCGGAATAATAAAAGATGGCCACTTCCGTCACAATGCCCACCACCATGGTCATGCCCATCATGGACGAAATATTGAGTTCAGTGCCTGTAAACCACAATCCTACAAACACCGTCGCCAATGCCAACAGCGGTATGGCGAGCATGGCGCTGGCCACCCGAAAGCTTTCATACAAAAACAGCAACAGTAAAAACACCAGCAGCACCGCGGCAATCATAACCACCAAAAGTCCGCGAAAGGCTATCTGCTGCTGATGGTACAGTCCGCCCAAAGTGTAATAAATACCCTTCGGAAACAACCCGGGTTTTTGCAGCACACGCTGTACATCGGCGACGGTTGAGCCTAAGTCGCGCCCGCTGATGCGGGCGTTTACTGCTACCATGCGTTTGAGGTTGTCACGGGTGATTTCCTGCTGACCGGATACGGTTCGTATGTGTACCACCTGCCCCAACGGAAACAGGTGCCCATCGGGCGATTGAATCATAAGCCTCGAAATGCCACCAATGGTGGTCCGATTGGCATGGGGTACCCACACACGTACAGCCAGTATCTGCGGACCTTTTTGAATGTGCGTAGGCACCACGCCCTTTAAATAGGCCGAAATAAGCCGGGTGATTGAATCGGCGTCCATGCCTTCAAGTGCGGCTTTTACGCGGTCTATTTTAATGTCGAGAGCATCGCCAGAGAGCACAATGCCGCTGCGGGCTTCGACCACGCCAGGGACGGTTTTAATCGCGGCCTCAACGTTGCGGGCAGTAGCATC
>JABEVB010000176.1 GCA_013044165.1 Phycisphaerales bacterium
GCCGGGCCTTGGACCTTGTGGAGGTGTGTCCAGTACGGGGAAGCTGATTTTTGAACAAATCGCAATGCCTATGCGGCTGAAGTGCATTTTCTATAGAAGCAACTTTGGTATAGTGATTGGTGTATAAATTTTTTTGCCGCATGCCCGCGCTTGGGTGAAAAACTCTCCCCGTGCGCGAACGTGATCGCGAATGCCTTGGCGGCAGCACCGCGCACCAACGCGTTAATATTACGTGCGCGGCGTTGATGTGTACGCTTTGACAGCCAGAATTGTGCGCGAAAGCCCGTCAAGAACGGCCACGAAGAGGCGTAACACGACCTGGCGCAACGCTGAAGGGAAATCCTGCCTCTGGCAAGGGCCAAAGGGATAGCTGGCCGAGATTTTTTACAGATAATATTTTGACTGTGGTCCGACGCATCGTTCAGAGAGGCTTGGAAGCCCTACTAACGGAATATAATAGTTCCATAAATTTAAAACATAAATTGATATCAAATTCTATTGTTGTTTTTCTTGTAGTAAACTACAATGGGTTTGCAGGCTCGGGTTAATTGATAGCGCTTCCAATGGCTTTGGAAGTGTGCGCCCTTATGTTCTGCGGCTACCTGCGGTAGCGGGAAAATAGATATATGCTGACCGAACCGTGTCCATTCGGAGGCACGCCGAGATTTCAGTGATTCTCGAAAGGAGTCTATAGATGCGTGGATGGATGTCCTGCCTGTTGGTGTGGTGTTCGACAGTTGTGATGGGGCACGGTGTGCTTGCGTCCAACGGATTTTTTCTCAAAAACGGGGACCGCGTATGCTTTTATGGCGACAGCATCACCGAGCAGCGATTTTATGCCGTGGCTGTTGAAACCTATGTGATCACGCGCTTTCCGAAGTTGAAAGTTGACTTCGTGGATTCAGGTGTCGGCGCCGACCGCGTCACCGGCGGCTGGGCTGGGCCGATAGACGTGCGGCTCAAGCGCGACGTATATCCATTTAAGCCGACGGTTGTCACGATTATGCTGGGTATGAATGATGCGTCGTACCGCCCCTTTAATGCCAAGATATTTAACACCTATAAAAAGGGCTACGAGCATCTGGTGGACGCGTTGCGGAGGCATCTTCCGGGGGTACGCATCGTCATTCTTGGGCCGTCGCCCTTTGGACCGTCGCCCTTTGCCAATATTAAACATCGTTTTCCCGGCGGCTACAACGGCGTGCTGCAGCGCTATGACGAGTTTGACAAAAAACTCGCAGCCAAGGACCACCTCTATTACGTAGATTTTAACGCACCCATGCTAGCCGTGATCAAAAAACTTCAAGCGACGCACCCCCAGTTTGCCAGTCAGGTTATACCAGGACGAGTCCACCCGAGCGCGGCGGGAGAATTGCTAATGGCCGAGGCGCTGCTGAAACTGTGGAACGCGCCAGCGACGGTAACGAAGGTTGCCATAGCAGGCGATAATGTGAAGCTTGCAGACAACACGCAGGTAACAAACCTTCAGACCGCGGAAGGTACCATCCGTTGGACGCAACTCGACGGTTCTCTGCCATATCCAATGCTGTCGCTGCATGAAACGTGGCCGCAGTTTCCACCGGTAAATGGCTGGCAGGCGCCGCAGCCCAAGTTTAGCTTTGTTAATCCGCCGGCAGAAGCCATCATTCATGCCGGCCATTTATATCGTCAGCTTGATCAGGAGGAGTTGCAGGTTACAGGATTGACAGCCAAAAGCTACACACTCAGCATCAACGGCCAGTCGGTGGGCACGTTCAGCGCAACAGCGCTGGCGAGCGGGATTAACCTGGCGAAGTATCGCACGCCGATGCTTCTGCAGGCGTATCACGTTTTGGCGATGGCATGGAACCGCACGCAAGCTCGCTTTTATGCATGGCGCGACGTTCAACTACCCATCGAACTCTATTCCCCGCCATGGAGCGGCAGCCCCAGATTGATTCTGTTCGGAGGCGTAAGCGCTGCATCGCGTGCGATTGTTCACGCCGACGGGGAAAAGCTTGCGCAGGCGATTTACTCCGTGCTTCCCGACATGCTCCGCGGTGAGCGCGAGGCGGCCGCGCCCCTGACTGATCACTATCGGCTTAAGCCGGTGGAATGATAAACTTGCTAATGGCACTGTTCTCGTCGGCGGGTGACATGGGCGGCTGCGCCGAGCGCCTCGATTTGGCTCCATGCCAGATCAGGATTTTGGCAGCCATGGCTCAACAGCTGAATTTAGAGCAAGGGTGTCCGTAGAGCGTTGGGCGCTGCGCTAGTGGCGGCTGGGGACAGCCGCACTCTGGGTGGATTTTGTCGGGAGGGCGAGGCGAAAAAGACCGCCGGACTGATTCCAGTCGTGTCCGGCATAAGGTTTGCAGCGTGAGCGGCCGATTGGAAATAGCCGAGCCTGGCTTACTGCTCCGCCGGCAGGGAGTTGAGCTGGCTTGTCTGGGCGCATGGACAGCCCGTAGGCCATTTTTTTTGAAAAAGGGGCGTGGAAGATTTTAGTCCTTTTTTTTGCAGCCCTAATCTTTAATGTATACAAGCCCCAGTTCCACATCTTCAAACACCGCCTGAGCTTCTAATAGACCATCTTCGCCGCTGATGCTCATCCCCTGCGGCTTACCATTGCTCACACAGTCATACAGATTCAGGTGAACCTGCCGACTTTCTACCTGGTTGCGGCCCTTTTGACGCAACGCCCAGAACACCTTGGTGGGAACATGGAAATATGAGCGATCAAACGCCACCAGCTTCTCGTAAGGTTCCTTAAACTCCGGTGCCACACCAGGCTTGCGTGATAAGGCCTGATACAACTCCCGTATTAACGGCATCCATGACTGAGGATCAAAGAGCTTAGGCCCCTCCGAGAGCGTGCTGCGACAGATACGATCCTCCCGCAGGTGCTGCCGAACGCCGGGACCCTGACTGCAAAGGTCCAGCAGCCGCAGTCTGCGAATCTTGCTGGTTAAAAAACCCAGCAGCAGTGTGACAATATCAACATAATACATTGTACGATTGGGCTGCACATGGGTACGACGAAGAGCGACAAGAAGCTTTTCCAACTGCCTGATGTACTTGCGGCCTCCTAAATGACCCCACCACCGCTTGCGGTCATACGCGGCTTGATCCACAACAATCGCTTCATCCGCAGCGCATTGGCCGCCTATTCGAGCGCAGTTTGTCTTCTGTAACTTGCCATGATCACTCTTCATGGCACAAAGTAAAACATAAATATCGCAAACGCGCGAGTTATGATTTCGCTTAGATTGTTCCGGACGCTACTGGCCTCTACCAGAACGAGACCCCGACTCGCGACTTACAACTCCAATCCGCCATCTACCGCAGGCCGTGCCCTTCTCTCGTCTTGCGGCCCGCAGGCCGCGATGCGACCGCAATAGACGTTTCACGCAATCAGGACGCAATTAATATTTCTCAATTTTGCACAGCGCATTTACCCATAGCTGTTCCGCTTGAACTGCTTTGCCAAGACCTGTCCGAGCCGGCACCACGAACCTCTCATTCTGCAGTCGTCATCTTGCACATTCGGCGGGGTGCTTGCCGGGCCGTTACGGTCCATAGCACCCGTGTTACCTTTTAAGATGTCGGGGGTTTATAACAATTTACATACGGTAGAATCGTTTTGCGTCGTCGGCTTGATTGTATCGTGGCTCATGGGACAATTGAGATTGAGTTTTATGGTACAGGAGGTGCACAGCAGTGGCAGCAAAGAGTATCAAACACAAGTACATCAAGGTCGCCGACGCGGGCCAGCGCCCCCGTGCCCTGCTGGGCTATCGCATTGTTGAAACATCCTGGGGGCATTGCGGACTTTTGTACTGCCAGGTGAATTGCTGCTCGCTGCTGAGACGAATCTTTCCAGCACATCCTTCGCAAGAAGCTTTGCTTAAAAATATCGTCGCATGTCTGCCACGACCGCGTAAAGGCAGGCCTTCGCCGCCACCGGCCGCCGAACCGCTATGGATCAAACAGCTTGCGGCTTTTTTAATGCGGTACTATCAGGACGGCTACGATCCGCGGGGAAAGACGCCTGACTTCTGGCCCATTTGGCGCGATGTGGTGGATTGGTCGGTCTGCACGCCATTTGACCAGGCGGTACTCGCACGCGTTGCGCTGATACCGCCGGGCAAGACCATAACCTATGGCGCATTGGCCAAAGCCATTGGTCGCGAAGGGGCCGCCCGGGCGGTAGGCGGCGCTCTGGGCCGAAATCCATTTCCGATTTTAATACCCTGCCATCGCGTGTTGGGCGCAAACGGCAAAATGACGGGCTTTTCGGCTCCGGGGTCTGTTGGGGCCAAGCAACGCATGCTTGCGCTGGAGAGTCAAAGCGGCACCTGTGCGTAAGCTATCGGCATTGGCGATTCCGACATGCGCGGCAGGGCCTGTGACAGGTTCCGCCAAATGCCAGGGATGGGAAAATATTCAGGAACCGGGCCACACGAAGGGCATTGGGCGTAATAGCACCACTTTGTGGCC
>JABEVB010000177.1 GCA_013044165.1 Phycisphaerales bacterium
CAGTATGGTGCGGTTGGCCGTCCTGATAGCGCCCGTGGCAGTGATAAACTTCTTGCCGCTCGCATTAGAAAAGAAGAGGCGCTTGCATCGAAATATGAGCACGAACTATCTGAACTTCAAAAACAATCTGCGGAGTCCAGATCGGTGTACGGCCTGCGGTTGCAGGCGGTAAGCTTTCTGCATGGGTTGATAAGCCAGATTCATACCTACGATACCTCCGATTCAACTAATGAGCGGCTGGCTTTGGTTGCCGAGCACGCTCGCCGGTTTTTGAGTAAATGTTTTTATGCCGAACCTATCCACGACGAAGTACAGATACCATTGCGTGAAGCTTTGGGCCGCATTGAGCGTGTCACCGAACACGTCAACGTGTTCCTGTCGGGTTGGCCGATGCGGGCGCGTGAATTAGTTGGCCTGGACGAACCGCAGATTACAGCACGGTTAACGTCATGGCGAGATGAAATTATCAACGGTTTGAACCAAGCGCCACCGGCTACTGATGCAGATGATGGTAAACCTTTGCCGGGGCTGGATGACACGCAGGCTGATGATGCACGCACCGTACAGAAAGGCACCGCATGAGTACCACGAAACAACGAACCATTACTGATGCGGCTGGCGTAGGCGGCTGGACTAATTCCGAGCGAAGGTTATTCAAGTGGCTGGATAAAACGCGCCCGAACGCATGGCATTCACCGGCGGTTGAACTGCATTGTCCGCATTGCCACGGCATCCTACTTTTGTCGGGAAGCTTTGCACACCGCAAGCGCCCGATCGCTCCGGCTGGTGGCAAGCGGTAAGCCGCACCACCGGGTGCAACGGCTGGCCAGCGTATCCGATGGTGAGCCGGCAGAATTAAGACAAGTCCTGTTTTCATCGGTTTGGTTGGCAAAACGGCTGCATTAAACGCCGTTTGCGGGCCTGCTGCAATGTGGTTTGACTATCGGGCCGGGCATTCTCGCATCATTGCAGCGGGGGCACTGCTGCGGCTGGCTTACAGGGCACACGAGTTGGCCGGCCACCGAGAGCGGCCTGCATTGCAATGGCTTACGGTTTGACTGCGACGTCCAACGTCAAAAATTAGCTCTCTGATGAAGGCCGTATTTACGGTTTTAAAACCGTAGTAACTTTCAAAAATACTGTTTTTGTTGGCAAATAAGCGCGCTCGCTTGCGCACACTTGCAACAAGCCATGAAGTCAATAATAAGCAATGGTATCAATGGTTTTATCACATTTTCGGCCTGTTTTTTTGCTAATTCCCAAGCTGGACGTCGTCGGTTCGAATCCGATCGCCCGCTTTCCACGCAAGATTGCGCATACCGAATGCTAAACACTCTGTTTTAAAATGTTTTTTTGCTCTCACCGTGGCTTGCTTTTGCAAGGACAGTTGTCCTGCCCTATTTACTTTTGGTGCCGCAAAGAGCGAGTTTGGGTGCCATGTACAGTGCCACCTTTTTCCGTCCCGTAGCAGGATTATTGGGGAATTGGTGGCGGCCACGGCATCTTGGTAATATCCACGAGTTCTGTCTAGGGGCCTTTTCCCTCTACGTCGGCTGCGAAAAAGCTGTTTGCTCCCGGAGAGGTTGGGGCATTGTAGGGCTGCAGCCGAAGCGATTTGTTTGAGAGCCATCCTACATGGCGGGGTCGTAGATTGCCCTCATAGTCTAAGTAAGAACCGCAGATTGATTTAAAATGGCTTCAAATCCGCTTGCCAAGTGGCTTGATAGCGTCTAACTTTGCGGCCATGAGTGCTGCCGCTTCTGCAATGCCTGTACCAGCTAGACCGCAATCGCGAGCGCAATCGCCGTGGTTGCGCGCTGCACGGCGTTTTGTGGACCATCGAGGAGCGGTGGCGGCCTTGCTGCTGCTGATTGTCATTGCCTTATTTTGTTATTGTACGTTGCCTTGGTCGCTAAAGCATTACAATTCGCAACATCTTAACCATGCACTAGCGGCGCCATCGTGGCGACACTGGTTTGGAACTGACCGCTTGGGACGGGACCTCGTGGCACGGTTTGCCTTTGGCGGAGCTATATCGCTGACGTTAGGTTTTTCGGCTGCGCTGATATCGGTGGTCATAGGTGTGAGCGTGGGATTGCTGGCTGGATACGCCGGTGGTCGTACCGATGCACTCTTGATGCGTGCGGTGGATGTGCTCTACGGATTGCCCTACATTTTGGTGGTGATTTTATTGCGTGTTGCTGTGGTTGGCCGATTAACCAACTGGTTGGCTACCATACGATGCCCCGATTCTTCCGGGGTGGCCAGCGTGCTGGTGCTGCTGGCAGGCATTGGCGGCGTAAGTTGGCTGACGATGGCCCGCGTCATTCGGGCGCAGGTCATGAGTTTGCGCGACCAGCCGTTTGTAGAAGCTGCCCGAGCGGCTGGTTTGGCTCCGGCCCGCATTATGATACGCCACCTATTCCCGAACTTGGTGGGCGTGGTGGTGGTATATGCTACATTGATTGTGCCCGGGGCAATTCTGGCGGAATCGGCATTAAGCTTTTTAGGCCTTGGCGTGCAGCCGCCGGTGCCCACATGGGGAAGTTTGGCATCAGCAGGGGAACATGCCATCAACCCAATCCATATTCGCTGGTGGTTGATCGTATGGCCGTGTGCCGGTCTGAGCGTCGCTTTACTGTGCTTGTATGTGGTAGGTGACGCGGTGCGCGATGCATTAGACCCTCGCGGCCGGTAAAATATAAGGCCATTCGGCCGCTTGGCCGAATGCGGTCGCATGCGAGTAGGAGAGTGCTCTATGAAAAGTCCGCAGGAGACTCAATGAACAACCGCTTTGGCGTAAAAGATTTGTTTTATGTTTTTCTGCTCTTGGCACTCCTGGGAGCCGTTCTGCTGGAAGTAGGGCAATCGGCCTATCAGGGGCGTCAGATCATAGCCTTGCAGGGAGATATTCAGCGTTTAAACGATATGCAAATGCGGCAGCTTGAGGTGCTGAAGCACATTGAAAATTCGCTGGCAGTCTTGCCGAGCCATTTGCGCAGCACCGATGTCAAACCCGTAAGAGGTGGAGCTGTTGCAACCGAGGCGGGTAGCGGGCAAAGTGCCAAGCCCATTCGCGAAACCCTGCCGGATGGATCGCGTTATGTGTATTATCCCAGGCCGCCGCTGTCCTCACATAATCCATTTTCACGGTCCGATTACGCCCAAGGCGATTGGTTGGTGCTGGACTTAAACGAAGACCCGTCAACGCTCGTGCCATATGTACCACAGGGAGAGGGGGCCTACCTTGTGCAGGGGTATGTTCTTGAGACACTGCTGATTCAAAGCTCCGTCACATTGCAGTGGGAGCCGTGGCTTGCCCAGAGCTATCGCGTGGCGAAAAATGGTCTGAAGATATGGGTAACGCTGCGACCTAACGTAATGTTCAGCGATGGGGTACCGGTGACGAGCAAGGATGTCGTATTTAGTTTCAATACACTTATGAATCCGAAAATAAACGATGCGCCCATGCGGTCGTCGTATACCGATTTTGAGTCCTGCAAAGCGATTAATTCACGCGAGGTAGTGTTTACGCTGCACCATCCCTATTTTCAGGCGTTGGCGAATGTAGGTGCTTTGCAGATTGTTCCAGAGCACATTTATAAGTTTAAGCGTGCAAAGGATTTTAATAATCAGCCGCCGGGGCGCCTGATCGGCAGCGGCCCCTATGTGCTGCAAGGCTGGCAGCGGGGGCAGCAATTGACACTGGTGCGCAACCCGCGTTATTGGGGGCCAGCGCCGACGTTTAACCGTGTTGTTTATCGGTTTATTGAAAGTCCGCAGGCCTCAATGCAAGATTATTTGAAAGGATCGCTGGATGCCGTAAGCCCGAGAGCCGCGCAGTACACACGGTTTACCAAAGATCCGCAGTTTGTGAAGCATAATATCTATTATAACTACCATACACCATCGGACGGATACCTGTATATATGCTGGAATTTGCGGCTGCCAATGTTTCATGATCGCACCACACGCACCGCGCTGGCCATGCTGGTGGACCGCAACGCCATCATCAATTCCTTTCTTCATGGCTTGGCCGTGCCTATAAACGGGCCCTTTAGCGTTTTTTCTCCACAGAACAATAAGCAGGTTAAACCTATTGCCTACAGTGTGGCCGAGGCGCGGGCACTGTTGCACAAGGCGGGTTGGGTGAAAAACTCCGATGACATTTTGGAGCGGGGGGGAAAACCCTTCGAGTTCACCCTGACAATACCGAGCAGCGCAACAACGCTTGCGCAGATTGCCGGATATATTCAGCACCAGTACGCCCGCGTTGGCATTCGGGTAAATGTCAGTCCGATGCAGTTCGAGGTAATGCTCAAGCGAATAGACAGCCGTTCGTTTCAGTCGTATTGCCTGGCGTGGACCGGCTCCATTGAGCAGGACCCGTATCAAATATGGGATTCGGCCAGCATCGCCGACAAAGGCAGCAATGCTGGTGGCTATAGCAATCCAGAGGTGGACAAATTAATTGCCGAAGCCCGCTCCAACCTTAACACGACGAGCCGGATGCACCAGTGGCATCAAATACAAGCGATCATATATCATGATCAGCCCTATCTGTTTCTATTTCAGCAATATGACATGATGTTTATTAATCATCGCTTTCGGAACACCAAACCTTATGGATACTATGGCATAAACACCGGCGACTGGTACGTGCCGCTGGCGTTGCAGAAGTATCACTAAGTTTTATCATTGGCAGGCCCGTTAGGATCAACTGATGCTCAATTACATAATCCGTCGCCTGCTCCTGATGATACCGACATTGTTCATCATGTCATTTATGCTGTTTGCCATTGTTCGCTTTGCACCTGGTCTAGCGCATCCCGGTGCCGGCGGTACGACCGGTAAGTTAAATTCACGCCAGGCTCAGAAAGAGCAGGAACTTGAGATAAAACGGCGGCTGCACCTGGTGGATCGCTTTGGCCATCCGATCAGTGTGCCGATGCAATATTGGCTCTGGGTGCGAGACATCGCCGAGGGGCATTTTGGAATGTCATACCAGTACGATGAGCCGGTGCTCACGCTGATCGCGCAACGGCTGCCGGTGACAATTACCTTGAATTTGATCGCCACTGTCATTATCTACATTATTGCGGTGCCGGGTGGAATGCTTGCGGCCGTGCAGCGAGGGAGGTGGTTTGACCGGGGCTTTGGCTTTTTGACACTGGCACTTTATTCATTGCCCTCCATCTGGGTAGGGTCAATGCTGCTGGGCTTTTTGGCGAATCCACAATTTTTGGATTGGTTTCCGGCGGCGGGTATTCATACCACTGATACATCGCACATGACGTATTTTCAGTATTTAGGGGACTATTGTTATCACATCGCATTACCGTTGGTATGCTATGTGTACGGTGGTTTTGCGGTGCTGTCAAAGCAGGTTCGGGCGGCCATGCTCGACAATATGCGGCAGGATTATGTTCGCACAGCGCGTGCGAAGGGGGTAGGTAACTGGACGTTGACTGTTAGACATATTTTTCGCAATAGTTTGTTGCCTCTGATTACGATTTCGGCCGGCGTTTTGCCGGGCTTACTGGCCGGTTCGGTGATTGTTGAGCAGATATTTTCAATTCGCGGTATGGGTGCCCTGGCGTATAAAGCGACATTTGGGCATGATTTGCCGGTGTTGCAAATGGTAGGGTTGGTTGGCGGCATCATCGGCCTTCTGGCAGATCTGATTACTGATTTGTGCTATGCGGTGGCGGATCCGAGGGTTTCCTATGAATAGCTTGGAACCATCACTGCCATCAGAAACAATGATGCCAAGGCTTTTAAGCCAGCGTCCTCGCTCATACTGGGACAACGTGCTGGCCTCGGCGGTGCGACCATGGGCGGTTAAGATTTCGGTTGCATATCTTGTGGCGCTGTCGCTGCTTGCGGTTCTCATACCGTTTATCGCCAACTCACGACCCTATACCGTTGTTGTCTCTGCGCACAATTCAATGCAGGCCAAGCGGTTGTATCCTTTGTTTCGTTCGCTTACGCGTTTAGATTTGATCGTGCTGGTATGGGCTGGAGTTGTGGTATGGTGCGTGCTGCATCAATGGCTTACGCGCAAGGAATCGGACCTTGTTCGGCGCCGCCAGAGGCGATGGCGCGTCATGATTCTTGCTGCTTTTGCGGCAATTGCTCTGACGACACTGATTGGTATTTTTCGACATAATGTCCTTGACGTCACAAACTATACGCGGCTTGTAGCCGAGGGCAAAGCCCATGGGGCGATCTTTGCGCCCATTAAGTGGGGCTATGCAGACATGGAGCCGCTGAGACGCGACTTGATTAACAAGATGCCTATGCCGGGCCATCCGCTTGGCACAGACGGGCAGGGGCGGGATGTGCTGGCGCGACTGCTATGGTCGGCGCGGGTGGCGATGAGTGTAGGCTTTGTGAGCCAAATTATTGCATTGGTGATTGGCGTGTTTTGTGGTGCTGTAGACGGATATTTCTCAGGAATCGTTGATTTATTATTTATGCGATTTGTGGAGGCGGTGGAAGCAATTCCAACGCTTATATTGATTCTTATTTTTGTTGCAACGTTTGGCCGCAACATCATGGCTATTATGGTTATTTTGGGCGTAACGGGCTGGACTGGCTACGCTCGTTTTGTGCGAGCGGAGTTTCTTCGGCTGCGCAGTTTGGATTATGTGGCCGCTGCACGGGCGGCGGGCTTGCCGTTGTGGAGAGTGCTATTCAGGTACATGCTTCCGAATGGCATAACACCGGTGCTGGTATCTGCGAGCTTTGGCTTTGCCGGAGCGGTTACAATCGAATCGGGCTTGAGCTTTTTGGGCGTAGGGGTGCGGCCGCCAACGGCATCGTGGGGGCAAATGCTTAATGAGGCTGGCAATCCAGCGACGGTGTTTCGCTGGTGGGAGGCGATTGGGCCGGGATTGGCGATTTTTCTTACCGTGATGGCATTTAACGTAATTGGACAGGCACTGCGAGACGCCATTGATCCACATGGAGAAGCCTTATGAGTTTGAAGCAGAGTGCGTTGACTACCGCAGCGTTTGAACCTTGGCTCAAGGTGGACGATTTACATACCGAGTTTCGGGGTGGACGGGGTTCGAAGTCGGTGGTGCACGCGGCCGACGGCGTTTCATTTTCGGTTTATGGCGGCCAAATGATGGCACTTGTGGGCGAATCGGGCTGTGGCAAGAGCGCAACGGCAATGTCGGTTCTGCGGCTTATTCCGTCGCCACCGGGCTACATTACCGGCGGACGGATTGTGTACAAAGGCCGCAATTTGCTGGCGCTTAGTGAAAAGGAGATGCGGCAGGTTCGCGGTGGGCAGATCGCCATGATCTTTCAGGAGCCTATGACAAGTCTCAACCCGGTGTTCACCATAGGAGATCAAATAACCGAGGCGATTTTGCTGCATCAGAAGGTGGGAATGTCGGAAGCTATGGACATTGCCGCCAATGCCATGACGCGTGTAGGCATAGCGGATGCCAAACGGCGACTTGGCGAGTATCCGCACCAGTTATCGGGTGGTATGAAACAGCGTGTGATGATTGCCATGGCGCTGGCCTGCCAGCCGGCGGTGCTTATAGCCGATGAACCGACCACGGCGTTGGATGTAACGATTCAGGCGCAGATTCTGGAGTTGCTGCAAGAACTCAAAGAAAGCACCGGCATGGCGGTTGTGCTGATTACACACGACTTGGGCATTGTTGCGGAAAACGCCGATACCGTGGCTATCATGTATGCTGGAAGAATTGTGGAATTTGCGGATGTTTACGAAATATTCGACAACCCACTGCACCCTTATACGCAGGGACTGCTGAGTTGTGTGCCACGACTGGGTCACGAGCACGAGCGGCTCGTGACCATCCCCGGCAATGTGCCAGAGCCACATACATGGAGCAATGGCTGTCGCTTTACGGATCGCTGCACCGTATGCACCGAAGAGGAGAAGGCTTTATGTAACGCCGGTCTTCCGGAGTTGCGGCAGGTTGCAGCCAATCATTGGGTGGCGAGTTATCATGCCGCAGGCTATGCCACGGCAAGCGCAGTGCCACCGGCCAGCAATTTTCGTCGAAAGGCGGCCTTGTCCGAGCTAAAAGTCTAGGCAAACGCAGGGATTATTATGATTACAAGTCAACATAGCAATAGTGCTGCGGACGCATCGGCGAACCGGCAAATTGGCGAGCCATTGCTGAGCGTCAATCACTTGAGCGTACATTTTCCGATTGGCCGGACGCTCTTCGGCTCTCCGACGGGCGTTGTCAGGGCTGTGGAGGATGTATCGCTCTACATAAATGGGGGCGAGACGCTTGGACTTGTTGGAGAATCGGGCTGCGGCAAAACCACGACGGGCCGAGCTATCTTGCGTCTGCTGCCGGAAGGCTCTGCCCGCATCAGCGGAGAGGTCAACTTCAAGGGAGTTGATATGTATCGCATGTCGCAGAGACAGCTTCGGCCATTGCGACGGCACCTCCAGATTATTTTTCAGGACCCTGCTGGCTCTCTGAATCCGCGGATGAACATCGGCGACATGATTGCCGAACCGATGGTGGTGCATGGCCTTGCCGACAAGCGAGAAGCTCCAAATGTAGCGGGTGAATTGCTTGAACGCGTAGGGCTGCCTGCGGCCGCGGCAGGGCGGTACCCACACGAGTTTTCGGGCGGGCAGAGGCAGCGCATCGGTATTGCGCGGGCGCTGGCGCTTAAGCCTGACCTTATTGTATGTGATGAGCCGGTGTCGGCTTTGGATGTTTCCATTCAGGCACAGATACTTAACCTGTTGGAAGACCTGCAATCGGAACTGGGGTTGGCATACTTATTTATTGCCCACAATCTGGCGGTCGTTGAGCATTTTTCAGATCGGATTGCGGTCATGTATCTTGGGCGAATTGTCGAAACAGCGCCCTCGAAAGAACTATGCCGAAATCCACGGCATCCTTATACACAGGCGTTGCTTTCCGCCGTGCCGAAGCCCGAACCACGCAAGCTTGACCGCCGCATTGTTCTGGCGGGTGAAGTGCCAAGCCCGGCCAAACCACCCAGTGGTTGTGCATTTCATCCGCGATGCCCACTGGCTACCGAGCGATGCAAGCAGCAGATGCCTCCACTGGAGCCAAAACAGGGCGGCCCGGGGCATTTGGCCGCGTGTTGGGAAACCAAATAGACTGCTGCTGCACTTGTAAATGTGTGGCGTGGACGAAGCGCATAAGAGCCGGCTAAGAAGCGGCTTCCTCGGAAGACCATGTCTGGGCGATGCGCAAAAACAGTTCCTGATTTGCCTCAGTAAACTCCTGCTCGCGCCGAGCCATTACAATTTTAGCAATTTGCAGGGCCTTGTTGAGGTCAATTTTTCCTATGCCCCGATCGGTAACCCAGGCAAAGCTTGGCACATACTTCGGTGGTCGCGAGATAAGAATATGGCTCGAGAATCCAATGACAGTTCCTGTGCTAAGACAAACGCCTACGGCAAGTTTGGCATGGTCGCCAATGACAGAGCCGAGAAATTGCAGGTCGGTGGAGATATCAGCACCCTTAACCGTCATCCGCACGGAGCCATAAGTGTTTTTCAAATTGCTGGTGGTCACACCCGCTCCCAGGTTGACCCATTCACCAACAACGCTGTGCCCCACGAAACCATAATGCTGCTTATTGGAGTTGGCGAAAAAGATGGACGAGACAACCTCGCCACCAATGCGGCAACTGCGGCCAATGGAGGTATCGCCGCGGATGTCAGCGCCGGTACGAATGACGCAATCGCGGCCAATAAACACCGGCCCGGTTATAACCGCATGTGGCCCGATGTGGGTGCCTGATTCAATCATGATCGGGCCTTTGCGAGCGTCGAGCACCGCGCCAGGATCAATGGCGACGTCCCGGGCGATGTTCATGTTGTCGGGGTTGAGCAGGTGCGTTCCCGGCAGCGGCTGGCTGTCGAGGGCGCGGCCCCGCCTGGCAAAGTCATCCAGCATTGCCTGATGCTGCAGCTTAAGTAAATCCCACGGATACTCAACCAGCTTCGCTTCAACACCTTCGAGTCCTATGTGGGGCAGCATGTCGTTTAAGGCTTTGGATCCAACCAGACGGCGCAAGTCGAGCTTGGCCATGTTATCGGCGGATAAATGCATCCATACAACCTGATTGTTGACCATTGCGGCGCTGTCAACTTTCGGCTCGGTGAAGGGGGCGTCCATCAGCCAGCGGCCGTTGATGAAGATGGCGCTCTTGGCTTTATTGATTTTTGGGTTGATGGGGAGTTTGAAGGTCTGGCGCAGCTTATTGACCATTCGATCACGCACCAGCAATCCCGAGATTGGCTGATGAATAAAGTACATCATTCGGTCCAGCAGGGTATAAGCGCCGCACCTTAACAAAAATGCCGGGCGTGAATAGGTAAGTGGATAAAGCTGGTCGAGTTGTCCATCTTCTAGAATGTATATGGGGGTCATACGCGGTCCTCTGTGGTGCAAGGCGATCGGCAGGAAGGCATCAGAACTCGCATGTGGGTGCGGCCGATTCCGCCGGAGAGACCTTTCGCGGGAAAAAAGGATGGGGCGGCGCGGTCAGCACTGCACGGAATCCGCACCACGCATGGCGATGCGTGCCCCACACATACTCCGGGCAGGGCAGATACGACGCCGCCCCCAGCCGAAGATATTATCGGAATGACTCATGCTTAATCATTAAAAAACCTCCACCGTTCTGCCGTGAGGCGGTAAAGTTCGAACCCTTATTACAAGGGCGGACCATCTGTACGCCAGTTCCAAACTTCCACAACTGCGGATAAATCCGCCAGGCTTGTTCTTGCGCCGACGCATCAGGGTCCTGTGCAATGTTCATCGGTCCGAAGCAGTAAAGCCGCGCTAACTCGAACATGGCAGAGGTGAATCCTATTTACACCACCCACGCATGGAATGCAACTGCGAATGATCGCTCTACGTTGCCAGCAATAATCAGACTGCGTGTGCAGGGGCCGCTGGATCGCTATGGAGGCCAGATGATTTTTAGGGCAAGAGAGTGGTTCATTCGGGCTGGAATGTCGGCTTCATTTTGATGTGAAATTGTAATTGTCGGTGAAAGATGGTTTAACGATGTTATGGATACACGCGAATAAGCAGATCATCGAGCACATGGTCAGCGGTGGCGTTGTCATTTTGTGCGTCAAAATTAAGCAAAAGCCTATGCCGCAGCGCTGGTCGGACCACTTCAGCGATATCTTCAAACGCAACATTGGCACGGCTATTGATCAGGGCCATAGCCTTGGCGGCAAGTAAAATGCTTTGCGCGCCGCGCGGGCTTGCGCCGTAGCGTACATACTGCTTTACCATTTGCGGTGCGGTTGGTGATTGCGGGTGACTCGCCAAAACCAAGCGAGCAATGTAGGCATGCACAGCCTCGGATGCCGGTACCGCTCGCACGAGGCGCTTCATTCGGTCAATGGTATCGCCATTGAGCAGCGTTAAAGTGGCTGGCTTGGCACTACCGGTGGTGCGTTTCAATATTTCAGTTAAGTCTCCAAGCGCCGGCAGCTCAAGGGATATCTTCATGGCAAAGCGATCAAGTTGTGCTTCGGGAAGTGGATAGGTTCCCTCCATTTCAAGAGGATTTTGGGTGGCGAGAACAAAAAATGGATCAGCCATTGCGTGGGTGGTTTTATTAACCGTGACGGAATGTTCAGCCATAGCTTCAAGCAGTGCCGCCTGAGTTTTGGGTGTTGCGCGATTGATTTCATCCGCGAGGATGAGGTGTCCGAAAATAGGCCCGGGCTGAAAAGTAAGCGACCGGTTACCACCGGCGTCTGAAACGAGAATTGAGGTGCCGATGATATCCGCGGGCATCAGATCGGGCGTAAATTGGATGCGAGAGAACTTAAGGTCCAGAATTTGCCCTAGCGTTTTGGCCAGCAACGTTTTACCCAAACCGGGAACGCCTTCGAGTAGCGCGTGGCCGCCGGTGAGCAGACATAACAGTGTTTGACGGACAACGACGGCCTGACCCACGATCACCTTGCTCAACTCGCGCTCGATGATGGAAACTTGCTGCGTAAAATCGGCAACGCTCGCAGCGATGTCCGGTGTTGAATCTGGGCGGGATTGTAACATCATAAAATCTGCAACACCTCGTATAGCTAAGGGTTATTATTGGCGGTGACTGGGTGAATTACAAATGCTCCTTAGTTACAATATGTGTCTCACGCGTGTGATCTAAATGTTCTTGACCCCGCGCAGAATGGCTCATCGTTAAGCGGCAAGGTTAATTGGATGCTGATATTGTCCGAACCGGTTGGACTTAATCTGATGTATGGACGCCATAGTGTAAGCCGGATATGTTATCTCTGTGGCAGATAAATATTGTGGGGGGGAACTGCGGTATGAATAGCAATACTCTGCCTGGTTATTAAGTGGCCTTGTTACAAAGGAGTTGGCGGATGGCTCGTAGAGTTCTTCTGGCCGGGTTAATGTTGCTTGGCTCCATACCATTGGCGAGTTGCACCATGGAGGCACCCCGCAACTTTACTCATTTTTCTTCGCCCAATGGCTTCGGCATGAGCGCTGCAGTTCTTAACAACGGCAATGCGATAGAGCTTACCAACGGGGGATCCAGCCAATCAGCGAGTATCTTTACGTCAAGGCCGGTGGATATTCGGGCATTTAAGGCGGCCTTTACTTATCAAATCAGTAACCCGGGCAGGGGCGGCCCGGCCGATGGGATCGCGTTTGTGTTACAGCGAGACCCTCGCGGAACCAAAGCCCTTGGGCAGGATGGTGCTTCACTCGGGTACGGCGGGGAGGGTGCCATAGAGCACAGCGCGGCGTTTCAGCTAAACGTAATGGCGAACAATACAGTGGGGTTTGCGGTCCATTCGGATGGAGAGACTGGCTTCTACACCCCGACGACTCCGGTGAACTTGGCAAGCGGCGATCCCATTCGCATCAAGTTACATTTTGATGGTATGCGCTTACATGTAAAGCTCTGCGATAAAAAGACCGGACAACGATTTGCAATGGAGCAAGTTTGGAACCCGGTGGCTAGCGTTGGCGCAGATACGGCCCTCATTGGCTTTACGGGTAGTAGCGGCAGCCAGGATGCCCGGCAGGTAGTGAGTCAATTCTGCTACAAGTCCGTGAGGCCAACATGGCGGAAACAAATGACTGCTGTTGCGACCGTGAATCCATTCATCGGCACGACGAATGAAGGCGAGATGTTTCCTGGTGCAGTTGCGCCGTTTGGTATGGTGCAACTCTCACCTGACACACGTAATCATTCAATGGGATATTACTGGCGCAATCCCGAAATATATGGTTTTTCGATGTTGCACATGTCGGGCGTAGGTTGCCCCAATGGTGGCGACGTATTCTTTACCGGAACAACCGGTCCGGTTGAGGTAGCTCCGAAGGACTACCATTCGCCCTACAGCCACGGCGATGAATCGGCTCATCCGGGCTTTTACCAAGTTCGTCTGCTAAAACCCAATATCAACGTGGAACTCACGGCAACGGTTCATGCGGGTTTGGCCAAATTCATTTTTCCGGCGCGGCAACAGGCTAATATCCTTATACCCATCAGCCACACACTTACCAACACACATCAGGCTGAGATTCAAATTGTCAGCGACCGAGAGATTGAAGGAATGGTGAAGAGCCAAACCTTTTGCGGGTCTCATCATTTTTACCGGGTCTATTTTGTCATGCGGTTCAGCCACCGGTTTAAAAGTTTCGGTACCTGGTCCGGCAGCAAAGTGGCCGCCAACTCCAAGTTTGCCAAGCAGGGTAATTGGCATCAGTCACCGATTGGCGCTTATGTCAGTTGGCCCGCCGGCCCGGCTCGCACAGTGACGGCGAGTATAGGCATATCGTTTGTAGACCTGGCCGGTGCCAGAAATAACCTGGCGACCGAAGTTGGCGTCAGAGATTTTGCACAGGTGCGCCATTCAACAAGCCGCCAATGGAAAAATGTATTGAATCGCATAACTGTTTCTGGTGGAACACTGAGCGATCGCATTAAATTTTATACCGCGCTATACCATGCAGCTCTTATGCCCAGCGTATTTTCTGATGTGGATGGGCGGTATATCGGCTTTGATCAGCGCATCCACAGGCTCAAAGTTGGGGATGTGCAATATGCCAATTACTCAGGCTGGGACATTTACCGCACCGAAGCGCCGCTCCTATGCCTTTTATTCCCAAAGCGAATGGCGCAGATGTGCCAATCGTTGGTGCGCGATTACCGCCAAGGTGGTTGGATGCCGCGATGGCCTCATTACAATTTTTACACAAATGTGATGTGCGGTAGTCCGCTTACAAGCGTAATTTGCACGGCATATCGCTATGGCATCCACAACTTTGACGTTCAGACGGCCTATCAGGCGATGCTTAAGGATGCCACGCAGGCACCACCTCGCGGCAAGCCATATGCCGGTGAGTCTAATATTGGCTATATCAACCAAGTGCACTACGACCCGCAGGACAAAGAGGGTTACGGGGCGGTATCGCAAACCGAAGAGGACTGCTACGCTTATTCGGCACTGGCTGAGCTGGCGCAGGATCTGGGCAAGCATGCCGACGCCCAGATGCTGCGCAAGAGGGCAATGTATTACCGTAATCTCTTTGACCCGAGCACGCACTGGATGCGACCGCGAAACTTGGACGGATCCTGGTCCAAGCCGTTTAAACCCACGCAGGCTCATGGATACATTGAGGGCTATGGATGGCAATATCTCTGGCTCGTGCCACACGATGTTACCGGGCTTGTTAATCTTATGGGCCGGAGGTTGTTTAATCAGCGGATGGATTTATTCTTCCGTGTGGTGAATCAATGGAATGATACAAACTATAACCCGTATAATGAGCCGGACCTGCAGGCTCCGTTTCTTTACAACTGGTCGGGCAAGCCTTGGAAAACGCAATCGCTGGTGCGACGCTTATGTGCCTCGGTCTATGGCGCAGGGCCGGCGGCTGCAATGATCGGACGAAACACCGGCTACGCCAACGACGATTGTGGCACCATGGCATCATGGTTGATATTCAGCATGATGGGCTTTTACCCGGTGGATCCGGCCAGCGGCACCTTTGTGGTATGCAGCCCGGTATTTAAGACCGTGTTTATTCAACTGCATCGCCCGTACCGGGGCCATGAATTCACCATTGTGGCTCGTGGTGCTTCAGCAAGCAACAAGTACATTGAGAGTATGGCGGTGGATGGCGCTACGCAGAGCAAATGCTGGTTTGACCAACAGGTGCTAGGGCATGGTGGCACGCTGGAATTGAAACTTGGCGCAAGGCCCAATCGCGACTGGGGTGTAGGCGCTGCAAATGAGCCGCCATCGCTAAGTGTTACGCACCCGGGTCTTTTGACGCATTAACGGCACCAGGTGGCCCCTTATTTGAGCAGCAGTTCGGCAATCTGCACGGCATTCAGGGCCGCGCCCTTAAGTAGCTGATCGCCCGCTACGAACATGGCGATGGATTTACCACTTGGGTCGCTTATGTCCTGTCGGATTCGGCCCACCAGAACATCGCCTTGCCCGGCGGCATCTTTAGGCATTGGAAAATAATTTTTGGTTGTGTCGTCCACCACGCGCACGCCCGGGGCTTTGGCCAGAAGAGCATGAACCTCCGCCGGCGTAATGGGGCGTTGACACTCGATGGTAAGCGACTCACAATGAGCACGTAGTACCGGCACACGCACGCAGGTGGCGGAAATGCGCATAGCATCGTCGCCGAAAATCTTGCGGGTCTCGCGCGTCATTTTTATTTCTTCCTCGTTATAGAGTGTCTGCGGGTCTACCGCTGAATTATGGCTGAAGAGATTAAAAGCATACGGATGCGGCAGCACGGTATGCTTATGTTCTCGGCCTTCGAGCGAAGCGCGGGTGCTGTCAAGCAGTTCCTGCATCGCCGCGGCACCTGCTCCGCTTGCGGCTTGATATGTTGCGGCAATGAGCCGTCGAATAGGGTTTACTTTATGAATCGGCCAAAGCGGCACAATTGCGATGATAGTCGAGCAGTTTGGATTGGCAATAATGCCCTTATGCTGCCGCGCTGCCTGTGGGTTTATTTCGGGAACCACCAGCGGTACGTCAGGAGCCATTCGAAAGGCTGAACTGTTGTCCACCACAATGGCCCCGGCTTTAACAGCTATGGGGCCGAATTTTTTACTGATCGAGCCTCCGGCCGAAAACAGTGCCAAGTCAACACCATCAAAGCTGGCTTCGGTTAGCTCTGCAACTTTATGTGTGACGCCGCGAAATGTAAGGTCCTTGCCGATGGAGCGGGCCGAGGCCAAGAGCCTAAGTTCGGCAACCGGGAAGTGTAGATCCTCCAAACATCGCAAAAACTCTATGCCTACAGCGCCGGTGGCTCCAACAATTGCCACAACCGGAGGTGATTTCATGGAATTAGCCCTTCCGTCAATAAACCGGCATTTTATAAATGCCTTACGCACCGTCGCGTAAAGCTGACAATATAGCATAATCTGCTCGTCATGGCAGCTTCATTGCCAAGCTTTTTGTCAAATCGGCGGCATTATCATATGGAAGCACCACAACTGTCTCGTATGGACACGAGGTCGAGAGTTTAATATCTGTCGAAGGTGGCGAAATATGCAACTACTGCGAAGCATAATAAAGGGGGCTTAAGCCTCTGGCGCGACTGCAAACCGATTAAACCCGCGTGGTTGTTGGAACCGCAATTTTAGCATACATTTTCCACACGGCTGCAATGTGGCGGCGTACTTGTGGCAGACCATCAGGAGTTTATCATGGAATCAGCCCAGCTTGACATTGAGTTTAAGAAGCACTTTGGCGGGGAGACCGACAAACTACTCGAAGTTCGCGCGCCGGGGCGGGTCAATCTTATTGGAGAACATACCGACTACAACGATGGCTTTGTTTTTCCCATGGCGATTGAACGAGATACGGCCATTGTGTTTCGCCGTCGCAAGGACCAACTTGTACGCATGGTAAGCGCTTCGCAACCGGGCGAACCGGCCGAGTTTGCTTTTTCGCATGAGGTCAGCAAGGGGCCGCCGCTCTGGTCGCTCTACGCCCGAGGTGTGGCCGAGGCATTGCGACAAAAAAACTTGATTACGACCGGCATAGATGCGTTGGTTGCCGCGAATGTGCCCTTGGGGGGCGGCTTGTCCTCCAGCGCCTCGTTTGAAGTTGCAACCGCTTTGGCTCTGCTTACCGCCTCGCAAACGACCATGGATCGGGTGGACATGGCGCTGGCATGCCAATGGGCGGAACATCATTATCCCGGTATGCCCTGCGGAATTATGGATCAATTTATTTCAGCTTTGGCTCAAAAAGGTCATGCCATGTTGCTCGACTGTCGCGATCGCTCCTTTAAGCAGGTGCCCCTGAATGATCCTGCGGTTCGCGTGGCGGTCGTTAATAGCAATGTCAAACATGAATTGGTGGGTGGGGAATACAAGCAGCGGCGGCAGCAATGCGAAGCCGCCGTCGCCGCACTGGCCCAAAAGCAGCCCGGTGTCAAAGCGCTACGCGACGCGACCATGCCAATGCTGGATCAGGCTAAGGCCGCCATGGACTCCGTGGTTTACCGCCGCGCCCGGCATGTGATTGGAGAAAATCAGCGAGCACTAGACTTTGCAGCCGCCCTGGAGGCACACGATTATTCGGCGTGCGGCCGACTGCTTTATGCGTCGCATGTGAGCCTGCGCGATGATTACCAGGTGAGTTGTCCCGAACTTGATACCCTTGTGGAGCTTGCACGATCGGTGGAGGGCGTTTTCGGAGCGCGCATGACGGGTGGCGGCTTCGGAGGGTGTATTGTGGTGCTGCTGCAACACCAGGCGTTTGAGCCGCTGAGTAAGCTCCTGCACTCCGAATATCCTAAGCGCTATCAGAAGCAGCCGGCGATGTTTGGCACGCTACCGGGGCCGGGCGCTCGTGTGGTGCGTGACTAACAGGGGTTTACTGGGCAAGGGGATGGGCTGATGCCAGAGTCGCCGGAACCTAATCCGCAAGCGGACCAGATACATGATGAAAAATATTCTTAAAAGCCTTGTTGCGGGCCAAACACTTTCTGAGAGTGAAATGCAAGCGGCTGTTTCGGCTATCATGTCCGGCGAGGCTGATGCCGCGCAGATCGGCGCATTGCTGGCTTTACTTGCCAACCGCGAGCCAACCGTGGATGAACTGGTAGGCGTGGCCCGGGTGATGCGGCGGTTTGTATTGCCTGTTGAAGCACCGGACGAGGTTATAGACACGTGTGGCGCCGGGGGGGCGGGTTCGCGGCTGTTCAATATTTCAACGACTGCGGCCATTGTTGCTGCAGCATGCGGGGTTCCTGTAGCCAAGCATGGTAATCGTGCCGTGACCAGCCGCAGCGGCTCGGCGGATGTACTGGCGGCTTTGGGCGTCAATGTGGAGGCTCCGCCCGCAGTTCAAACGCGATGCCTTCAAGAAATTAATATCTGCTTTGCTTTTGCGCAGCGACATCATCCGTCTATGAAGCATGTGGCTGCGGTGCGGACATCGCTTGGCTTTGCTACTATTTTTAATTTAATCGGTCCGCTCACAAATCCCGCAGGGGCCAGGAAACAACTGGCCGGCGTACCGCGTCCCGCTCTGACCGAAAAAGTGCTCGCGGCACTCGTCCGATTGGGCGCTGCACGCGCCATGGTTGTATGCGGTGTGGACCCTTTGGAGGGCAATCTGTGCGAACTTTCGCTGGCGGGAAAGACACACGTGTCGCTTTTTGACGGCACCGAGTCGCGTAGCTTCGCACTGGTTCCGGAAGATGTGGGGCTGAAAACCCAATCAAGCGAAAGTTTTTGCGTGGATTCCCCCGAGGCCTCCGCCCAGATCGTGCGCGAGGTGTTGGCGGGAAAAAAAGGCGCTGCCCGCGATATTATTTTGCTGAATGCCGGTGCGGCCCTCTGGGTGGGCGAAAAAGCGAAAAGTGTGCGCGAGGGCATAAAAAAGGCCGCTGTTGCTATTGACAAGGGAGCGGGGGCACACACGCTTAACGAACTTGTTCGCATGACCAACGCCTCCTGAATAGTTGCCACTGTGCGCGACCGGCGGCGGGCGCCGCTCGTCTTGCATGCGAATCGAAGACCAACCCACAACGTGGATGCTGGTTTTGGCTGTTGCATTGTCGCCTTAGCGTTCGTATCCTTAGCGGCTTGTTTTGCTGGGTCGGAATTATTTTTGCGGAGTAAGCCGTGGACATACCCATGGGGCAGCGAGTACTAAAAAAGGCCGACGCTCTTATTGAAGCGCTCGGCTATATTCAGCGATTCAACGAAAAGATAGTGGTGGTAAAGCTCGGTGGTTCGTTCATGGACAACCAGGACGAGTTTCGCAAAGTGCTTACCGATATTGTCTTTATGCAGGCCGTGGGTATGCGGCCGGTGGTGGTGCATGGCGGGGGCAAAGCTATCACTCAGGCCATGAGCGATGCCGGCCTTAAGGCTCAATTCGTCATGGGTCGCCGTTATACTGACGACCGCACTCTCGCCATTGCAGAGCACGTACTGATAAGCGACATCAACGCCTTTATCGTGAAGACGATTAATGAGCAGGGCGGCAAAGCGATGCCGCTGCATTCGTTGGGCAGTATTGTAATATTTGGCGAGAAGCTGTTTCTCAGTGACCCGCAAGGCCAGAAGATAGACATTGGGCGGGTGGGGCACATTACGAGCGTCAATGCTGAACTTTTAGCTGCGCTTTGCCAGGCTGATTTTATTCCGGTAATCGCTCCCATAGCGGGTGATAATGCCGGTGGAAAACTCAACGTCAACGCCGACACAGCCGCCGGCTTTGTGGCCGCCGCCTGCAAGGCTGAAAAGATGGTGCTGGTATCTGATACCCATGGCATTCGGGAAAATAAGGACGACCCCGATTCGCTGTTGCGCAGCGTGACGCGGCAAGGCATCGAAAAATTGATTGCCAGCGGACAAGTCGGTGAAGGCATGCTGCCCAAGGTTGAAGCCTGCCTGATTGCCCTTGATGGCGGCGTGGCTAAAACACACATTATTGACGGCCGATTCCCGCATTCGCTGCTCCTGGAGATTTATTCTGATCTCGGCGTTGGAACCGAAATCGTCCGGGGATGAATATCAGCCCGTTTAACCAGAGGATACAGAGGACATTGTATGGTGCACACGAAGGGCAAATTTGATTTTATAGATATCAAAACTACGCCACGGCCGATGCTTGAGCACCTGATGGCGGTGGCTCAACGGCTAAAATCGGAGTTCAAGAGCATCGGCCGTAACGCGCCGCTGGCCAGCGGAAAGGGCCTGGCCATGATATTTGAAAAGCCGTCGCTGCGGACACGCATTAGTTTTGAAGCGGCGATGCGTCACCTTGGCGGAACGGCCACCTATATTGCCCCTGAGGAAATTGGCTTGGGCAAGCGAGAAAGCGTAGCGGACGTGGCGCGGGTTCTATCGGGATTTTGCGATGCCATTATGGCTCGCACATTCTCGCATGAAGCAATTGAAGAATTGGCTCGGTATAGTTCACTTCCGGTGATTAATGGTTTAAGCGACGTAAGCCACCCGTGTCAGGCGATGGCCGACCTTATGACGGCAAAGGAGCATTTTGGCCAACTTCCCGGGCTTACACTGGCTTATGTAGGAGATGGCAACAATGTTGCCCGCTCATTAATGGAAGCCTGCTCAGCGTTAGGTCTGAAGTTTCGGATCGCAGCACCCAAGGGTTATGAGCTTGAAGCGCGAAGCATAAAGGACGCAGTTGCCACAAACCCCGATTTTGATTTCTCTGCCAGCAACGATCCAATATGCGCAGTTAAGCAGGCCGACATTATTTATACCGACACTTGGGTAAGCATGGGCCAAGAGGCTCAAAAGGCAGAGCGCCTTAAAATCTTTGGTTCCTATCAGGTTAATGCCAACCTGCTGCGGGCTGCTCCCTCCACCGCCATCGTTATGCACTGCCTGCCGGCGTACCGTGGCGTTGAAATTACCGATGAAGTCATGGATGGCCCGCAGAGCCAGGTTTTTCCGGAGGCGGAGATTCGCCTGCACTTTCAAAAAGGGCTGCTGGCCGTGCAACTCGCCGGCGTGTAGCGCCGGTGCAGTCGGAGCCACCAGGAGCTATTACTCTTTGAGATGAGGACAATAACGTATGCGACATGATAAGCGCAAGGCCGGTGAACTGCGGCCCATCCGCATTCAGCGCAAGTTTACCGCCCATGCCGGCGGTTCGGTGCTGGTCTGCTTTGGCAACACTCGCGTGCTTTGTACGGCCATGATTGAAAAGGGAGTACCGCCATGGCTGGTGGGCAAAGGGCAGGGGTGGCTCACCGCCGAATATGCCATGCTGCCCTCATCAACATTGTCGCGTAAAAAGCGAGACAGCGGCAAGCCGGATGGGCGTTCGGTGGAGATTCAGCGGCTGGTGGGCCGCTGCCTGCGAAGCGTGCTCGATATGACCAAGCTCGGCGAAAACACGCTGTGGATTGATTGCGATGTACTGCAAGCCGACGGTGGCACGCGGACCGCGGCGATCACGGGTGCGTGGGTGGCACTGATGGATGCTGTTGCACGTGCCCGCCAGAGCAACATGCTCAGCAGCAGCCCGGTTACGGCGCAGGTGGCGGCGGTAAGCGTTGGCATTGTCAATGGACAAGCTGTCGCAGACCTTGATTATCCCGAAGATTCCACCGCCGAGGTGGATATGAACGTCGCCATGTTGAACAATGGAACTTTTGTAGAGGTGCAGGCGACGGGAGAAAAGAACACCTTTGACCTTACTCAGCTTGCAACCATGGTGAAGCTCGCGCAGAGCAGCATAGCCAAGCTCCATAGATTGCAACGAAAAGCGCTGACCGAAAAATAAAACTACGACAGGCTCGCAGATCCGAGAGCTTGCGTTTATACTTTTCGCTCGATGAGCCAACGACAACTGCTATTGCTGAACGGAACGATCGTAGACCCGGCCCGGGGCATTTTTGCCCCCGGCGATGTGCTTATTCAAGATGGGCACATCGCACAAGTGGGCACGCGAATTCGAGATATGGCGCCGGAGGCGGCCCGCGAAGATGTCGCCGGATGCCTCGTGACTCCGGGCCTTATTGACATGCACGTGCATTTGCGCGAACCGGGTCAGGAACATAAAGAAACCATCGCCACCGGTATGGCGGCAGCGGTGGCCGGCGGATTTACCACCATCTGCTGCATGCCTAATACGGTTCCTGCGCTCGACAATGAAACGCAGATCGAATATGTGCTTACACAGGCTCAGCGTGAAGGAACCTGCCGCGTGTTGCCGTTTGGCGCAATTACCAAGGGCCGTCAAGGAGCTGAATTGGCGGAGATGCAACTTATGCACGACGCCGGCGCAATTGGATTTTCTGATGATGGCGTGGGGGTGGCCTCGGCGGCGGTCATGCAGAAAGCGCTTAGCTATGTGCGAATGTTTGATGGCCTGATTTCGCAGCACTGCGAAGAGCCGACGCTCTCCGGCGGGGCCATGCATGCGGGAATAACGGCGTTGCGTCTTGGACTGGGCGGCATTTCATCGGCGTCGGAAGAACTTATGATCGCCCGCGATTTGCTGCTGAATCAGCGTATTGGAGCCCGCTACCATGTGCAGCACATCAGCACGGCTGGAGCGGTGGAACTCATCCGCCGCGCCAAGCAGCAGGGGCAGGCAGTCACGGCCGAGGTTACGCCGCATCATTTGCTGCTTACCGATGAAAGTTGCGGCGACTACAACACCCATTACAAAATGAACCCGCCCCTGCGCAGTCATGCTGATGTGGAGGCCTGCCTTGCCGGCGTTGCCGATGGAACGATTGATGTGTTGGCTACCGACCACGCTCCACATGCCGCGGAAGAAAAGGAACTTGAGTTTGATCGGGCTCCGTTTGGGATTGTCGGTCTGGAGACCGCTCTGGCGCTTTATGCCGAGGCGCTTGTTAAAACCAATCAACTTAACTGGCTCAAGTTGATTGGCAAACTGACCGCCGCACCCGCCCGTGTCCTCAAGCTTCACGACAGCGGCTCGCTGGCAATTGGTGCGCCGGCGGACATCACCATCATTGACCCGAACAAAGTGTGGAAAATTGATCCGTCTCGTTTTAGGAGCAAGAGCCGCAATACGCCCTTTGCCAGCCGGATGGTCACCGGACAGGTACGCATGACTTTTGTAGCGGGCAGATGCGTTTATCAAGCCACAGATTGAAGTTGTACCAGGTCAGGCTGCCCAGCAAGTCACGCTTGTTTAGAGGAGGAGCGGCTTGTGATTATCATTGATGCATATAATCTTCAATGCTCCCACTCTGCTGAACGATTCTTCGGTGTAAAGCCATCCATCAGACAACTCTGCCGATGGCTTTCGGAATATGTTCATGATGAGGTTTTTCTCGTCCTCGATGGCAACAAAAAGCCGAGCGAACCACAGCCGGATGAGTTTGTCAATATCAAGCTCAAATACAGTGGCCGACATGCGGAGGCGGATGACGTTGTTCTGAAATTGCTTGATTCCATGCCCGGCGCCCGTGGCGTTGAGGTGGTATCTAACGATAAGAAAGTTCGGCGATACGCCCGCGATGCCCGTGCTAAGCCGATAAAATGTGAAGAGTTCATCGGTAAATTATCAACGAAAAAACGTAGGCGGACGGCCGGGCGAACGACGGACGAACCGATGGAAAAGACCCGCGGATTGTCGGGTCGCGGCTCCGCCGATGCATGGCTTGAAGTGCTCGGGCTTGGCGAAGATAAAGAACTACCGCTACCGCCGGCGAGAAAGCCGTCCGGAAGCAAACCGCCACGTGATAAAGCAACCGAAAGCCAGAGATTGCCGAAGCCTGAAGAAGTAGACATGGAACAGATATTTCGCAGTTTATAGAACCGTACGCTCATCGTGATCATGCCGGTGCGTATTACCGGGTCCGAGTTTGAGAGGGTAATTCAGCCTAGCACAAAAATCGCCTTCCTCGACGGGTTTTGTTTGTTCGGAGGCGTGATATAATCCGCAAGCATGTCGGATGTGTTTTCTAAAATGGCAATTGCCGCAATAGATGCCAAAGACCTTACGCCCGCCATGCGCCAGTATCAGACGTACAAAGCACAATATGCCGATGCAATTTTGTTCTTCCGAATTGGCGATTTTTACGAAACTTTTTATGAAGACGCGCGTGTGGCGGCGAGAGTCCTTGGCGTCGCTCTGACCAGCCGCAGCAAGGGGGAAAATGCCGTTCCGATGGCGGGTGTGCCGTACCACGCTGTTGAAGGCTACCTGCAACGCATGATCGCGGCTGGCTATAAGGTGGCGATTTGTGAGCAGGTAGAAGACACACGTCAGGCTAAGGGGTTGATTGACCGGCAGGTAACGCGACTGGTAACGCCCGGTACGTTGACCGATGAAGCCCTGCTGGATGGCCGGGAGGAAAACTTCCTTGCCTGCGCCGTACCGGTAAGGAGCGAAGAGTCAATTTCGGCTGGCGATGCCGCCGTGCGGCCCGACGAACCAATTGCCATGGCTTGGTGTGAATTATCCACGGGTAAGTTCAATACCATGGCCGGTACATTGCAGGAATGTATGGATGAATTGGCCCGCGTGCGACCCCGGGAGCTTATTTTTGCGGAGCGAGCGGATCATCAGTCGCCACCATGGGCGCTGCAAATGAAGGAAATGAACAAACTGACCCTTACGCCGCGGGCGGCGTGGCAGCTTGAATGCCACCATGCGTCACAAACGTTGCGGCAGCATTATGGGGTACTGGGTTTTGAGGCGTTCGGCTATGAAGTCAACAGCCCCGAGATTCGTGCAGCAGGGGGGCTGCTGGCCTATCTTCATGAGACACAGAAAAGCAACTTGGAGCACCTGCGGCCTCCGCGGCGGTTTGACCGCGGGCAATTTATGGTGATAGATCCGGTCTCGCTGCGTTCGCTGGAGGTTCTGCGGACTCTGCGCAACAACACAACCGAGGGATCGCTGGCCGCGTCACTGGACCAAACCAAAACCGCAATGGGTGCACGTTTACTGCGGCACTGGCTGGTATTTCCGCTGCGCGACGTATCGCAGATTAACGGGCGATTGTGCGCCGTGGCCGAGCTTCGCGAGAATTTAACCGTGCTGGAGGAAGTCCGCACGTTGCTGACCGACTGTGCGGATATTGAGCGAATTGCCGCTCGCATCTGCTGTAGGCGGGCCAGTCCACGCGATCTGGCGGCCTTGGGACGCTCGCTCGACATTCTCCCCATGGTGGACAAGCTTCTTGAGCGAACGAATCTGTCAGGCGGCGGCTGGGATGCCATTCGCCAACCGCTGGGCCAAACGCGCGAAATCGCCGACCGCGTACGCAGTGCAATTGTGGAGGCTCCACCGGCACACCTGCGAGACGGTGGAGTTATCCGGGACGGGTTTCATCCAGAATTAGACCGGCTGCGCCAACTCACACACAATTCAAGAGGTTGGCTGGCCGACTATCAAGCGGAACTGATTAAGCAGACCGGCATACCGTCGCTGAAGGTTGGGTACAATAAGGTTTTTGGGTTTTATATTGAATTGACGCAGTCAAATCAGAGCAAAGCGCCGGCGGAGTTTATCCGCCGGCAAACGGTAAAGAATGCCGAGCGATACATTACGCCCAAACTCAAGGAGTTTGAAAGCGAAACGCTTACCGCCCAGGAAAAAGCACGCATACTTGAGGGAGACATTTTCGAGTCCCTGAGAACCGAGTTGGCTGCAGCCATTACGGTGTTGCAGCAGGCCGGACAGGCCTTGGCTACGCTCGATACTTTATGCTCGATCGCGTTTATTTCTTGGAAGCGGCAGTATTGCCTTCCGCAGATGACCAGTGAACGCGAACTGAAGATTCGTGACGGTTGGCACCCGGTGGTGGGACATCTATTGGGCGAGAAGTTTGTCCCAAATGACTTAAGTATGATTTCGGGACAATCTACATTACATCTGATTACAGGCCCGAATATGGCCGGAAAGTCTACATTTATCCGGCAGGCGGCTCTCATCGTGCTGATGGCGCAGGCCGGATTTTTTGTTCCGGCTAAGGAAGCGGTTATTGGCCTGGTAGACCGAATATTTACTCGCGTAGGCGCCTCAGATGACCTTGCCGCCGGCAATTCCACGTTTATGATCGAAATGGTTGAGACCGCCAATATCCTGCTGCATGCCACGCCGCAATCGCTGGTTATTCTCGACGAAATCGGTCGCGGAACCAGTACCCTTGATGGCTTGGCATTGGCGTGGGCCATTACGGAACATCTGGCCGAGACCATTGGCTGCCGCACATTGTTTGCGACGCACTACCACGAAATTACGGACTTGGCTCAAACGCTGCCCGCGGTGAACAACTACAGCGTATTGGTGCGAGAATGGGAAGATCAGATTATTTTCATGCATCGCATTGTGCCGGGAGCCGCAGATCGGTCCTACGGTGTTCAGGTGGCGCGGCTTGCAGGGCTTCCACGTAGCGTGGTTCAGCGTGCTCGTAAACTGACCGATCAACTTGCGGTGCAGGTGGGGAAGATTCGCCCGCGTGCGGCCACGACGCAGGTGAGCGGTCAGATCAATTTGTTTGCCACAGCGCAAGAGCAGGTGCTGGAACAGTTAATGGCCCTGGATGTTAATCGTATGTCGCCGATGCAAACATGGGAAGCGATAAAATCTCTGCAGGCTCTGTTGACGGAAAGCAAGACGAAAAGTGCGCCCGGCACCCGCGTTCAAACCTCGGCACCTTGAGACAGCAAGCAGTAGCCCGCTGTCGCGACTATTTGGACGTCGGTAAGCAAGTCAGGCAGGCGGTACTACAAGGTTTCGCCAGCTCTTGGGAAGCTGCCTAAGACGGCGAGCTGTAGGCAATGACCTCGCACTTCTTCAATGGCGGCCTTGAGCGAAGCATCTTCCGCGTGGCCGATCATATCGGTAAAAAAGTAATACTCAAAGTTGCGTTTTTGGCTCGGACGCGTGTCAATATTGGTCAGATTAATTTGGTATCGGCGAAATACATCCAGCACATCCACCAAGGCGCCGCTCTTATGGGCTGTGGTGAATATGATGGAGGTTTTATCGTCGCCAGTGCGACGTGCTGGCTGGCGACCAATCACAAAAAATCGCGTGACGTTGCTGGGGTTGTCTTCGATATTTGTATAAAGCGTTTTAAGGCTGTAAAGCTCCGCGGCGAGCGATGATCCGATGGCAGCGGCCCCGGCCTCATGGGCAGCCATTTCCGCGGCCTTGCTGCTGGAGCCTACCGGCATACGCGCGGCTTCGGGCATGGTAGCGTTGAGCCATTTGCGGCATTGATCAAGCGCTTCGGGTTTGCTGTAGACAACCTTGATCTGTGAAGGTTCGCAGACTGCCAAAAGATGATGATGAATGGCGATGAGGACCTCAGCGACGATGGTAACGTTAGGGTGGTCCAGGAACGCATCCATGGTTTCAACGACACCGCCAATGGTGGAATTTTCAATCGGAACCAGGCCAAGGTCGGCATGACCCCGGGCAACCTCGTCAAATACCGAGGCAATGTCCACTACGGGAGCGTGAGCAACTGAGGCGCCGAATTTTTTTACGGAGGCCAGATGGGAATAGCTTCCCTGTGGGCCAAGATAGGCCACTCGAAGAGGCTTTTCCAAGGCGAAACTTCCGGACATAAGCTCGCGATAAATGGCCTGCAGGCAAGCATCAGGCAGAGGGCCGCCGACGGCTTTGTTGGCCTGCGCAACGCGATCCAGAACGATTTTCTCGCGGTCGGGAGCATAAACGGGGGCATTTGATTGGTGCTTAATCCGCCCAATTTCGACCACGATGCGAGCCCGAGCGTTCAGCAACGCGACAATTTGATGGTCAAGCTCATCAATTTTGCTTCGTAATTCTGCCAATGGGTCTGCAGTCATACGGTTAAACCTTCCAATTAGATTTGCCAGGCACGTGTGAGCGGACATTCCGCAACAACGTATAAGCATCCTAATGCTGGCAGTTGTTGGCGGCAAATCGGCATGCCAGATTGTTTCTGGCGAGGTTGGGCCAGAGCAACCTCCCGATCGTGTTATAAATGCCTTCTAAAACCAGTCCATGCGAGCGAAAGCAAACCCAGGAGCGCAGCCAAAATCCAGAGCATTGGTGCCAGCGATAGCCTATGTGCCAAGCCCGTGGGATGCCAATAGGGCAAATGGGTTGCGAGCGAGCCAATGGGTAAAACTTGCGCATGAAGTTTGCGCGGTGGAATATCTCCAAGCGTCGCTGGCCATATGCGGGCCGGTAGCTCTGGCGGTGATACAACGCTGATAAACCGGCGGCTGTGCGCGTTGGTGTCTTCCGACAGGACTGCGACAAAACTTTCAATTGACCTTGGAAGTTTGCAGTTGTATTGGCCTGGAGCAACCTGGTTGAGTTGAAACGAATGTGGCGGCGGGGCGATATCGGGGCTAATAATTCGAAGCGTAAGATGCCGACGATTGAGAAATCGTCCGTTGGCCATGGCATTTACCTCCACACTCCAGTGGTCTACGTCACGGCGAGCGGTCACATTAAAGCGGTTGTCTGCCGGGCTGGGTACGACACGTTGAATGAGTGCTTCCAGCAGACTACTAAAGTCTGAAGTCTCGCCTTGAAAGCATAGCGCCGCCACCTTGCCCAAGCCGACTCGCCAAACGGCCGCCAAGGGCATGGCTTTAGGAGTCTGGCTCAAGGCAATCTGCTGCGCCCCAGCCTTTAGCCAGGTTTGTGTCCAAAGATTCGTTTGACCCGACAGGTTCAGTTGCGGTGCTGACCAGGGAATGATGGCATGATGGACTTGGCCAAAAAGTACTTGCGCTACAGCGCGATGGAGCAATACTGACCAGGCCATGGGATTTACGGCTGCAAGATGCTGGGCATGTGTTTGCGCCAGCAGCGAGCGTAGCGCCGGTGATTCTCCGGGCGGTGCTATTACGGTAAATCGAAGATGGTGATTGTCTATGAGCTGTGTCCATGCGGACACATTCAATTTGGGTATTTGACCATCGGTGATCAGTATGAACATGCTGCCAACCCGGGCGACACGACGTATGGCCGACAGCGCCGTATCTGGATTGGTAGGACCCGTGGGCCGAACTCGCTGCTGCAGTTGCGCCAATGCCGCATGAAACGCGGCTGGGTGCCCCCTGAATAACAGTTGAGCACGTCCGCTGAATGCCAAAACATTAATGTTGGAGTTATGCGAAAGTAGTTGGGCGGCGATGGCGGCGCTGTGAAGCGCCAGGCCAAAACGTGATGCTCCACCGCTCGAAGCTACATGCGAGGCCATTGAGCCGCTGGCATCCAGCAGAAATGTTATTGAGAGAGGCGGCGGTCTTGGCGGCGCAGACGCCAGCGGCGAGACGCGCTCCAGTGGCCATTGCAATGCAGGCTGCATTAAGTACCTTTGCGTGGCATAGCCGCCTGGTCCGAAGGCTTGATGATCGCCATACAGTACAAGTCAAGTGCCTTGGTTACTCACCGCATGGGCCAGCGCATGGGCCGTGCCGATGGGGAATGCTTGCTTGGGCATATTGTACAGTACGAATATGCCATAACCTTGAGTGATCTGTGGGAGCAAAAGCTGCTGGGGTGAAATATAGACCGCGGCGGCAAGAGGCGTGGGCAAATGTTTGGGGCGATGCACAGACACAACAGCAAGTCGCAGCGGCCTCTCGGGCGGCAGGCTAATGGCTGCGGCATCATCCTGTGGCCATGGATCCTGGCTATTAAGACGAAGTCTGTAGTGATAGAGCCTGCCGGCACTGACATTTCCCCCGGAAAACATAATGCTCTTTATGCCAGCCTCGGGGAATATCACGCGTTGCTGGGCGATTGCCGCTGAACCGCGCCGAAGCTGTACTCCACAGCCTATGGGGCCTGTGGCCTGAATTGTGGCTATGAGAGTGACTGTGCGATGGCCTGCAGATGCAGGTTGCGTCATCAGGTGTAACGCCACTATGCCGGCATCAGGTTGCGGCGGCGACGCTAGGGTAACGGCCAGCGGATGCGGCGGCCGGGAGTGCTTTGGCCAGCGGCCCACTCCTGAAACAAAGAGCCAACGTGCAAAATGCCGCCATGGGGGCGGCTCCCATGCAATGGCTGCGGCGACGTTGGTTCGTCGGGAGGGCCCCGCGACCCAGGTGGAGGCGGGAATATGAAGGTCTGGAAGCCTTGCAGGCTCATTAAACGGGTGCACGGTTCGATCAAACGGTACTATCCAGACTTTGGCATCATGAGGAAGCGTGCGTGTCAGCGCTCGGCAGAGCCAGGAAGGTTGCATCCAAGGCGAGCTGCGGGTGTTAGGAGAAAGCTCGACAAGCACAACGATTTTTTTGACAGGCGGTGCCGGCCAACTGACGAAAGGGCGGGCCAATGCCAGCAGCAAGACTGCGGCCGCCATCAACGGCAACATTACCTCGCCTACCGCGTGGCGTGGCCGACGGCGAGCCATCCAGGGCATCATGAGCACTATAATGATAATTGCCGCTGCGGGCGCAAGGTAGAATGGATTGCGACAGAATAGTGCGGCAGCCGGTATCATAATCGGCATGTTACCGCCTGCGGGCGAGTCGCTCCAACGTGATGGCCGAACTACCGGCGACGGGGCGGCTGTGCTGGCGCGTGACGAGACAGTTTTTTATGCAGGAAGAGGACCTATGAAAACAACGATTGCGGAGAATTTGGCGAGGCTGAACATTGTGCTTGGGCCCATTGCCAAACCAATCGCATCTTATATTCCGTTTTGTACTTCTGGCAATGTAGTCATTATAAGCGGGCAACTACCGAGCAGAGACGGCAAACTCCAATATCTCGGTGCGATACCGACGGTGGTATCGCTTGAGGACGCCCAAGCGGCGGCGCGACTGGCGGCGATAAATTGCGTGGCTATTTTATTTGAAGCGTGTCGCCGCGATTGGGCGAACTTACGCCGTGTGCTAAAGCTCGGCGTTTTTGTGAACTGTACTGCGGAGTTTCAACAACAATCGCAGGTGGCCAACGGTGCCAGCGATTTGCTGGCAGAAATATTCGGGGAGCAGGGCAAACATGCTCGCGCCGCGGTGGGAGTGTCAAGTCTTCCTCTGGGCGCAACCGTGGAGGTTGAAATGATGGCCGAGATAGCGACTCTGCCGCACAGCGGCCATTAGCAGCGCCACGGTGGAATCACAAGGGGTTGAGATTTGGGAGTTTGACATTGCCTGCGGCAGTTTTTAGGATTGAGGCATAACCTTTCGCTTGTTCGCATGGTGCGAATGAGCTTTATTGGTTAGAGGAGTTTTGCGATGGCAAACGACAGCGTGCTGCATTTTACCGATAGCAATTTCCAGCAAGAGGTATTGAGTTCAGCGGAACCGGTTCTCGTTGATTTTTGGGCGGAGTGGTGCGGCCCTTGCCGGATGCTGGCACCTACGATTGACGAACTCGCTCTCGAATACAAAGGCCGCATTAAAGTAGGCAAGGTAGATACCGATGCCAACCACGACACGGCCATTAAATACAACATCAACTCCATTCCGACAATTATCCTGTTTGATCGGGGGCAGATTGTGCGGCGTTTTGTGGGGGTGATGCCTAAGCGGGAATTTAAGACCGCGATGGATACGCTGGTTTCAGCGGCTCGCTGAACCACCTGTGGCTCGGGTAAGACTGTGAGCATTGTAGTCGGACCCGCGGCTTGCGCGAGCTCGGACCATGCGGGTTAGCCACGCGACCGCTGATTCGGCAGTTTATTTTCTTGACATCAATGAGGCGGGCTTTATCATTTTGATTATGAACAAGCTCTTGAAAGCCCGTGCGTTGTGGCAAGTTGCGGTGCCAGTGAAAGCCTTGGCGGCCCGAAGCCAGCGATGGTATTTCGCCGCCATCAGCGTAGCGTCAAGCCTCTTGTTGGCAGGCGTGTGCCAGGCGCAGATCAAAAAATTAGCTCCCGAGTATCCCAAGGTAGGCAAGCTAAACGGGCATATGCCCCCTTACTTGGTGGGGGGATTGCTGTTTTTTGTGATTGTGCTGGTGGCGTTCCGCAGCGCGCGTCGCAGCAAGCAGTCCGAAAGCTGAAAAGTGGCCATGGTCGCAGGCCGCGGTTACAATCTGACAAACGGTGATCTGGCTGAAGCCAGCTTTGTCCTTTTTTAAGGAGGCAAAACCGATGAAATGGAAACGATGGGCTATTGTAGCAATGGTGGCGGTCAATCTATCGCTGTTGGGCATGTTGGCTGCGCGCATGCGGACGCCGGCAGTAAAGGCACAGGTAGGCGGTGGCGGACACTTTCTCTTTGCCGCCGGCAATACCGGACAGTATGCCGTGTTGTGGGTTTTGGACGCCGATAAAGGCATGCTGTCAGGCGTTTTGACATCGGAGAGTGATCCGAAGTTTCAAGCGTTTACGCAGGCCACCAGCATAGCGCAGGCCATTCGTCGCATTCGAGCTAGGCAGTAATTTTATAGCGGCTGCCTGTGCCGTCTTGCAGCGAGTGATGATACTGTAGCTCATTGATCAGAAGGAAATACACCATGAAACGTGACTCTTTAATCTTAGCGGTTTTGACAACCTCCGCCCTTGTGCTGGCGGTCGCATGGTTTGCATGGCGGGGTGGCAGCACCCCAGCCAGAGCAGACATGTTAAGTACCAATGGAGACTATACGCTTATTACCGAAAGCCCCAGCCGATCTATCGCGGACCAACTTACGGTCATTGATAATCGTCATGGACTTGTGCTATTTTATCGGCTGATGAACAATCAGATCGTACTGGAGAACTACGTTAACCTTCTTGGCCGCTTTAACCCGCAACCTTTGCGCTAGAGCTATGAGGCTGCGTAAAGAATAATGCGGTCGCGATGGCCGACGGTCAGCCACTTGGGAGTGTAAATTGCTACAGCAGGTTCAATCTATCGCCGAGCGCGTCCTTGGAGGCGAACTTATCGGCCGACAAGACGCGCATAAGCTCATTGAAGTGACAGGTGATGACCTGCCGGACTTGTTCTATTGGGCAAACAAAATACGCATTGAGTTCAAAGGTCGCAAGATCCGGTTTTGTGCGATAGTAGCGGCGAAAGTTGGTGGATGTTCTGAAGATTGCAAGTTCTGCGCGCAGTCGTCGCATTACCAGACAGCGGTAGAAGGCCAGAGCAAACTGACTGATCAACAGATACTCGATTCAGCCGAGCATGCCGGGATGGTGGGTGCGGACAGTTTTGGCATTGTTAATTCAGGTCGCGGTCCGACACGCCAAGAGCTTGAAATGTGGATTGGCCCGCTACTGCAAAAAATAGCGAAACAGGGCAAAACACGAGCCTGCGCCACTTTGGGGGCGCTTACGCCCGAGACGGCCAGTTTTCTATACCAAAGCGGCGTGCGGCGCGTGAACCATAATCTTGAGACGAGTGAACGTTTTTACCCGGAAATTGTTTCAACCCACCCTTATAGCGAGCGACTAAACACGCTTAAAACAGCCAAGCAAGCGGGCTTGTCTCTGTGCTCGGGCGGGATATTTGGCATGGGTGAAAGTTGGCACGATCGGCTGGATATGGTATTTACGCTCCGCGAGTTAGGCGTAGACGTAATGCCAATTAACTTTCTCAATGCTATTGCCGGAACACCGTTGGCGGGTCAGGACAAACTCGCTCCGATGGAGTGCCTGAAGATAATCAGTTTGTGCCGGTTTATATTTCCCGGAGTAGAACTCAAAGTTGCGGGGGGGCGTGAGGTTTGCCTGCGCGACTTGCAGAGCTGGATTTTCTTTGCCGGAGCCGACAGCACCATGATTGGCAATTATCTGACGACTTACGGACGCACGCCAGAGATGGACCATCAGATGGTACGAGATCTCGGGCTGTCTTGGGATGTTTACGGGGACGGGCCGGTAGCGCCGAGCAGCGAACATCCGAGAATTTCGCGTGTAAGCCATACCGGTAAATTCAACATTCCTATTGTTTATGAGAGTGAAGTTGCGGTGGATGAATCCGCCCTGCCAACTCACGCATAATTAATAATCTTGGGTAGTCGGAGGGCTCATTTGCCCGTCGGGAGCATTTGCAGTTCGGTTGAGGCCGAAACCAGCACAATCTACATTGAGGGATCGGGGCTGGTTACGCCCATGGGCACATCACCCGCAGAGGTACTCGGTGCCATCATCGCAGGCCGCCGCCTGGCCAATAGCGGCGTGGTGCAAGGCTTGCCTGATTTACTGCAAGCCATTTTGTCATCGGTGCATGAAAGCCACTTGGTAAAGACTACCTCGTGGGATATGACGCGGCCGGATCGGTCAATTGCCCTTGCCTTGGGGGCTGCGGTTGAGGCCGTGAGGGATGCCGGCTGGACTGCGGCGGACTTAGCTGCGCCAGACACGCATCTATTTGCGGCCACCAGCAAAGGCCCTGTGCTGACTCAGCTCGCGGCTTTGCGGCAATTAAGCGGGCATGATTTTTCATTATTTGATCGCGCGACGGCTTGGCAGATTGCCCTGGGACCGGACGCGATGGCCTGCTGGGTCGGCGACTATATTGGTATTGGCGGGCCGCGGCATACGACGGTTGGTGCCTGTGCCGGTTCGCTGCTAGCTGTGCATCGCGCAGCCACTGAGCTAAAGCGTGGCACGTGCAAAAGAGCGATTGTAGTTGCCGCCGACGCATCGCGTCATCCGCTGTTTGAAGGCAGCTTTGCCAACTTGGGTGTGCTGGCGCCGACGGATGAACAGGGTCGCCAATTCTGTACCGCCATGGACGAAAAGCCCGGCGGATTCTTTATCAGTGAAGCCGCAGGCGCAATATGCATGACCACGCAGCGCTTTGCAAACAGTCCGAGCGCAAACGGGCACGGGGAGGCAAGCCGCGTTGTCCTGCAGCAGAGTTGGAGCGGCGGCGATGCAACGCATCTTATTGCGACCGATCCTGAAGCAAAAGCACTGCGAAGAGGTCTGAGCCACTGTAAGGGCAGCGGTTCTACGGCATTCGTGCATGCTCACGCCACAGGTACCGCCCACGACCAATACGAGCTTGCGGCCATTCGTGATGCCTATGGGCCAGCCGTGGAGGTATTTTCTCACAAGCGCTGGCTTGGTCATTCATTAGGCGCCGCCGGCCTGGTGGCGTTGGTGCTGTCCACGCAATGCCATCGCCAGTGCATGAGCCTGGGGGACAAAACGATAGCAAGTGATGCTGAAAGTGTCACGATTGGGCAGGGTTTTGGGGGCCATATCGGAATTTGCCGTCTGGCTTCCATGAGAAGTCCGTAGCGATATTATTGGCTACGGCGTGGGGATGCTGGAAGCGATTCAGTCCCCGTGAATAAATGGGCGCAAGTTTATTAAGTTTCACACTTTCGGCTACTATATGCCGGGGGCTTTGATTGGCACCCCGTGCAGGCGACCGCAGGTGCAATACAGGGGTAACTTCATGCGAATTGCAATGGCGCAACTCAATCCGATCGTGGGTGATATTGCGGGTAATACGCAAAACATTCTCCATGCCATTGCAAGGGCCAAGGATCAGGGGGCTGGGCTGGTCATCTTTTCTGAACTAGCGGTTATTGGGTATCCACCAAGAGACTTGCTGCTAAAGCCGGTGGTACTGGAGCAGATGGCGGCGGCAGTAGATCATATTTCCCGGCAATGTGTGGGCATTACGGCGCTGGTTGGCTTTGTGGAGCAGAACACGGCGGCTGTGGGCAGAACACTTCGCAACGCAGCGGCATTTTTACGGGATGGAGCCATTGTTGCCAAAGGATATAAAAGTCTTTTGCCAACCTACGATGTTTTTGATGAGACTCGCTACTTCGAGCCGGCACCACAATTGCAGATCGTTCCGTTCGAAAATCATAAGATCGGCATTTCCATCTGCGAGGATTTGTGGAACGACGAACAGGTTGTGGCGCGGCAGCTGTATCCGGTTAATCCGGTGGCGCGAATGGCCGAGGCTGGCGCCGACATGCTGGTGAACCTGAGTGCATCGCCTTATGTGATGGGAAAAAACACCTTTCGTCGCAAGCTCATCGCTCATCAGGCCCAGCGTTGGAAGCTTCCGGTGGTATATGTCAATCAGGTTGGCGCAAATGATGAGCTTATTTTTGACGGAAACTCAATGGCGGTGGATGCCAACGGGCGAATGTTGGCACAGGCGAAGGATTTTCAAGAGGATATCGTAACCTTTGACCTTCCCGCACGGGACACCAGCCAGGAGTTGCTTGAACCCCGTCAAGGCATGGAGTCGCTGCATGCGGCGCTGGTGATGGGTCTTCGGGACTATGCCGAAAAGTGCGGTTTTGCCAAGGTCGTTCTCGGGCTTTCAGGCGGTATTGACTCCGCGGTGGTGGCGGCTATCGCTGTTGAAGCATTAGGTCGAGAGAGCGTTTTGGGAGTGGCACTGCCTTCGCGGTACAGCAGTGAACAAAGCCTTATAGATGCGCGGCAGCTCGCCGCAGCGCTGGCGATAAAGCTGGATGTAATACCTATTGAGGAGGTTCATCATGCCATGGAGCACACGCTGGAGGGACTGTTCAAGGGAACGCAACCCGGGCTTGCGGAAGAAAACATTCAGGCGCGGCTGCGCGGAAATATTCTCATGGCGCTGTCCAATAAATTCGGGTACCTTCTACTTACCACCGGCAATAAGAGCGAAATAGCCACTGGTTATTGTACGCTCTATGGAGATATGTGCGGTGGTCTTGCGGTGATCAGTGACGTGCCCAAAACGATGGTCTATCCCCTGGCGCATGAAATCAACCGACAATGGGTGAAAGCAGGGCGGCAGGCCCCAATTCCAGAAAGCTCGCTAAAAAAAGCTCCTAGCGCGGATCTTCGCCCCAATCAAACGGACCAGGATTCCCTGCCACCGTATTCAGTTCTTGATGCGATCCTTGAGCGCTATGTGGAGCTTGAGCAGTCAGCCCAAAATATTGTTGCTGCGGGTTTTGATGAATTGACGGTGCGGCGGGTCATTCAAATGGTAGACTCCAACGAGTATAAGCGCAAGCAAATGCCCCCGGGGTTAAAGGTAACGTCGCGCGCTTTTGGTTTTGGTCGCCGTATGCCGATAGCCCAACGTTATCGCCCACTGGTGATCGGCTAAAGCTCTGGCAGAATAGGGCTTCTCGAACTACGGTCAGGGAACTGGGACCGAGATGGCGGCATAGATTTAAATAGTTCAGTGGCGGATGAATTTGGCTCAACGCGCATGAACGAGTATCCTTTCATCACCTGCGAGGCAGGTCGCCACGCATCGGGTGCTTGCCACGGGGTGCTTTTTTTGAGGAATTTATGGCTGCAGCAACACGATTGGAATTATGCAAATCCACGGCGCAACGGCTCGCCCAAGCTGAGCCGGCGGCCGTTAACGCCGTCATCGGTTTCGACGGCTTTGTGGATGAAATTATCGAGGTGGTGGCCAAGAGGCATACCGCCATGTCATATGATCGCCTCCGAACGATTGGAGAGTTTGGTGCCCGGATTATGGCTGCGTCAGGCCAAAGTTCTAACTACGAACTTGTGGTGGCCCAGCAGAAGCTTGGAGGCAATGGCCCCATCATGGCCAATGCTCTGGCGGCGATCGGCCTGAGCGTTACCTATATCGGCAACCTGGGATATCCGGAGGTACATCCGGTGTTTGGCGAGTTGGCAGGACGCTCGCGGGTTATAAGCATCGGCGAAGCGTGCCATACCGACGCACTGGAATTTGACGATGGCAAGCTGATGCTGGGTAAGCTAACGCCAACCACCGAAATCACCTGGGATAATGTGGTGACGCGGGTGGGTCGTGATCGTCTGACTGATATTGTCTCGTCGGCCCAGCTCATTGGCACCGTTAATTGGACGATGCTTCCTTTTATGAACGAAATATGGTCGCGCATGCTTAACGAGATTATTCTGCAAACGCCGGCCAGGTCGCGATTACTGTTTGTTGATCTGGCAGATCCCGAGAAACGCACGCGGGAGGACCTTAAATCCGCTCTGGTGATGCTCCAGCAGATGCAGGAACACTTGGGCGTGGTGCTAGGCCTTAATCTTAAGGAGGCAGTTCAGGTGGCGGGCGCGCTGGGGCTGCCGGTCAGCGGTGAAAAGGACCATGATATTGAAAACCTTGCTGTGGGCATACAGAAGCATCTTAAATTGCGAACCGTGGTGATCCATCCGCGGTTTGGAGCCGCCGCCGCATCAGCGGATGATTGTGCGTGGTTTGCCGGTCCTTTTGTGAAGCAGCCCATGATCAGCACAGGCGCAGGCGATCACTTCAACGCCGGCTTTATCGCCGGTCAGGTGCTGGGGCTGTCACAGGCTGAATCGCTTTGCATGGGCACGGCAACCAGTGGATTCTACGTCCGCACGGGCATTAGTCCCAGCGCGGCGCAACTTCAGGAATTCATCACAGAGTTGCCGCCACCGCAAGCCGGATAGTCGCTGTTGCTAAATACGTCATCAGCCGGCCCCGGCAAACGCCCGCAGAAGCTGCTCAATAGCCGGGCGCATGGGTGTCAGCACCACGATGGTGGGCGCTATGCCCAAAGCAATAATACCCATCACAGGCAAAAGCATAACACATCGCTCTTGAAAACTAAGCCTGATAAAATGATTGAATTCGGGCCGGGCTGGCCCCATGAATATGCGCTCCATGGCCCATAGTATGTAGCCTGCGGTCACCATCGCCATCGCCAGCGCGATGACGAGCACCAGCAGGCCTGTGTGCTGCCAGGGAGCAATGCCTGGCGAACCAGCTGCACCACTACTGACGGCTGTAAACCCGCCAAATAAAATGAGCACTTGGCCGAAAAATAAACTAAGGCCGGGCGCACCCATGGCCGCAAAAAATCCGATGATTGAAAAGCGGAAAAGGTCGGGTAGTTGTGCCGCTAAACCTCCAAGGCGCGATAAATCTGTATGATGCGCCCGTTGCTCAATAGTATGGGCCACCCATAGCAGAAGCGGTGTCGCGATGGCCAAGCCAAAAAGCTGTAGTATCGCACCTTGGATGCTCAGGGCGTTCATCAAAGCAATTCCCAGCAGTACATAACTGGCTTGCGATAGGAGCCAATAAGCGATTAATCGCTTGATATCGGTCTGGGCTAAGGCACATAGTCCACCATACACAACTCCGATTACGGCAAATTCACAGATGAGCGGCCTATAGATAAGTGCTTGGTCTGAAAACAATGGATAGACCACTCGCAGCAGGCCGTATCCACCGGCCACCAGTGAGCCAGCCATTATCAACATTGCAATTGGAGCGGGCGACTCAACACTGATTTCGGGAAGCCAGAGGTGCAGTATGATACCGGGCAGTCGTATGGCGAAGCCTGTTAGAAGCAGCCAGAATACAATCGCGCCGATATGCGAGCCTGCGGCAGCGTTTAGTATCCGAAGGAGTTGAGGGTGTGTTGTGAGCGTAACGATGTCCATGGTCCCTTGGGGCAGACCGGGCAGACCTCGCGTGTTGTGGGAAATTACCAAGGTTCCGCATAGCAGTGCCAAGGTCCCTGCGAAGCCAAAGAGGTTGAATTTGAGGCCGGCCGTGTGCCGCCGCGCTCCGCCGAGTAAACTAACGACGGTGTAACCGCTGAGCGTGAAAATTTGCAAAAAAACGGCAAGCAATAACAAATCGAGCGAGACGAGCGCACCAATAAGTGCGCCAGCCGTTAGAATCAGCAAAATATAGTAGGTTTTGCTTTCCTGGCTCAAACCAAAGCTGGCAAGGCCGGAGATGAAAGCTAAAAGCGTGACGAGCAATACCGCCGGCATGGATAAATTATCCACCCCGACAAAGTAATGCATATTCAGCGCCGGAATCCATAGAAATTTCTGTTGAAGTTGAAAAACGCCATGCGATACCGGCATATCCCATCGAAATAAACATGCCCCGGCGACGGCGACGGCCAGCATTCCAACCAGAACCGTTAATGCGCTCCACCGAATGAGCCGCAGTTTGGCGCTCGGAACCAGAAGCAGCATGAGGCTGCCAATAACCGGCAACAGGATCAAGCAGGTCAGAATGGAACTTGAACCGTAAAAGTGAACCAATGTCATTTGCCTCAAAACCTGCGGGCCGCATGGCAGTCCAACTACCGTCAGCTCCGCTTACCAGCCCGCCATGTGGGCATAGAGCATAAGCGCCCCGAGAATAAGCGCTGTGAGCATAATAACAAGGACGATGCGACGCCAGTCTTTCTTGGTTGCCAGAACGCGCGGCGCCCGATTGCCGACGCTCAAGCACGCCGGATCGGTCATTGGCCCCGTAACTCGTGCGTCCAAGGTGGCAAGCATCAGCCCTATGCCCCGAAATCCCAGCGCCATAATCATGAGCACCCAGCTCAAAAGGAGCCGGTCAACAAACGAAGTCATACGTGCTGCGAGCGCCGCACCGCCCGCGATAATTGTTTCAGCAAGCTCCCTGAAAAACATGCCTCGATAAAGCCACATATAGAGTAAATTGACGCCTGGAAAACGTCGGATTTTATCAGCCAGCGCTAAGCCGCCGGCATATACGGAAATAATCGCAATGGGGCCCAATACAAACGCCCATTTCACGTTGGCGAGCACAGCCAATCCGATCGAATGTCCTGCATCCTGGGGTATGGGTGCGATCATTCCCTCCGGTGCAGACCGAGCGAGAATGGTCTTTATTTCCACAACAGGATGGCTTATAAAAACCGCCAACGTTGCCACCACAAGTAAAGGCAGCGTCAGCTTTGCCGAATCACCGGCGATGTCCCCGGCCCCAGGATTGCGAGTTTGACCGCCAAAAATTAGCCACCACCATCGCCACAATACCACAGACAGCAATATCCAGGCGCACACCGGAAGCCAGAAGAGCAACCAACCATAGTGTCGCATGGCAGATGCGTAGTCGTACAGAGCGGTAACCCCGGGCGGAACTGCAAGTCCGCCGGCGAGATAGATGGTACCGGTTAACACCATCACAATTATTAACGAAAGCCCCGCGGTGATCGGGATTCGTCGGGCCAGGCCGCCAAGTCGTCGAAGGTCGCGCTCGCCGCGTGTAGAGTTAAGAGCGGAGCCGGCACATAAAAATAACCCTGCAAAAGCGACGGTGTTGATGAGGGCATAAAGCAGAGCCGCGCTGTAATCTCCAACCCCAAAGAATAGAAATGTAAACCCACTCATGGCTAAGGAAGTCCAGCAAAGTACCTTTTTTAGATCGCTTTGCACCAAGGCTACCAACAGCCCCGTCACGAGGCTTGTGCAGCCTATGATGGCCAGCACCAAGCGTACATCAAGCGTCAGCACGGGATACACCCGCGCCAGCAAAAAAGCGCCGGAGCCAGACACCATCGCCCCCTGAAGAATCGCGTTAAAAGGAGCTGGCGCATCAACCGACTCCGCTGGCCAGAACTGAAATGGAAATTGAGCCGAGAGTCCGGCTGCCGCCACCACAAACAACAATCCACTACAATTAAGCCAGTCAAAACCCCAGAACAGATGATGCGTGTGATAGTGCAGCAAGCCCGAGGGAGTTGGCGTCTGAACCAACTGCATAAGCGAAATTCCCAGTGACTTGTGCCCCTCCTGATTGAACAGGTCAAGCATTGCGAAGCTACCGTGAAGAGCCAGCATTGCACACCCCGCAACGGCCGACAGACCGGCAAGCAGCAACATCAGAAAAAAGTGGCTGGAGCCAAGCCGACGGGCTGCATCACGAGGAGTCGCAATCTCGCAAATCAGGTAAATACATAGCGCCCCGATGCCCCACAAGATGATCATTTCCAGTAAATTGCTGGAGATCACAGCGGCCAGCAAGCTGAAGCCAAGCATACTAAGCAGCGAATAGAGCAGAGGTCCCGCACGTTGCGGATGCAAATAGCCCATCGAAAAGATATGGATTGCGACCCCGAGCAGCAAGATGAGTACAAAAAATATAACTGCTATGGAATCGGTGGCAATGCCGAACGAGAGTCGCCCAAGCTGCTGGAGCGGCTCCACACCGCTTGGTGTGGCTGCATGTGGCTCACCTGACACGATTATAGGCGATAGCCAATGCATGCTAATTGATTGGATGCCAACCGGCGAGGCGACGGAATGGTTTAATTGGTAGGCCAGCGACAGAATAGCAAGAGCAAGGCCAACAAATACTGCCGCCAACGGCACATAGGGGACTCCACGACGCAAGCGCTCGGGCGCGGCAAACAAGAGCAAGGATGTTCCGAGCGGCAGGGCTGCCGCCAACGAAAGTAGCTTTGCTAGGTGCGTCATGGAGCCTCAGTTGCAGCTAAGGACAAGCCCTTAACTCGTTTCCAGTCTTCAACGGCCAACTTTGGACGAATTTTACCCGCAAACTGGAGTCGTGGCCAGAAGGATTTTGCGGCCCGTCTCCTGCGCCAGATGATACAATCTGTTGCGCAATTGATGATTGACACTATTTATAAGTAAACGTAGCATCGTCTCGTACGATGTCCGATTGGCGGACCGTAGCGTCTTGGAGCAAAGTATTAATGGCGACCTTAGGACTCATTGTTGGCAATCGCGGTTTTTTTCCATCTCATTTATGTGAATCGGGGCGAAAGGAGATTTTGGAAGTGCTCGCCCGCGAGGGCATTTCAGTTGTGGCGCTGCCGATTGATGCGACCACTTATGGAGCGGTTGAGAGCCATGCGGACGCGCGCAAGTGTGCGGACCTGTTTAAGGCCAACGCCGGAAAAATTGACGGCATACTTGTCACGCTGCCAAATTTTGGCGACGAGCGGGCAGTTGCCAATACCATACGCTGGTCAGGCTTGAATGTACCGGTGCTGATACATGCCTTCAGTGACGATGGTGCCAAGATGACCATCAAGGATCGTCGCGACAGTTTTTGCGGCAAGATGTCGGTGTGTAATAACCTGCGGCAATACGGCATTAAGTACTCGCTGACGACTACACATACAATCAGTCCTGATACCCCCGAGTTTGCAGCCGATTTGCAGCGCTTTGCAGGCACATGCCGGGTGGTGAGAAAGTTGCGAAGCTGCCGACTTGGCGCAATTGGAGCGCGTCCAGGTGCATTTAACACCGTTCGCTACAGCGAAAAACTCCTGGAACACAGCGGCATCTCGGTGGAGACGCTTGATCTATCGGAAATTTTGGGTTGGACTGCGAAAATGTCGGATGCCGACGCGGCAGTTAAGCAGAAGCTTGCCGCCATTCAGCAATACACCGACACAGGTGCCATCCCGCAGTTGCCGGTGATCAAGATGGCCAAACTGGGGGTGGCGATTGACCGTTGGGTGGAACGAAACGGGCTCGATGCCACCGCAATCCAATGCTGGACTTCACTGGAGGAGTTCTACGGCGTGGTGCCCTGCACGCTCATGAGTATGATGTCCAACAGCCTCATGCCCAGCGCCTGCGAGACAGATATTGCCGGCGTGGTCGGCATGTACGCCCTGGTGCTTGCAGCGCAGAGCCCCGCGGCACTGCTTGACTGGAACAACAATTACGGAAGTGATCGGGAGAAAGGCGTAGTTTTTCACTGCTCCAACCTGCCTAAGGACTTCTTTGAGCATCAGAAAATGGATTATCAGGAGATTATTGCCGGCACGGTGGGGCGGGACAATACATATGGCACCATCGTGGGCCGCATCAGTCCGGGGCCATTTACCTATTGCCGCGTGTCTACCGACGACCTGCGGGGTGGCATCAGCGCCTATTTCGGAGAAGGAACGTTTACCGACGATAAACTTGATACGTTTGGCGGCTATGGCGTCTTTCACATCAGGAATCTGCAAAGCTTACTGCAGTACATTTGTAAGCATGGCTTTGAACACCATGTGGCTGCGGTAAAAGCCAAGGTGGCTGGATCACTTGAGGATGCTTTGGGCAACTATCTTGGATGGAACACCTATTGTCACGGCGGTGTGTAACGCATCCAGAAACGAATAGCGCGATAGCGCACACAAAGCGTAAAGGACCACTCGGCAATGTCGTCGAATTACGTTATCGGTTTGGACTTCGGCAGCAGTTCTGTCAGGGCACTGCTGGTAGATGCGGCGAATGGCCGGGAATTGGCCGAGCAATCCTTTGATTATCCGCACGGTCGCTACGGTGTGATTCTCGACAAGAAAAATCCCAATCTTGCCAGGCAACATCCTGCCGACTACCTGCTGGGCATCAAAAGGACCATTCGGGGCGTGCTTAATAAAGCTCTGCAGACGCGTGGCTTCAGTCGCGATCGGGTCATTGGCATTGGCGTGGACACAACTGGTTCCACGCCGATGCCGGTTGATACTGCCGGCACACCGCTGGTCATGCTGCCGAAGTTCAGGAACAATCGGGCCGCGCTCGCGTGGCTTTGGAAGGATCATACCAGCCATGTGGAGGCGGCCGAAATCACTGAACTAGGGCGCATGATGCGCCCTCATTACATGGCAAAAATCGGTGGGCGATATTCATCGGAGTGGTTTTGGGCAAAGATATTGCATTGTGCCCGGACCAGTCCGGAAGTATTTGAGGCCGCCGCGACTTGGGTGGAACTGGCCGACTTTGTACCTGCGCAACTCACTGGAAATGTAAGGCCAGAACAAATTCGCCGGGGTGTATGTGCGGCCGGACATAAGGCTCTTTTCAGCCACGAGTGGGGCGGCTATGCCGATGACGAATTTCTCGGCAAACTTGATCCGCGTCTTGTTAAGGTTCGCGGCAGTCTTCCCAGCCAAGTCTTTAATGTGTCTGCTATGGCGGGGAGGTTAACTTCAACCTGGGCGGCAAAACTTGGCCTTACCGAAAACATTCCGGTAGCGATTGGCGCGTTTGACTGCCATCTGGGCGCAATTGGAGCTGGAATTTCCGACAACACGCTTGTCAAAATCATGGGCACCTCCACATGCGATATTATGGTAGCTCCAATAGATAAAGGCCTGACCGACATTCCGGGCCTTTGCGGCATTGTGCCCGAATCAGTGCTACCAGGCTATTTTGGCCTCGAGGCGGGCCAGTCGGCCGTAGGCGATATCTTTGACTGGTTCGTTAACCGAATCGCTCCGGGAGGACACATTGGGTCCTATGAGTCATTGACGCGGATTGCGGGCAAACTTAAACCTGGAGCAAGCGGCCTTCTGGCCTTGGACTGGCATAACGGCAATAGAACTGTGCTCGTGGACCAGCGGCTTACCGGAGCGATTCTCGGCTTGACGCTTTATTCAACTCCAGCCGAGATATATCGGAGCCTTATAGAAGCTACGGCCTTTGGCTCGCGGGTCATCATGGAGCGACTGGAAGAATATGGCGTACGCTGCGAGCGAGTTATTAACTGCGGTGGCATCGCGGCAAAAAACCCGCTGATCATGCAGATTTACGCCGACGTGCTGGGGCGCCCCATTTCTATTTCTCGAAGCAGTCAAACCTGTGCATTGGGTTCCGCTATTGCGGCAGCTGTGGTTTCCGGGGTGCATTCAAACTTTTCAGAAGCGATCGCATCAATGACGGGCGTTCAAAAACAAGCGTATAAGCCAAAGCCATCCCACGTCGCTGTTTACAACCGACTTTATCGTCAGTACCGCGTGCTGCACGACGCATTTGGCGCCGGCGAAGGAGAGATCGCGGGCGTTATGAAGAACCTGTTGATCATTCGCGATGAGGTGCGCCAATGAGCCGGTTTGAGTCCTTGCGGGCAGAGGTATGCCGAGTTAACAGGTCGTTGGTCGAAGCGGGTCTTGTGGTGCTGACTTGGGGTAATGCAAGCGGAGTAGATCGTAATGAAGGCGTCGTGGCAATTAAGCCCAGCGGCGTGCCTTACGAGCATCTGACGCCTGATGACATGATTATCATTGAGATTGCGTCAGGCGACGTTATTGAGGGCAAAGGACGGCCATCGTCGGATACACCCACACATTTGCATTTGTATAGAGCATTTAAAGACATCGGTGGCGTGGTGCATACCCATTCAGATTTTGCTACAAGCTTTGCCCAGGCGGGATGTGACATTCCATGTATGGGAACCACACACGCCGATAATTTTTACGGCGGCATCCCGTGTACGCAGGATATGTCACCCAAAGAAATCGCAGAAAATTATGAACTTAATACGGGTCGCCTGATTTCGTCCTGCTTCGAAACTCGCGGTATTAACCCGATTAATACACCCGGAATTTTGGTAAAAAGCCATGCGCCGTTTGCTTGGGGTTCATCGCCGGCTAAAGCACTTGAGAACGCAATTGTGATGGAATATGCAGCAAAGATGTGCTTACAAACCCTGCAGCTTAATCCACAAGCAGGTGAGATTGGCAAAGCGCTTATAGAGAAGCATTTTTTTAGAAAACATGGAGCAAATGCTTATTACGGCCAGTCAAACGGATAAGGTGGTAAAAGATCAGAATCGGCAGCACGGGCGATACCATCCTTGGTTTCCCGGCGACCACATTGATCAATTTAACATAACATACATTATAGGACGTTATAAATTCCATTAATCGGGTGGTTTGGGCGTATCTAACCTAGATGATCGTTGCCTCAAAGCTGCCGGCGGCGGTCTGCCACGACATCATCAATAATCTGCATTAGGTCATATTTCGGTTCAAAACCGGTCGCATTGTTAAGCTTCGAGACATCTGGCACTCGTCTGGGCATATCCTGAAAGTTTCGGTCGTAGTCCTGGTCGTACGGCACAAGTTGAATCGGTGAGCGACTGTGTGTAGCGTGGCGAACCATTTCGGCCAGAGATAATATTGAAACCTCCTGCGTACCGCCAATGTTGTAAACTTCGCCCGCCGCACTTGGGGACTCCAGCAGTCGCTGTATGGCATCAACGGCGTCGGCTACATGGGTGAAGGTCCGAGTCTGGGATCCATCACCAAACACCGTCATGGGTTGATGAGTCAGCGCTTGGTCTACCAGTCGCGGCAAAACCATGCCATACGCAGGCGACTGTCGCGGGCCAACAGTGTTAAAAAATCGGCCAATGGTTACCGGAAATGCGCCTTGATGATGAAAGGCCAAGGCCATGAACTCATCCAAGGCCTTGGAACAAGCATACGACCACCGGCTGACGGACGTTGCGCCCAGAACACAAAAATCGTCCTCGCGCAGTGGTGCTTTGGTTTGTAAGCCATAGACTTCGCTGGTGCTCGCCAAAAACAGCGGCTTTTCATACTTATGGCAAGCTCTTAGCACATGCTCTGTGCCGACCACATTCGTCATGATGCTCTGCAGCGGATGATCCAATACATACTTAACGCCAACCGCCGCAGCCAAATGCACCACCACATGGCAGGTTCCTGCCAACTTTTCCAGCATGGTGTTTTCCATAATGGAGCCGGCGTTAAAATGCAGCGATGGGGACGATTCGAGATGATGCAGGTTACGGCGCGAGCCGGTAGATTCATCGTCGAGGATATATACCTCGTGGCCATGGCGCAAAAGCGATTCGGTCAGGTGACTACCAATAAAACCTGCCCCACCGGTAATAAAATATCGCGTCTTCATGCTACCTCGCGGCGGTGCTTGTTTTTAGTGTGTGCATAAAGAATTGGCGCCGAGCCAGAAGTGTCAGGCGAATTTCATCACCTGCCGATAGAGCCGCCTTGAAACTTCCTTGAATTCTGGAAGGCCCCAGTGCATCTCTAAAATAACCACTCGCCGCCACGAGACGCAGGTCTCCGTCTTCCAGGGTGGCGTGCATAAGATGCGATCCTCGGTCGTCGTGCAGACGCACCAAGCCGGCTCCCTCATACATCCCGGCTCCTGTGGGGGTAATGACCATGTATCTGAAGGTGGCATTGATGGCCGTCGGCAACAGCGATGTTTCCCCACCCACCGGCCGCCAAAAGACCCGCATCAATAAAATTTGTCGGATGGGCCGCGCCTGCTGCTTCTGCGGGACCGCGGAAGCTAGATAAAAATAGTATGTGCCAAACCGCGATCGGCGATAAAACGCCCGATCCAGGTGTGGTATAAAAATACGTTGTGTCGCTGCAGCAAGCGGCCGAATGGTAATCGGCGAACCACCTGAGCAGCCGGCCAAGAAGATGAACAATCCGGCGCAAATGCACCACGCGAGGCAGCGAATGGTCGAGTTGGTTGGAGATAACAGCAATCGTTTCATCACAGTAGCATAATCGCAGCGACTTCGGATGAAAACCTTTCCATGGTAAACGGGCCTTCCTGCAAACTTAGCTACCCCGCTTGGCGCTGAACAGTTCACCAAGAACCAGCAAGGCGTTGGTGGCGAGTCGCCACGTCGGATCGCGGGCGGCTTGCTCGCGACCAAGTTTCGCTTCATACCCTCTGATCATTTCAACGGCGGCGCGACGTGCTTCGGTAGCAAAGCATCCCACGGATTCGACCATCAATGGTTCGAGTCGAAAAGCTTTCCAGCACTCCAAATACCGACAAACGAGCCAACCGAGGTCAATCTCTTCTTCCTCGGCAAATAATTCGGTGGACTGAAAAAATGATTGCCAGGCCACGACCGCCCCACCAGCATCTCCGGCGATGGCGCGGCGACAAGCCAACTCGCCCCAGCAGAATCGGTCCTGACGTTCGACTCCAGCCTCCCAAATAGCGGTAGCGCCCAGTGCACTGGCAGGCAACCCCTGACCCAACATGCGCATCCAACCAAGTCGCCAAAACGCCCGTCCATATCCAAGCTTGGCCGCATCCTCAAAATATTCACGAGCTTCGTCAAAGTCTTTGGCAGTATGCCCCATGCCAAAAAGGGCCTCCTCGCCGCGTTCATACAGTCCTGCGGCCACCTTCCGCCGTTCCTGTCGTTCAAGAACCGCGGATACATCGTGGTCTGGGCTACTAACAACCTGAGTCATGGTCATAAACCAGTTCGCTAACAACAACCTGAAGAATATTAAGACACCTGTTTTATCGGTAAGGTCGAACAGTTAATTAAGTATTGTTCGCTATAAAATATCAGCCTCATGCCAGCCTCTCCATGGCCGGATTTCTAGGACTCTCGCGGTACCTCGCCTCTTCCACACGAGTAACTGCCGATTAAAATTGAAGGCCGTTAAATACTGCTGCGGCTTGACTAATGCAGGCGACGACCGTTGCAACTCGACGTGTGGGTTTGATGTGCCTTTGATTAGCGACGTAAAAAGGTTATAGTGGCGAAGGATGTGCCGCAGGGGCTTGCTCATGAATGACGCCGCAATTTTGCACCGGCTGTTGGTGGTAACAGGGCCGGAACTGCGCAACTCAAAAATCCTCGATTTGCTTGACCGTCAATTTGATACTGTTAATGCCGCGAGCATAGAAGAAGCGCTAAAAGCTCTGCGCAGTGGCCACTTCGACGCGATACTGTCTGTGGCCGGTGACTTTTTGCCAATGGAACGAGCGATAGCTTCGCAGCAATCGAGCCTGATTCTCGACACGATTGGCGAAGGCGTATGCATGGTGTCGCCTGATGGTCGCGTGTGCTGGGCCAATCGTCGGATGCGGCAATGGCCGCCGGAGATACAGGGCCGAATTTTCGCACAGTGTCAAGAGGCGTTGCAGAACTTCATTGAAGCAGCTCGGCCTGCAGCCGCCGGTAACTCCCCCGCCACCCCCCTCCCTGCTGGTCATTGCAAAAAATTTGCCATCAACATAGAGGACAAGCATTTTTTTGAATTGGTGTGCTCGCCGGTCGTTAATGGAGTTGGGACTATTACGCAGGTGGTTGCCATCTGCTGGGACGCCACCAACACGCGGCGACTCCAGGCCAAACTCGATGCCATAGATAAGGCAGGTCGTGAACTGGTGCGACTGGAGGGCGATTCCATCGCCAAACTAAACGTGATGGAGCGTCTAAAGTTGCTGGAAGACAAGATTATCAAATTTTGCCGCCAGCTTATGCACTTCGATCATTTTTCGATCCGGTTGCTGGACTTCAAGACCAACAAACTGGAACCGGTGATAAATGTTGGCATGCCTCCCGAAGCAGCGGATGTCGAACTGTTTTGTGAGCCGGACGGCAATGGCATTAGTGGTTACGTTGCCTCAACGGGCCGATCCTACATTGCACCCGATGTCGCCCGCGATCCACGGTATATAGCCGGCTTAAACTCGGCTAGAAGCAGTTTAACCGTCCCACTCATGCTGCACGATAAAACGATAGGCATCTTCAACATCGAGTCAAATGAATATGCATTCTTTACGGAGGATGATAGGCAGTTTGCCGAAATATTCGGTCGCTACCTGGCCATCGCGCTCAATATACTGCAGCTTCTTATAGTCGAGCGATATACCACCAGCGGTCGGCTGGTGCGCGATGTTGCCGGCGAAATAGCGGGGCCTCTTAACGATATTGCGATGGATGCAGCGGCCCTGCGCGAACAGTACATTGGAAACGATGAGGTGCAGCAACTTATAGATAGCATGATACAAAACGTAAATAAAATTCGCGCCGGTATAAGCGCTGCCTCGGCCGGCCCACAGCGAATTATAGATTCCGCGTCCAGCGATAGTTTCCATCAGGACCCAATGCTGCGAGATAAGCGGATTCTTGTCGCCGACGACCAACCCTCCATTCGACAAACTATTCAAGCTATTCTTACCCGCTGTGGGTGCGTAGTTGATGCCGCAGCCGATGGCGCTGAGGCCTGCGCTCTGCTTGTCGGCGAAGGGCGGTATGATCTGGTCATTTCCGACATCAAAATGCCGCACAAAAACGGATATGAGATTTTCACCCTGGCACAAAAGCTGGGGCATGCGCCGCCGGTGATACTTATGACCGGCTTTGGCTACGACCCCGCCCATAGCATCACACGCGCATCACAGGAAGGTTTGCGCGAAGTGCTTTGCAAGCCTTTCAAGGTAGACCAACTCATGAGCGCTATCCGCAAGGCTATTACAGCTTGATAGGCACCTACACGCCTGAAAAAGCTCCAAACCCACCGTCCACCGACAAAATAGTGCCTGTCACGAAGGCAGATGCATCTGAGAGCAAGTAGTGAATGGCCCCGTGCAGCTCGGATGCCAAACCGAATCTGCCAAATGGTGTTTTAGCCGTTATGGTGTGCCCGCGCGGCGTGAGCGATCCGTCTTCATTCGTAAGAAGCCGCCGATTTTGCTCGCCAAGAAAAAACCCCGGAAGCACCGCATTAACGCGAATTTTTCCCTTGGTACGACGGGCCATGTCTACAGCCAGCCATCGGGTAAAATTTTCGACGCCGGCTTTGGCCGCCGAGTAACCCACCACGCGCGTAACCGCCTGGGGCGCCGAAGCGGACGAAAAATTGACTATCGCACCATGCCCCGCAAGCTGCAGAGATTGCCCAAAAATAAGCGAGGGCAAAACGGTGCCGTGTAGATTAAGATCCACAACCTGACGAAAAGCTTCGAAGTCCAAATCAAAAAAGCTCTTGTCGGGTGAGATGGTGGCTCCAGGCATGTTGCCTCCCGCACCGTTAAGCAGCGCGTCTATATGCCCCCACTTTTTTAGAATCTGCTCGCGAGCTTTTTCTAGTGATGACCGATCAAGCACGTCGGCAACATAGCCTTCACATTGGCAGTCTGGATGGGCGGCGCGACAACGCTCAAGTGCGACCTTTAGTTTTTCTTTGCTGCGCCCAAGATATGCAACCCAGGCGCCTTGGCTCGCTAGATAATCGGCAGCGGAGCCTGCCAAGGCTCCGGTTGCGCCCGTTACGACAATTACACGCTCTCGCAGGTTAAAAAGATCGCTCATAACTTCTCCAGTATAGCTGCATAAATGGTCGTTGGAACGCCGAACCTTAACTGCATCAACGCCTTTCTTGCTCACTACAATACCGTGTTCATCGGGTATGGCAAGGAGTGCTTCCAACTGGGTTGACAGAAATGTTGCCTGCAAGCGCTGATACTTGTATTATCTGTACAGGCAACCGTGATTGTCACGGTCATGAATTTCGCGAGCCGCGCCTGGTTTTGTAAGGGCGGGCATGCGCAAAATGTTTAGCCTTATAGGAGATCCCCCAACATGGGCAAAGTAAGAGTTGCCATCAACGGATTCGGTCGCATTGGTCGTTTGGTGTTTCGGGCTGGCTGCGGTGATCCGCAGATTGAATTTGTCGCCATTAACGATTTGGTGCCAGCGGATAACCTGGCATATTTGTTGAAGCATGACTCCACCCACGGCAAGTTCAAAGGCGAAGTTTCGGCAAAGGGTGAAGAAGGAATTGTGGTCAATGGCCACTTCGTAAAGACCTTGGCCGTGCGCGACCCTGCCACCTTGCCTTGGACAAGCATGAACATTGATTATGTGGTGGAGTCCACCGGGCTTTTTACCGATAAGGACGGAGCCAGCAAACATCTGACGGCGGGTGCCAAACGGGTAATTTTATCCGCTCCAGCCAAAGACAAGGAAACGCCAACCTTTGTTATGGGCGTCAACGAAGAAAAGTTTAACCCCGCAACGGATAAAATTGTGTCGAATGCGAGCTGCACGACCAACTGCTTGGCACCGCTTGCCAAGGTAATCAACGATCATTTCGGCATTGAAGAAGCGCTGATGACCACCGTACATGCAGCCACCGCCACTCAACCAACGGTTGATGGCCCGTCTAAAAAGGACTGGCGTGGTGGGCGTGGTGCTGGGCAAAACGTGATTCCAGCTGCCACCGGAGCCGCAAAGGCAGCTACCTTGGTTATTCCCGAACTCAAGGGCAAGATTACTGGCATGGCTTTTCGCGTGCCGACGCCCGATGTTTCGGTGGTTGACCTGACCGTTCGGACAAAAAAGGATACGTCGTTGGCGGCAATCAACGAGGTCATCAAAAAAGAGTCCGAAGGTCGGCTGAAGGGCATTCTAGGTTACACAGATGAAGAGGTGGTGTCGAGCGATTTTATCACCGATTCGCGATCCAGCATTTATGACGCCAAGGCCGGTATTGAGCTTAATCCCCATTTCTTCAAACTCGTTAGTTGGTACGACAACGAATGGGGCTATAGCAACCGCGTGGTGGACCTGATTAAATACATTGCCAAAAAAGATGGTCTGCTGTAACCGAAGGTGTGTCTTAATATAAAAGAGATCGCAAGGTTCAAGATGGGTGTTCCCCGCTTGAGCCTTGCGTTTTTATGCGAAGTCGGCGGCAGATACCTGTTCTGCCCCCAAAACCCAAAGATCACGAAAAGAAAGGCCTTTGATGCGGTGGATTTGGATTGACAGGTTTGAGGCCTTTGAGCATGGCAAAGCAGCTGTTGCCATCAAAAATGTAACCGCGGCGGAAGAGCACTTGCACGATCTGTACCCCGGTTTTGCCCTGATGCCCTCAACCCTGATGATTGAAGGCATGGCACAGACTGCCGGCATACTCGTTGGCGCCTGGCGCACCTTTCAGGAGAAGGTGATACTGGCAAAAATCGGCAAGGCGACTTTTGTGCGTCTGGTTCGGCCGGGGGAAACACTCATATACAGAGCAAAGATATTGCAGATCAACGAGGTTGGCGCTGCGGTAGAGGGTAAGATTTTCAGCCGACAGACCGAAGCATCGGGCACGCGAGAACTGGCCGTTGGCGAAGTAGAGATGATGTTTTCTCATATAGATCAAAATCTTGCCGGCGCTAGATTTCCGGAGTTCAACTTTGTATTTAACAGTGAGTTTATGGCTCTGTTTGACGCATATAGGCGCGACATGCCCGTCGAGATTTAGAACGTTGCGCCGCCGCGACTTATATCGCTCCACCTCCCCCGCTTTATGACTTTATGGCAATTACGCAATTAAGCCGTATAATAAGCGCAGTTTCAAGTCGGTATGGACTGTATAGATTTGCCAGGGCCGGATGATGATCCGAAAAGGACAGGTGCGCCGTGATATTAAATGTGATCCGAGCGGTATTTTTTATACTCGTTGGAATAGTCGCTTCGGCGTACCTGGCGAGGGCCCTTAATGGCCAGCAGCATCTGGGCTGGGGGCCTTATCTGATTATGCTCGGCGGCGTGCTATTGGCTTTTGCAGTCATAACCATAGATGTGCTTGTACGCAAAAAAAACCTTTCGGCTTTGGCTGGGCTGTTTTTTGGGCTACTGGTGGGAATATTAATATCGCTGGCGCTAGCTTATCTTGCGGATCAAATTACCGGTGTTTTTCTTCAACGGGCTACGCGATCGGCTTATCAGCCGGTGATCATGGGTGGCAAGCTTCTGCTGGGCCTGTGCGCATGCTATTTGAGTGTGTCACTTATTCTCCAGACCAAGGACGACTTCAGGTTTATTATTCCCTATGTTGAGTTCAGTCGCGCGATGCGCGGTCCCAAGCCCTATATTCTTGACACCAGCGTAATTATTGACGGTCGAATAGCCGAGGTGGCGGCTACAGGAATCTTTGAATCACGACTGGTCGTTCCACGGTTTGTCATCAATGAACTTCAAGCAGTGGCAGATTCCAGCGACCGGCTTAAGCGGGGACGAGGCCGACGAGGCCTGGAAGTACTGAAGAAGCTGCAAGAGATGCCGCGTGTAGAGTTGCATGTATGGGATGGTGTGCTGGCCAACAGCGATAAATTTGAAGGTGTGGATCAGAAGTTGGTTGGGCTGGCACAACAAGAAACGGCTCGCATTATTACCAACGACTATAACCTCAATAAAGTTGCGGGGTTGCATGGCGTTGCGGTCGTCAACATCAATGACTTGGCCAATGCCGTGAAGTCAGCAGTGCTTCCCGGAGAAAAGATGCGCATTCGCATCGTAAAACCCGGTGAAGCCAGCGGTCAGGGAGTAGGGTATCTGGACGATGGCACCATGGTGGTTGTTGAGGGCAGCCGCGATAAGATCGGCACCGAGGTGGAGGTGTTGGTTACCAATGCCGTTCAGACGTCCGCCGGTCGCATGATATTTGGCCGCTGCAACGGAACACCAGAACGATCCATGGAGTCCTGACCCGAACCTACCATCGGTCAGGGCGCAGCCGTCAGGGATAGTCCTGCCCTGTTGGCCTGATCACAATATCGTTTATGTGGACGTGTGGCGGCTGTGACACCACAAAACCAATCGCTCGAGCTATATCCTGCGGCTCCAGCAGTTTTCCGAACTTTGCCTGCCAATTTTCGGCGAGGCCAGGTTCATATCCAGCCTGGTCCTGAAATTCGCTTAGGACAATGCCTGGCTTTACAACGGTTACGCGAACCGACTTGGCTGCTACCTCACGACGGAGTGCCTCGGCGGCCGCCGTTATTGCAAATTTACTCGATCCGTAAAACCCGCTGAACGGGGAAATATTCATCCCTGAGACCGATCCGAGGACCACAATATCGCCGCCGCCCTTCTGTACCATGTGCTCAGCGGCGAGCCGCATCAAATGGGCCGCCCCCAATACGTTAAGTTTGTATATTTGCTCCCATTGGGACGCATCGCTGGACAGCAATCCGCCGGCTAATCCTCGGCCGGCATTAACTACCACAGTATCCAACTTGCCGGCCCACGCCACCGATTGCTCCCAGACCCGCATGATTTGTTCGAGGTTTGAGGCATCGAGAACGCAGGCCTTAGCCTCGCCCTTTTTTGCTTCAATGGCTTGCACAAGTGAATGGAGCAATGGACTGCGCCGCGCCGTCACCACCACTCGCGCGCCCATTGAAGCAAGTTCTTCTGCGGTGGCGTATCCTATGCCCGCGCTGGCACCGGTAATCAAAGCCGTTCTTCCAGAAAGTGGTTTGTGTTTCATAAAAACTCCATACAAAAGTCGGGCATTGTTTAAGCCCTTCTCTCATCATACAATCTTACACAGATAGGGTGAACGTTCTACTGTGCCATTGGAGGCAGCCCCATGGATTCCGCCGCAATAGCCGACAATAACACCGATCAGCCACCCCGGGAGATAGAGCAATGCGAGAACTGCGCCCGCACCATAGGCAGGCTTGAACATCCACATCTTTGGGAACAGCATGTGGTTTGCAGCAACTGTTGGCGCACGCTCAGCAGTGAAACAACCGAGCAAACGCTTCGTAAGGGGCGCTTGGCCGCCTTGATCGCTCGCTCCAACGAGAATGCGCCGCAGGCCTCTCCAGATCATGCTGAAACGTCGGTGTTTCAGGCGGACCTTCCTGATTACGCCGATCAATTAACGCTGGCGCAGCACCACGAACGAGCAGCCGCGGGTGACCCCACTAGCATGAACCGCATTGCCATTCTCTACAGCCAAGGCAAAGGCGTAGGTCAGGATACCGTCAAAGCCATGGCTTGGTTTCAGAGATCGGCGGCGGCCGGAAGCTCGGCAGCTATGCGAAACATTGGAGCCTTTTACGCGGCCGGCAAAGGCGTACCGCGCGACACCAGCAAAGCCTTTACTTGGTTTCAACGAGCCGCCGCTGCCGGCGATGCTACGGCGATGGCGGCACTGGGCTACCTTTATGAAGAGGGCCGCGGCATTGAGGCCGATATTCAACAGGCAACCCAGTGGTACGAACGAGCAGCGGTGCTCGGCGATATTACGGCAATGTATGCGCTAGGCAGAATATTTGAAAGAGGTCACGGCGTCCCCAAAGATATTGCGGGAGCTGTGGGTTGGTACACGCGTGCCGCCGAAGCCGGCTGCCGCGTGGCCATGTCGAGCCTTGGAGTTCTGTATGCCACGGGACACGGGGTATTGCAGAACGATGCCATGGCTTTTGAGTGGTTTGATAAGGCGGCCGAGGCGGGCCATGGCTATGCCATGTTTGAATTGGGCCGATTTTACGAGACGGGTCGGGGCGTTGATTTAAATTTCAATCTTGCGCTTTTGTGGTACCAAAAGGCCGCCGCACACGGCCATGTTGGCGCAATGGGAGCGATTGGCCGCCTATACGCAATGGGACGCGGTACCACACAGGATTATCTCCAGGCATTGGCGTGGCTTATAAAAGCCGCCGAAATGGGTGATCTTGCGGCCATGCATGATGTTGCTTACTTCTATGAAAATGGCTTGGGCGTATCACGCAATCAAAAGGAAGCTCTTAAATGGCACCGCATGGCTATTGACGTGGAAACAACGCAGCCGGGGCAGGCATAGATGGCTTTACCTGTTTTAACAACATACTTCGCAGAAGGTTTTTGGCGTTTCCCAAACTTTCACGCTTTGCAGGTCCGCTCGGCTGACCAAAGCTAATTGCAAGCGATCAAAGATGGTCTGCGCAATATTTTCGACGGTAGGGTTCAGCGACGCAAACTCTTCACAGTCTAGATTAAGATTCTTGTGATCAAAGCGATTTATAACCTCGCGATTGACCACCTCCTGTAGTTCAGCCAAGGTCAGACCGGCCTCTGCAGGAGTGCCTGCTTCACGTGCAATGGCCACCTCCAACTCATAGTTATGTCCATGGCCATTAGGATTGTTGCATTTCCCAAAGGTATGAAGATTTTCCTGCTCGCTCATGCTGCTTGAGTGCAAGCGATGGGCCGCCGAGAATTCAAACCGTTGCGCCACGATGATCAAAGGAACCTCCTCCTGCCGGTACTCATAGTAAAGGTACGGACTTATGCTAAGCCGCAAACGCTGAAGTTTTAGCGGGGAAAACAGATTTCTGGCAGATGCATGGAGTCGTTGAATTGCCTCCACACCCGAAAAGAGCCGCCGTGTATGCCCAGTATCTATATAGTGTCTTTGAAGTTTATTCGCCACGATTTTGCGGAGGTGCTCATCCACTTGTTTAATGTTGATGAGCATGCCGGTATTGGCATCGGGGCGCCCCTCCACTGTAGCCATTAACGTGAGAAATGGCGCAATGCCGAACAGCGGTGGATTGCCCGCAAAGCTATTGGGCGATTTTGTCACTACCGTTGAATCATGCAGACCAAACCGGATTTCACGTGATAGTCTCACTGGCTGCACCATTTATCAATGTCGAGCCCAAAGGCCAAACCACATCGCCATTTTAGCATGCTCTTGGCCATCTTCCTATCAGAGATTATTGCATTGGCTCAACGGCAGCAATGAACTACGCTCTCGCCATGGCGCACCAGTTTGGCTGGACTGCCCCGCCATCGCCGACTACAATTTCCAACGCGAAGGCGAAAGGGTATATCCACGAATACCAAGATCAAACAACCCCACAAATGGCTACGAGAAGGCTACCGGTTGATTTCAGGTATCAAAGGACGCTTTGCGGTCGTACTCGCGTTTGCCGGAGCCAGTGTACTCCTGACCCTGGCAGGTTGCACCAAAAAGCCCGCACCGGCGGCCTCGGCGGCTCCAGCCCCTGTTTCAGTAGCCATTGTCCGAGCAATGGATATTCCCATTGAGTATTCAAATATTGGGTCCATCCAGAGCGTTGCCTCGGTGGCGCTTCAACCACAGGTTGACGGCGTGGTTGCACAGTCACTGGTACAGCCCGGAGCCGCGGTTAAACTTGGCCAGCCCCTATTTGTACTCGATAAACGCCCATATATGGCCGCCGTAGCTTTGGCCCAGGCAGCGTTGGCTGGTGCCAAGGCTAATGTGCTGGTAGCAGCCGCTAAACTCAGCGGCTACCGAGCCGCATTAACCGATGCTGCCGCCGATTGGGCCCGTGCGCAAAAGCTTGGTCATGATGGAGGTGCATTGTCTGTTACGCAGTACGACGCATATCGGTCCACATTCGATCAAGCGACGGCCAATGTGGCCAATGGAGATGCCTCGCTAGAAGCGGCGCAGAGGGCAGTACAGGCGGCCAAAGCAAACCTTAAGGCAGCCAGCATCAACCTCGATTATTGCATCATTAAGGCCCCATTTAATGGCGTCGCCGGCAATCTGCTGGCCTACCCCGGAACCGCGGTAAAAGCGAACACCACCACTCTTCTGGTAATCAATCAGATTCAACCGGTTTATGTAGCGTTTTCGCTGCCACAGGATGACTTGCCAGCGGTTTTGGCAGCCTACCGCCGGGGTGCCAAGCCTGCGGTAAAGGTGGCTCTGCATGGCTCGCCACCCGTTCGTGCCCGGGGCGTGTTGAGCTTTGTTAACAATGCGGTAGATGCCACAACTGGCACCATTGAATTGATGGGGACGCTGGCCAACAAACGCGAGGTTTTATGGCCGGGAGAGTTCTGCGATGCAACCGTGCAGGTCGGCATAGACCATAACGCTATCGTAGTGCCGCTATCTGCGGTTGAATCGGGGCAACCTGGACATTATGTGTTCGTTGTGCGGGACGATAACGCAGTCGTACAGGTAGTGCAGGAAGCATTTTTATATCATGGCTTGGCCGTCATATCTAAAGGTCTCTCACCCGGCGAAGTGGTGATTACCAATGGGCAAGTCAATGTCGTGCCCGGTGGGCCGGTCGTTATTGTGAAGCATGGTTTAATAGGCCCTATCGAGACGACTCGCACGTCCGGTGGCGCGCCGCAAACAACCACTACCGCTTCGGCACCGGCAACCCGCTCGAAGGACAAGCCATGCATTTGTCCAGTATCTTTATTCGTCGCCCCATTGCAACAACATTGCTGATGGCTACGCTGCTCATCTTCGGCATTATGGCTTACACCAAGCTGCCGGTCAGCGATTTGCCGGATGTTGGCCGTCCAACAATTGTTGTCAGTGCTGCTCTCCCAGGCGCAAATCCGTATACCATGGCATCGTCGGTTGCCACGCCGCTCGAAAAGCAATTTACGCAGATTGCCGGCCTGCAGGCCATGACAAGTCAAAGCTCACTTGGCACTACCTCCATCACGCTTACCTTCGCGCTTAGCCGCAACATCAATAACTGTGCACTGGATGTACAAGCGGCCATCTCTCGTGCCGGGGGCCAACTGCCGCACAACATGCCCAACCCTCCAACCTACCAAAAGGTCAACCCGGCGGATCAGGCGATCCTCCTGCTTGTGCTGCAATCCAAAACGCTGCCCATGTATACGGTTGACGATTACGCTGAAAATCTCCTCGGCGATGCCATCTCAGAAGTCAACGGGGTGGCGGCCGTCAACGTTTTTGGCGCTCAAACGTATGCGGTGCGGATTCAGGTAAACCCCAAGGCGCTGGCGGCCCGCGGCATCGGCATAGACCAACTCATGCAGACCATTCAAAATGCCAATGTTAATCAGCCAACCGGTGTGCTGTGGGGCGACCAAAGAGCTTACCAAATATATTCTCAAGGCCAGTTGACGACGGCCTCTTCATACCGCCCTATGATCGTGCAGCGCAACGCCGCCACCGGAGCAGTGGTGCGTCTGCAGCAAGTCGCACGAGTACTTAATGGCGTTGTCAATGATAAACAGGAGGCGTGGTATTTCGCTGACGGCAAATTCAGTCCCGCCGTTATTCTGGCCATTCAAAAGCAGCCCGATGCCAACACCATCGCCATTGTAGACGACATTGAAAAGTTGCTGCCAAAGCTGCAAGCCAGCCTTCCGCCATCGCTGCAACTTCGCACCATGTACGACAAGTCGGTAGATATTCGCCAAGGCGTTTATGACGTAAAGCTTACTCTGGGGCTGGCTCTCATGCTCGTCACCCTTGTCATCTTTGCCTTCTTAAAGAACATACGGGCCACAGTTATTCCTGTGGTCGCCATGCCGCTGGCTATCATCGGCACTTTTGGCATCATGTACGAAATGCACTACACCATTGACTATTTCTCGCTGTTGGCAGTGACCTTGGCTGTCGGTTTCATTGTGGACGATGCGGTCGTCATGCTCGAAAACTGCCATAGGCATATCGAAATGGGCGAGGCCCCGATGCAGGCCGCCTATCATGCGTCGAGAGAAATAAGTTTTACTATTTTGTCCATGACACTGTCGCTTGTAGCGGTTTTTATTCCCATCATTTTTTTACAGGGCATCATTGGTCGCTTACTTAATGAGTTTGCAATTACGCTTGCCACGGCTATTCTCTTTTCAGGTCTGATCTCGCTGACTCTCACCCCCATGCTCTGCAGCCGACTGCTAAAAGGCACCCACAATCAAAAACATAATGTTCTTTACCGTGTAATGGATGGCTTGTTTGACTGGTCCCACCAGATATACCTTTGGCTCTTGCGCTTGGCTCTTAAAGCCCGTATCGTGATGTTGCTGCTGTCGGTAGCGGCGCTGTATCTGACGATTCATCTGCTCATCATCATTCCAAAAGGCTTTATTCCCGCGGGTGACAGCGGACATATTTTGGTGGCCACCCAGGCTGCTGAAGGCGTTTCATATCAGAACCTGGTGCGAAGCCAGCTTGCGCTTGGCAAGATGGTCGGCAATGACCCAAACGTGGCAAATTTCATGTCTATCGCCGGCGGCGGCCCTTTCGGCCTGAGCAATGGCGGCGAAATGTTCTTTCATCTTAAGCCGGTTGGCGAAAGGCCTCTCACCACCGATCAATTAATGGGGAAGCTTCGCAAGGAGTTCGCTCGTGTTGTCGGCATTAAAACATTTCTACAAAATATCCCGCCGATTAATGTAAATGGTCAGCTTACCAAAGCTCAGTACCAGTTTACCCTGCTCTCTCCAGACACAACGGCCCTGTTTAAATACGCCCCCATTTTAACCGATAGGCTGCGTAAGCTGTCGGGCCTGGAGGATGTCAATAACAATCTGCTTATTAACGCTCCGCAAATTAACGTTATCCCTGATGACAACCGCGCGGAACTGCTGGGGGTAAGTCATGCGGCCATTGAAGATGCTCTCGGCTTGGCTTACGGGCAGGAGCAGATTTCAACCATTTACGATCCGCAGGCTCAGTATGAAGTGATTATGGAGGTACAGCCTGCATACCAAAGGAATCTACGCGATCTATCCCTTCTGTATGTCACCTCCGATACCGGCAAGCTCATTCCTCTTAACGCCGTCACACGAGTAACCAAAAGTCGCGGCCCACTCATCATCAACCAAACTGGCATCTTGCCCTCCGTTACGATTTCATTTAATTTGGCATCTAATTATTCCTTAAGCAGCGCCGTTTCCGAAATACAAACCACAGCCAAAGCAGTTTTGCCTCCGCAGATTATCACGAACTTTCAAGGGGCCGCACAGATGTTTAACGATGCAATTATCAACATGGGCGAACTGTTGATAATCGCCGTTGTGGTTATTTATATTGTGCTGGGAATCTTGTATGAAAGTTTTATTCATCCAGTTACCATTCTCACCGCGCTGCCCTTTGCCGGGTTGGGGGCTTTGGTGGCCCTGATTGCCTGCCACGACAGTCTGGATCTCTACGCATTTGTAGGCGTCATTATGTTGATTGGTCTGGTGAAAAAGAATGGCATCATGATGGTTGATTTCGCGATTACTGAGCGGACGAAAGGCACCTCGCCGGTAGAAGCTATTTATAAGGCGTGCAGCGTGCGATTTCGTCCGATCATGATGACGACCATGGCCGCCCTGCTGGGCACACTACCCATTGCACTGGGAACGGGAGCCGATGCCGACACCCGCCGCCCGCTGGGCATAGCCGTGGTGGGCGGGTTGCTCTTTTCGCAGTTCCTCACGCTACTGGTAACACCGGTCTTTTATGTTTATTTTGAAGAGTTTCAAACTTGGCTGTCGCGACGAAAGAATCGCGGCGCAGCGGGCAGCTAACTATGGCCACGACATCTCCGACGAACGATCGTCAAAGCGAACTCCTTTTGAAGAAGATCTAGCCCCGCCCGCCATTAAGCTATGGGTACTGATAGCGACGGGGCCTGTAAGCGGGCGGTGGGCGGGCCAAAAGACAAGGCTTGCAGCGCGCTGTAAAAAGCGCTGCAGTGCAGTGCCGAAAAGACTCGCGCGGAGCCACAACCTGACAATAATGATGTCCCCCGCCCCTCAATATTTGCAGGGCCTTGTGGCCACATACCAGAGTGTGCATATGGGGAAAATGGGCGCGGCAGGATTCGAACACCACCGAATTACCTAATAAAAGAGATACTTTTATAAAAATCGGTGTTAAATCCGGTGTTAAAACTGGGTTATCCGCTGAAATAAGGGGAATACTCGCGCTGCCGCTGGATGATACGGATAAAGCGGCTGCGATCCGGGCGTTGATGGAGCAATCAGGGGATCGGTAAGATAGAACCGTTGGGTAAGCGGCTTGATCACCGCTGAATCGGCTGGGGCACGACGTGTTACACCTTTGGCACGCCGTGCCCCGGCTGACCCGATCTAACGCAAAGGTGACACTATGGTAATGCAATCAGATCGGGCGCAACCGCGCACAACCAATGAGATTGAAACGACCGCCGGGTCGGAATTGCCGGCTGGGGAGGCTAATGCCGAAACGCATCCAACAATGGCCCGGTTGGTAGGCGCGTTCTGTAATGCCGTCAACGAAGCCCGCCGGCTTTTCCGTGAGGCGGATAAGCCCGACGCCTTTTGGGAGCAAGGTGGACGTGTAGACCCGGCGACCGCGAAGCGTATCGGGCGCGAGGCCAGCATTGAGGCCGCTTGGCGAGACCTGGGTTATGCCGAGCGGCACCTTGCTGCCATGCGTGCGGGCGGTATGCCTGATGCTTTGGCACAACGCTGCGAAGCCGCCATGGTTGTTTCGGATATTTCTAATGAAACTTGGGCCGCCGTAGAGGGAGCGCTTTGGTCGTGGGAATTGGCTCTCATGACAGAGCTGGCACCCATGGAGCAAGCCGCCGGGGCTGACGTGGCCTGCAAGTATATTTTTCGGCGTGAAGCTGGCGGCCTTTGGGAACTGAAATTTGAAAACGAATCTTTGCGGGTGCAGGATTCAGTGGGGTTGCAGAGAATCCATCGGTTGATGCAATCCGACCAAGACCGCGGCATAACCGCTGCGGAGTTGATGGGGTTTGACATTGCCGAAAATGTTAAAAAACTTTCGGGTGACGCTGGCGGGAATATGGCTGATAGCCAAGCTGTTGTTGCGTGCGAAAATAAGATTAGGGCGATCCAGGTCGAGATAGACAACACGGTTAATCCAGAAAAAATTGACGAATTAAAAAGCGAACAGAATCAACTGGCCAACGAACTGCTAAAAATTAAACCGTTTGGCGATCGCGCTCGCACCATGCAGCGGACACCGAGCAAGAAAGCGTCCAACGCCGTAGCAAAGAGCATTAACGACGCCCTGGCCGCCCTAAAAGAGACGATGCCGGGGCTTCATGCCTACCTAAATAAGCGGATTACGACCGGGCAAACCTGTTATTTTTTAAATTCTGGTGAAAACTGGATATTTGACGCCGGAATGAACCAAAGTACACACCAAAAGTAGGTTTTCACACCTAAAAAGTAGCCCCTAGAGGACAGAGCCGCGCGATGGTGTGCGGCCACTGACGGGGGCTACTCATGGCTGTAGACATTTACACGATCCCTGAAGCTGCGTCACGCCTTGGCATTTCACCGCGGCGACTGCGGCGGCTGATCGGTAGCGGCGCCATACGTGTATTGCGCGCTGGCCCGCACATCCGCATCACCGAGACCGCACTGTCCACGTATCAGAGCCGCCCGCAAAAGGCGGTGCAGCCGTGATGACCACCACACCACAAACCGAATCATTGTTGCTGGACATCAGGACTGTATCGCGACTGCTGGCGGTGAGTCCAGCGACCACCCGGCGCTTGTGGCAGGCGGGCAAATTGCCGGAGCCGGTGCGGCTGGGCGCACTTATCCGATGGGATCGCCGCGCAATTGAACAATGGATCGTGAGCGGTTGTTTGCCGCAAAAATAAAAACACGGCCGGGCACCCGTCGAAAAGCACCCGGCCAAAAATTGAAAGGATAAAACAATGGTATCACCTGACCCCACCCAGAGCAACGGCCACCACACGACCGGCAGACCGCGACCACAAAACACCGCCTCGCCTGCGGCGGACGTAAACAACAAGGTACTCTCGCTGTTTGACGACGCGACCGAGCGAGCTTTGCTTGCCGCCGGCTTCAACCGTCCTGAATGTATTCGTGAGTTTCGGGACGTTTGCCGACCTGAAGATTTTTACGAGCCGCGACACGTTGCCTTATGCCGTGAGATGTTCGCCGGTCTACCGCAGGGCGCTGAACTCCTTGAACTGCGGCGACGCAACGCGCTCGAAGCCTGCGGCGGAGCCGACTATCTACAAGAGATAGCAGGCGAGTTTGTGAGCGCCACCAGTGTCGGATATTGGGCCGCCAGAATTGCCGAATTATCCAGCCGCCGAAAAGCAGCTGACATCGGCAAAAACATCATTGCCGGCGCGGCGGACGAGGCAACGCTCGATAGTGTTGTGGCATCCGCGACCCACGACCTGATGGGTATACTGCCGCGACATCCCGACGCAACACCCGACCACGACCAGTCACGTGAGCAATTCCCGGTCGACGCCTTGCCGCTTATCCTCGCCGATTACGTCACGGCGGTTGCCGAGGCGCTGCCGTGCGCGCCGGAGACCGTCGCGTTACCGCTGTTGACCGCTGCCGCAACCGCAATCGGGAATACGAGGAGAATTGCACTTAAACCGTCATGGGCAGAGCCGCCCGTCTTATGGACAGCTACCGTCTTGCCGAGCGGCAAACTAAAATCACCCACGCACGAGAAGGCGGTGCAATTCCTGACATCACGCCAAAAGCGTCTAATCAAAAAGTATCAAGCCGAGCTAAGAGAACATGAGGCCAACGTCCAAGCTTGGGAAGACAGTCGCGCTATACGACGGCGCGAAAAGGCCGCCGAGTCTGAACCTAAGCCAGAACCGCCTGTATGTGGGAGATACACCACGAGCGACCCCACCGTCGAGGCCCTGGCTGATCTATTATCGCAAAATCCACGCGGCATGATGGTGGACAAAGATGAGTTGGCTGGATGGTTTGGTGGCTTCGATAGATATACTTCTGGTACTGGTGGGGACGTTCCAGCCTACTTGTCTATGCACCGGGCTGGCAACCTGATTGTAGACCGCAAGACTGGGCGCCGCGTAACCCACATTGACCGAGCGGCTGTTTGTGTGGCCGGGACTATACAACCTGCAATTCTCAGGCGGTGTTTAAGGCCTGAATATTTTGAGTCTGGCTTGCCGGCACGAATGTTATTGGCAATGCCAGATAGTCCACCGCGCCGATGGAGCGAGGCTATCGTCCCGGCCAACATTGAGAGAGCGACCGAGGATTTATTTGACGCTTTACTAAACCTCAAGTTTGAGAGTTTACTGGATTCTGAAGGTGAAGAATATCAAGAACCATTAACGCTCCCTCTGTCGGGGGAGGCCAAAACATTATGGGTTAGCTTTTACAATTCGCACGCGGTGGAGCAAGAAGGACTTGCCGACGATCGAGAGTCTTCAGCTTTTTCAAAGTTAGAAGCTTATGCCGCACGGTTCGCATTGATTTTCGCCGTCTGCCGGGAGCCCAATTGTACCGAAGTAGATGCGAAGTCTATGAGCGACGGCATACGGTTGACCCGATGGTTCTGCCTTGAAACCAAGCGAGTCTATGCGATGCTTGGCGAATCAGCCGAGGATGCCGAGCAGAATACTTTGGTAAGGATGATACAGGATCGGTTCGGCGGACGTGTTACCGCAAGGGATTTAGTCCAGTTGTCGCGCCTCTACCGGCCCACCGCCAAGGCGGAAACAGCCTTAGAGAAGTTGATCGCCGCGCACCTAGGTTATTGGGACATTCAAACGCCTACACCTTCAGGAGGAAGGCCAAGCGCTGTTTTTGTGTTGCACCAAGCGCCACCGGCGCCAGCGCCAACAAAACCTCGCAAAACCGAGCAAAATGTAGGTTGTGTGGACGTTGGCGCTGTTGGCGCGCCCCAAAAAGCAACTTCTGCACCAGCCGCCCCGGTCGGGGTATCACCACCACCAGAGCCGGATAATGACCAGCCACCCCCGCCCGCCGATGACAGGGATTTTGCCGCTGGGCAACCAGTGGAGGAGGTCGAGTTATGAGCCTGACGATAACTAATTTTCGGATGGAATTAGCCTGCCTGGGTATCACCGCAAAGGTCGTTGACGGCAAAGTGAAGTTGGCCGGCAGCATTAACCGTTTGCCGCCGGAAACCTTGGCGTGGTTGCGGCAGCATAAAGCTGAAATTGCCGCCATGCTTTCCACCACAAGCGACCCGGTTAAGCGATACCTTTGTCCCACAACCGGAGCTATCGCATTTTCCCGCTGGCCGCTGGATAGCAGATATTGGACGCTGGAGGCCCAGCAATGAACCATCAACGCACGCTTCGCTTTCCAGCACCACCACGGGCAGCCGCTTTGGCTGGAATTATTCAAAAACACTATATGTTGTGGTTGCCGGTATTGCCTAATACAACCAATAGCGTTCCATGGGAACTTTGCGAGGTGCAGCCATGAGCACACGGCGAAGTCTACGCTTCCCAGCACCACCAAGGGCGCCGAGGCCACCAGTTGAAGCTTGGACAATTCGCCTTGAGCCGATGCCTGACGCCGTACCGCCCATTGTCCGCATCAGGAAGTTGCTAAAGGCTGCTGGTCGGTTTTATCGCCTACGGGCAACACTCATAACCGCTATATCGCCTGCACAGTCGCCCGCAGGTGCGTTGCTGAACATTGAACCGAGTATCCAGCCGTCCAACGGCCAAACAACGCCGCAAACGGCATCTAATGAAGCCGTGAAGACGAAAACATCACTCGATACTTTATCTAAATTGGAGGTGCGATAGTGTACTTGACTACTTATGGCTGCAGATTCAAAGAACGCCCCTCATGGTGCAGCGGGCCGGCACTTACATGCCGAGTTTGCGGGCGGCAAACGTGGGCAATGCGACGGGATGACCGGCGAAAGTACTGCGGGCCGGCCTGCTGTGCCTACGCGGCTGCACAACGCCAACGGGCAAGAGAGATCGCAGCACGGCGGAAAACTTGTATCACCTGCGGCAAGGCATTTGAGGCAAACCGCAATGATGCGCGGTTCTGCGGCAATGCTTGTCGCCAAAAACACTATCGCGTTACGGCTAACACTTGTGGCAAGTTTGCCACCACTGGTAGGCGTAACGTGGTTGTTGGATCGTCCACGGTTGACGTTACGGGTAACACTTCCGCCAAAGTTGGCGGAACTGATAAGCGTAGCACCGTTGCTGAATCGTCCACGGCTAAAGTTACAGCTACCGGGTGTGCCAACTTTGGCACAAGCGATATGTGTAACGCGCCAAAGGTTTTATTCGCGACTGGCGTTACGGATAAAGCCCCTCGCCAACTTTGGCACGGGGGTTTATGTGTAAGCGAGGTTAACAATGGCTGACACCACCGAAAACCCAGTTTGTCCCGATTTTATCAATGGCTGCAAAGGGACATTAAGGCCGGCTGATGATCGGGTTGCAGCAATTCAGCGGGAATTGGCGGATTGTGAGCAATTGCAGGCGGATTACAGGCGGCTATCTACTGAATTACAAACCTTGGCCGGCGATAACCGCCGTTATGCAATGCGATACCGGCACCGGGTTAATGCACTCGAACGCCAGAAAGCTGTAATTGCCATGCGGATTGCCGGGGCTGCGGGCCTGCGGGCGGAACTTTCTAAACTTTCAGGGGTGAAACAATGAATGTTACTGAATTAAACCGCGAAACTCTATGGGCCGCCTGGTTGCGGTTATCACCTGCCCTGCAAAGCGGGCTGGCTCAAACGATTGTTGCGGCTGCGGGTGGGGGCGATGAACCACCGGCCAGTGCCGACGATAATGGCCAATGGTTGACGCTTTCAAATTGCGCGAAGCTTTCTGGTGCCGATTGTGTGCTTATCCACCGCCTGGCAAACTCCGGAGTATTGACAGATAACCACCAAACCGGCCGCGCCCGCCGAATTGACGCAAACTGTTTTTACCGCTGGGTTGTCACTCGCCAGCAAAGCGAGCCAACGCCACCCGCACAACCGGCGCCGTCACCACAAACCGCGACTGCTGGACGCTGGCAGCGATCCGAGCGACTGCGGCACCAGTTGGATCAAGAGTTTAGCGATGCGAGCGTTTCATAGTCATTACAAGGCGAGATATTTTTATGCTTAAATGCCAATATATATGCAGTTTTCGAGATTGTTTTTGTTGCAAAATTGTATCACGATTGCAATGCTGGCAAAATACATGCGGTTGATGGCAAGTCCTTACATGCTATCGCCACCGTGCGGCAGGCGCTTTCATCCTTTTGCACCACCAACGCCGCGCGGTTTTTTTGAGTTTTACGCCGGACACCGGCAAGGAGTTTTTTATGGGCATTGATGCAGTTTTGATGCAAGCCGAACAAGAGGATATTCAGCAACGCGCGGCCGCATGGGAAACGTACTGGCGGTTGCTCCAGCGGGCCGAAAGTGGCGATTCTCTCGATGCAACGGCACGCGCGGAACTTTTGGCAGCGGCTAAACTTTTGAGCAGAACTTCCCGCATTCAAATTGACGCCAAGCTGATTCAGCGAGCACTTACCGCCAAGCGAGAACTTGAGCGTATTCAGGCGGTTGATCTCGCTTCTGAAAAGAATGCCATTGATGAAACTGGAGAAACTTTGCGGCGGGAGCTTGAAGCTTTTGCACAGATACACCGGCCAAAAGCAATTTTATTACAGCAACGGCAGGAAAAATACGAACTTGATCGAGGCCAGCGCGGTATCCACCTTGGTACACTCGAACGGTTCGAGTCGCTTATTTCTGCCGGGCCGGATTCTGAAATTGCAAACACATTTTCTATTTGAGAAAGGACGTTTCCATGAACAAAGACTTTGGAATTAGAACACATTGCAACATGCCGGTTGCTACACCGCTTGAAACGGATGTTATTC